>NZ_JBIVNC010000014.1:0-246697 GCF_044753385.1 Streptomyces sp. NPDC088387
GCACGCCTTCTACCTCCAGTACAAGAACCAGAAGGTCGACTTCATCGACGCCATGTGGGCCGTCGTCAACTGGCAGGACGTGGCCCGGCGTTACGCCGCGGCCAAGGAGCGCGGCGACAGCCTGCTGCTCGCCCCGTGACGCCGTAGCGCCGGCCGCCGTACGCACACGTCCTTCGGCGAAAAACCTGTTGGCGGACCGGCGGGACCACGGCTAGGTTGCCGGTGGCCGTGCGTGAGGACGAGGAGGTGGTACCCGTGAACACAGAATCGACATGGGTGCTCCCCTCCGGGGTCACGGTCGGACGTTAGGCAGGTCGTCCGGGAGCGCCGCTCTGAGCACTCCCGAAAGGCACGACCGTGTACTTCACTTCCGAACAGCTCCTCGACGACGGTGTCCTCGAACGCGAGTTCACCGTCGGCGAGATCCCCGGCACGCTGTGGATTCCCGCCTCCGCCGGAGCCTCCGGGGCCGCACCCGTCCCGCTGGTCCTGATGGCCCACAACAACGGCCTGCCCAGGACCCAGTCCCGGCTGGTGGCACGGGCCCGGCACTGCGCGGCCCACGGCTACGCGGTGGCCTCCATCGACGCCGCCGGGTGCGGTGACCGGCCCCGTTCCGCCGCCGACGAGCAGGCCCGCATCGAGCTCCGCCGGGCGATGCAGGCCGGCGAGCCGGTCGACGAGATCTTCGAGTCCTTCATCGGCCCGCTGGTCGAGATGGCGGTCCCGGACTGGCGGACCACCCTCGACGCCCTGCTCACGCTGCCCGAGATCGGCGGACCGGTCGGGTACTCGGGGTGGACCGCCGTCGGCATCCGGCTCGCGGTGGTCGAGCCACGTATCGCGGCCGCCGGCTTCTTCGCCGGAGGGTATGTGCCCCGTGCCCAGCGCGACGAGGCCCGGCAGGTCACCGTCCCGCTGCTGTTCCTGTTGCAGTGGGACGACGAGGGGAACCCGCGCGAGCGCGCCCTGGACCTGTTCGACTCCTTCGGTACGAAGGAGAAGACGCTGCACGCCAACCTCGGCGGGCACACCGGCACCCCGTGGTTCGAGGTGGAGGACGGGAACCGGTTCTTCGGCCGGCACCTGAAGTGACGCCGGGGCGCGTGATGTGACGCCCGGCGGCCGGGCCGGCCAGTGAGGTCACGCCCGGCCGCCGCTCACCGCACCGGCACGCGGATCCGCCCCTTGAGGATCTTGCCGGTGGGCCCGGTCGGCAGCTCGTCCGCCAGCCACACCACACGCGGGTACTTGTACGCCGCCACCCGCTCCTTGACGAACTGCCGCAGCTCGTCGGGCGTGGCCCGTGCCTCAGGGCGCAACACCACCGCTGCCGCCACCTCCTCGCCGAGATGTGTGTCCGGCACGCCCACCACCGCGGCCAGCGCCACGGCCGGGTGCTCGTGGAGCACCTCCTCGATCTCGCGCGGGTAGACGTTGTAGCCACCGCGGATGATCATGTCCTTCTTGCGGTCGACGATGAAGAGGAAACCGTCCTCGTCCTGGCGGGCGAGGTCACCGCTGCGCAGCCAGCCGTCGGGGATCGCGGCAGCCGTGTCCTCCGGGCGGTTCCAGTACCCCTTCATCAGGTTCGGCCCGCGCACCACCATCTCGCCGATCTCGCCGGTGGCCACGTCCTGGCCCTTGTCGTCGACGACCCGCACCTCGACGTCCTTGATGGGGGTGCCGATCGACCCCGCCTTGCGCGGCCGGTCGAGGTGGTTGAACGTCACCACCGGACTGGTCTCGGACATGCCGAATCCCTCCAGCACCACACAGCCGAAACGCCGTTCGAAGCCGTGCAGCACCTCCACCGGCAGCGAGGCGCCGCCGGAGATGCACAGCCGCAGGGTGGACACGTCGGCCTGCGACGGGTGCTGGAGCAGTGCCGCGTACATGGTTGGCACACCCTCGAACACCGTCGCGCCGTCACGGACGATGGCCTCCAGCACGGTCCCCGGATCGAATCGCGGGATCAGCACGAGGGAGGCACCCGCGTGGACGCTCACGCTCATCGTGCAGATCTGGCCGAAGATGTGGAACAGCGGCAGACAGCCCACGACGACGTCCTTCGCCGTCATCCGCTGCACATGAACGGTGTTGACCTCGGTGTTGTGCCGCAGCCCGGCGTGGGTGAGCGTGGCGCCCTTGGGCCGGCCGGTGGTGCCGGACGTGTACAGCAGCACGGCCACGTCCTCGTCGTCCGGCTCGCTCACCTCCGGCAGCGGTTCGTGACCGGCGAGCAGGGCGGCGAAGGCGGTGGGCTCGACGCTCCTGTGCCGCACGCCGGCGGCGGCCGCGCCCTGCTCGTCCTCCCCTGGCGTCCGATGCCACGCGAAGAGCAACCCGGCACCCGAGTCACGCAGGTGGTACTCGACCTCCCGGGTCTTGAGCAGCGGGTTGACCGGCACCACGACCGCTCCGGCGCGCAGCACGCCGTAGTACAGGACGACGAACTCGGGAACGTTCGGCAGCATCAGGGCGACCCGGTCACCCACCCGTATCCCCTCGGCCCGCAGTAACGCGGCGGCGCGGGCGCTGCGTTCGTCGAGTTCGGCGAAGGTGGTGACCTCGCTCCCCAGCCGCAGCGCGGGCCGGTCCGGCTGCCGCCGCGCCGACTCCACCAGGAACTCCGCCAGATTGGCCATGACCGCCTCCACGAACGTCACCGTCGGAATCCGCTGTTCACGTTGACCAGAACGTGCGGTCGACCGTGGCAACGGCCTGAACGCGGCAGGAAAGCAGCCGCACGGCCGCATTGTTCCGGAGCGGGAGACGGGGGCGCCAGACGGCGGCAGGCCACGCGTCACCGCCGGCTCACCTCAGGCCGGCCCGGCTCCGGAGGAGTTCCACGCCGTCGCCCTGGATGCCCGTCATATCCCGAACAGCCGCGCCGCGTTGTCGTGGCACACCGCCCGCAGCCACGCGTCCCCGAGGTCCAGCCGCTCCAGCGCGTGGAGCTGGTCCATGTACGGATAGGGGATGTTGGGGAAGTCCGTGCCCAGCAGCACACGGTCGCCGAGCGCGGCGAGCCGCGGTACGGCGTGGCGCGGGAACGGCATGAAGTCCTCGGTGAAGTCGGTGAACGCCATCGTGGTGTCCAGCCGCACCTCGTCGTGTCGCTCGGCGAGATCCAGGAACTCGGCGTACTCGGGCATGCCCAGGTGCGCGATCACCAGGCGCAGGCCGGGGTGGCGGGCCAGGACCCGGGCGACGGGCTCCGGTCCGGTGTGCTTGCCCGGCGCGGGACCCGAACCGCAGTGGATCACCACGGGGATCCGTGCCTCGGCCAGCAGTCCCCAGGCCGGTCGCAGGAGTTCGTCGGCGGGGTCGTAGGCACCCACCTGGACGTGTGCCTTGAACACGCGGGCGCCCGCTTCGACGGCCTCCCGGACGTACGACTCGACACCCGGCTCGGGGTACAGGGTGGCCGTGTGCAGGCAGTCGGGGGTGCGCGCGGCGAACTCGGCGGCCCAGTCGTTGAGCCAGCGGGCCATGCCGGGCTTGTGCGGATAGAGCATCGCGGTGAACGCGCGGACGCCGAACTCCCTGAGCAGCGCGGTGCGTTCGGCCTCGTCCCTGCGATAGGTGATCGGCCAGGCCAGGCCGCCGGTCAGCGGGCCGAGGGAGTCGAAGTAGTCCCAGACCTTGTGGAGCACACGGACCGGCATGAAGTGCGTGTGGACGTCGATCAGACCGGGCAGACCGAGGCGGCCCCAGAAGCGGCGGACCTCGGCGGGCTCCTGGGCGGTGTGGCCGGCGGGGGCCGTGGCGTGATCGTTCATGCAGACCACGATCGGTGCCCGGCGCGGCGAGGACCAGCCTTCCGCGGACATCGGTGTATGAGGCATCCGTCACGCCGGGTGAACGGCTGCCGAAGTTCCGCAGTCCGGTGTCACCCGGCCACGACAGCTGCGGCGGCTGCTGGGCCGGCTCCCGTCCGGCCCGCTCCGGGTGCGGAATCACGGCGGCAGCGGTGATGTTGCTTGCAAGTGCGGCCGGACGCCCCGATCCGGCAGCTGGAACACGTACCGATCACGAAGTGAGCCGCTGAGCATGGTCTTCCCACCCGGCGACTACACCAGTCAGACGTCCTGCGGCGGCTCCCGCTCGCCGCTGCGGGAGTTTCTGCGCACCGAGACCGGAAGCGCCGCCGTCCTGGTGACGGCGGCGCTCGCCGCGCTGCTGTGGGCCAATGCGGCCCCCGGCACCTACGAGTCGTCCTGGCACACCCACCTGTCCGTGGGGCTCGGCGGCCACGAGTTGTCGCTGACCCTGCGCGAATGGGTGAACAGCGGGCTGATGGCCCTGTTCTTCTTCGTGGTGGGCCTTGAGGCCCGCCGCGAGTTCGACATGGGGGAGCTGCGCGACCGCAGCCGGCTCGCCCTGCCGCTCGCGGCCGGCGCCGCGGGCATGCTCGTGCCCGTCGCGATCTACCTGATGTTCAACGCGGGCGAGAGCACCGTGCACGGCTGGGGCGCCGCCATGTCCACGGACACCGCCTTCGCCCTGGGCGTGCTCGCCGTCGTCGGCCGGCGGATGCCGAGCGGGCTGCGGGTCTTCATCCTCACGATCACCGTCGTCGACGACTTCCTCGCCCTCGGCGTCATCGCCGTCGCCTACAGCGACCGGATCTCCGTACCCGCCCTGCTCGTCGCGATCGGCGTCTTCGCCGTCGTCCTGCTCGTACGGCGGCTCGGAGTGCGGCGCGGCGCGGTCTACGGGGTGCTGGCCGTCGTGGCGTGGGGCGCGCTGGTGGAGTCCGGCGTGGACCCGGTGGTGATCGGCCTCGCCATGGGGCTGATCACCTACGCCTACCCGGCCGCGCGCGAGAACCTGGAGCACGCCACCGGGCTGTTCCGGCTCTTCCGCGAGCAGCCCACACCCGAGCTGGCCCGCTCGGTCCGGGCCGGACTCGCCTCGGCGATCTCGCCCAACGACCGGCTTCAGGGACTGTTCCACCCCTGGACGAGCTATGTCGTCGTACCGCTGTTCGCGCTGGCCAACACCGGCATCCAGCTCAGCGCGGACCAGCTGGGGCGTGCCTTCACCTCTCCCGTCACGCTCGGCATCCTCGTCGGATTCGTCGTGGGCAAGCCGCTGGGCATCCTCGGAGCGTCCGCGGTGGCGCACGTGCTCGGCCGCGGGCGGTTGCGGCTGCCCGTCGGCTGGGGAGCCGTGGCCGTGGGCGGCACCCTTGCCGGGACCGGCTTCACCGTCTCCCTCCTCATCGCGACGCTCGCCTTCGAGGGCACCCAGCTGGAGAACGCCAAGATCGGCATCCTGAGCGCGGTGATCGGCGCCTTCCTGCTCAGCCGCCTCGCCACCTGGCTGATCACACTGCTGCCCGCCCGGCTGCGGCGCCGGGCGCTCCTGGGCGACTCCGAGACCATCGTCGACCTGGCGGTACCGGTCGACCCCGACCGCGACCACATCCGCGGCCCGCGGCACGCGCCGGTGACCGTGGTGGAGTACGGGGACTACGAGTGCCCCTACTGCGGCCTGGCCGAGCCCGTCGTACGCGAACTGCTCGGCGACTTCGGTGACGTGCGGTACGTGTGGCGCCACCTGCCCCTGACGGACGTGCACGTGCACGCGCAGGTGGCCGCCGAGGCCGCTGAGGCGGCGGACGCGCAGGGCCGCTACTGGGAGATGCACGACCTCCTCATGAGCCACCAGGGCGCGCTGCGTATCGACCACCTCCTGGACTACGCCGGGGAGATCGGTCTGGACGTGGACCGCTTCGAGCTCGACATGAAGCAGCCCGCCGTCGCCGAGCGCATCGCAGCGGACGTGGACTCCGCGGACCTGAGCCAGGTCGCGGGGACACCCACGTTCTTCGTCAACGGGCACCGGCACCAGGGCGCCTACGACATCGAGAGCCTCTCGGTGGCCGTGCGCACGGCACGCGAGCGGGCGAAGGTCGCGGGTCACTGAGGGCCGGGGGCGCCGGGAATGCGGAGCGGGGTGTCCGCGTTGTGACCGGTGGCTGACATGTTCGGGTCACTGAACCCGGGCGGCGGTGAAAGGAGCAACCCCATGGCACGCAGTACCACGCGTCCCGTCGTGAAGCTGAGGTCGACGGCCGGAACCGGTGTCACCTACGTGACCCGCAAGAGCCGGATCAACGACCCCGACCGGCTGGTCCTGCGCAAGTACGACCCGGTACGTGGCGAGCACGTCCTCTTCCGCGAGGAGCGCTGACGCTCCGCTCCGGACGACGGCACCACGGTCCGTACGATCTTGAGGAGACCCCGATGAAGGTGCGCAAGTCGTTGCGCTCGCTGAAGAACAAGCCCGGCGCCCAGGTGGTGCGCCGGCGCGGCGTGACATTCGTGATCAACAAGAAGGAACCGCGGTTCAAGGCGCGCCAGGGCTGACCCGACGCCCACGTGAAAACGGAGGCGGTGCCGCTGCACGAGCGGCACCGCCTCCGGTCGCTTCACGCCGGGTCGGTCAGGAGGTGCTCCCTCACACGCGGCCACTCGGCGCGCAGGACGCTGTAGAAGATGGCGTCGCGGCGGCGGCCTCCGGGCATGTAGTTGAAGCTGCGGAGGGTGCCCTCCTCGGTGGCGCCGATGTTGAGCAGCCCGTGGCGGGCCTGCTCGTTGAGGATGTCCGTCTTGAACTCGACACGTTCGGCGCCGAGTTGGTCGAAGGCGTGCCGCAACATCAGGTACTTGGCCCAGCGGTTGACACCTTCGCCGCGGAAGTCCCGGCCCAGCCAGGACCAGCCGATCTCCAGCCGGGCGTCCGCCTCGGCCAGGTTGCCGAAGCTCATACTGCCGGCGATCCGGCCGGAGGCCTTGTGGGTGATGACGAACACCACCCGGCGGCCCGCGGCCTGGTCGGCGAGGCAGGTGTCGAAGAACACCTTGAAGTCGGCGTCGTTCTCCACGGCCGCCACGAAGTACCGCCAGATGTGGGGGTCCATCGCGACGGCCCGAATTCCCTCACGGTCCGCCTCGGTGACCGGATGGAGTTCGACGTGCTCGTTCTCAAGGACTGTTGACGCTTTGTCGGCCCAGGTCATGATTCAGTTTCCCACCGGACCCGCATGTCGCGCGAGTGCCTCTGTCACGTCACGCAGGGTCTTCATTCCGGCCAGGTCGTCCTCGGTGAAGTGCGACAGGTCGACCTCGGTGCTCTCGCACAACTCGGTGAGGAACAGCACCTTGTTGAGGGAGGTCAGCGCGTACTGACCGACCATGTCGGCGTCGAGGTCGAGTGCCGCCGGGTCGACCTCGTGGGTCAGGACGGCGGAGAGCTGTTCGCGGGCGGCGGTCTCCAGCTCAACGGGCATGGATTCCCTCCTCGGGGTCGTGGACGGCGGTGTGGTGGGCGGCGAGGATCTGCTGCCGCTTCGGCTTGTACTGCGAGGTGAGCAGGCCGTTGCCGATACTGAACGGCTCGTTGGCGACGATCACCCGGCTGATCCGCTCGTCCGGAGTGACGGCGGCGTTGGTCAGGGCGAGCCGGGCGCCGATCGCGTCCAGGTCGGCGGGGACGCGGGCGGGGGAGACCACCGCGACCAGCTCGGTCTGACCGGGGCAGAACAGCACACAGTCGGCGATCGCCGCATCGGCCTTCATCTGCTCCTCGACCGGCCGGACGACGACCTTCTTGCCGTTGTCCAGCACGATCACGTCGTCCGCGCGGCCCCGCACGAACAGGAACCCGTCCTCGTCGAGGTGCCCGAGATCGCCGGTGCGGACCGTGCCGTCGGCGGCGAACACCCGCTCCGAGTCACCGGGCCGTGCATAGGTGTAGCGGGTGTTGACGGGGTGCTCGCTGCGGACGTGGATGATGCCGTCCTCGTCGATCAGCACCTCCTTGCCACTGAGCACCTGGCCGACGCTGCCCTCGCGGTGCGCCTTGGGGTGGTTCTTGGTGACGATGCAGGTCTCGTTGAGGCCGTAGCCCTCGAAGAGGGGCAGTCCGGCCTCGTCGAAGAAGCGCAGGGTGCTCGGGTTCGCCGGCGCCGACCCGGTCCACAGATACCGGACGCGGTCGCCGAACACGGCCTGGGCCGCCTCCTCCAGGGAGGCCGCCCGGCGCGCCTTGGCCTCGATCTGGCGCTTGGCGGTCTCGTAGAACGCCGGCACCCCCATCACCACGGTCGGCCGCGCCCGGCGCAGCGCCGCGAAGGCCGCCTCGTAGGTGCTGACCGTGACGTCGTGGCCGTGCAGCAGCGCCGAGTAGATCCAGTAGCGCTGCTGGAGCAGGGAGAGCGGCAGGAACACGAACAGGTCGTCGCCCGGCCCGTGTTCGAAGATCTCCTGCACGGCCCGCAGTGAGCTGTCGATGCTGCCCGCCGTCGCGCCGAGCCCCTTGGGCGTGCCGGTGCTGCCGGACGTGAACTTGATCGTGGTGACGTCCTTGGGACCCCACGTCACCGGCGGCAGCGCGGGCTCGTCCAGGTCGGTGCGCCCGGCCGCCTCCGCCACCTCGCTCATCGTGACCGTGCCGGGCACGTCGGACGGCCGGTCGACGAACAGGTACGTCAGTCCGTAGTCGGTCAGCAGGTCGGCGGTGGGCGTGAACTTGCCCGGTTCGAGGCCGGCCGTCTCCACCTTCAGCCGCAGGGCCGCCAGGTCGAGCAGCACCCACTCGGGTCCGTTGGCCCCGAGGACGCCGATCCGGTCACCCGGGCGCACCCCCCGGTCGAGCAGCCACCGGGCCACCCGGCCGGAGCGCCGGTACAGGTCGGACAGGGTGAGCGTGCGGGTGCCCTGGAGACCGGCGAAGGAGATGTTCCCGGCGGCCGGTTCGGTGGCGACGAGCCGGCCGAGGGTCTCCCGCGTCACCGGTCCGACTCCGGGCGGGTGCCAGCCGCGGGCTTGAAGAACACCGCGTCCGCGAGCCGGATCTCACTGCCGGGGGCGACGAGCTCCACCGTGCGCGGCCACTCGGCCGGCTGCGGAACCCCGAGCGCGCCGGCCAGCCGGCCCGCGAAGCGGGGCATCAGCGGTGCGGCGGCGTGGGCGAGCAGCCGGGCCGCGGCCAGCTCCAGGGCGATCGCCGTACGCGCCTCGTCCTGCCAGCCGGCGCTCTGCGCGGTGCGGGCCTCCCGGCGGGCGAAGCGCACGGTGTCCTCGACCAGCCCGTCCAGCTCCGCCGCGGCCTCGTTGAGGCTGAAGCCGTCGGAGCGCAGCGCGCCGGTGACCGCGTCGAGCCGGGCGCCCAGGCGGGCCAGGAACGCCGAGTGCTCCGGCGTCCAGACACCCGCGTCGGGCACCTTGCCGTCGTACTGCTTGGCGACCCGCGTGCCCAGGTCGTTCAGCCACTGCTGCCAGGTGCCGATCAGTGTGTCGTCGAGCGCCGACTCGAAGTCCGCGCGCCGGAAGTTGGTGCGCTCACCCTCGGGCCGGGTGCGGCTGAGGAAGTACCGAACGGCGTCGACGGTGTCCTCGTTGAGGATCTCCTTGCCCCAGATGGCGTGCCGCCGGCTGGTCGAGAACTTCTCGCCCTCCAGCAGATAGAACTCGTTGACGTGGTAGTCGATGTCCGGCCGCCAGTCCGGGTGGGCCAGCTTGTACAGCACCGGGTACAGCACCGAGTGGTAGAAGCTGTTGTCGTAGCCGAAGAAGTGGACGATCTTCCAGTCCTGCTCCGGCGCCGCCGCCTTCCAGCCGCGGTCCAGCCGCACTCCCAGCGACTCGATGCCGTGCAGGAAGCCGTACGACATCTCGGGCCAGACCCAGATGACCTGTCCGTCGACGTCCTGCTCGGCCGGGGGCACACCCCAGTCGGCCGGGTGCGAGAGCGGGATGTCCATCGCCGGGCGGGCGAAGAGCCGGTCGCCGAGCTCCCGCAGCCGGGCCGGGACCCGGCCGTGCGTGTGATGCTCGGCGACGTCCTCGCGGAACAGGTGCAGCGGCAGCGACCAGCGGGCCAGCGGGGCGCGCCGCGGCTCGGCGTCCGACGCGTTGGACCGCGGATCCGCCAGGTCCACCACGGTGTTGGGCTCGCCGCACTCCTCGCAGATGTTGCCGCTGGTGCCCGAACCGCAGCCCGGGCAGCCGCCCTTGACGTCCACCTCGTACAGATAGCGGCCGCTCTCGCCGTCGAACAGGGCGTCCCGCTCGGTGACCGTGGCCCAGCCCGAGCCGACGACCCGGGTGAAGAAGTCCTGAAGGCCCTGCCGGTAGCCGGGCTCGGCGTCGGTGACCGTGTACTGGTCCGGGACGATGTCCATCAGCGCCAGCGTCCGCGCGATCTCGGCGCTGTAGTGCGCGGCGGTCTCCGCGGGCGCGCGGCCCTCGCGGTCGGCGGCGCCCACCACATAACTCTGGTAGTCGTCACTGCCCGTCAGATGCCAGGCCTCGGTGCCGTTCATCCGCTGGAACCGGACGAACGCGTCCGCGCCCAGATAGGGGCCGGACAGATGCCCGAGGTGCAGATCGCCGTTGGGCGTGGGCGGCGTCGAGAAGACGAACACCGGGCGCTCGCCGAACGCGAGGCGCTGCTCCTCACCGGCCGACTTCATGGCCCGGACCGGGTCGCGCCAGTACTGGGTGAGGAAGACCAGGTCGCTGTCGCCGGTGTTCTCCAGGACATGCGACTCGAAGGGCTCGAACAGGGCCAGCGTGCCGGGCTTCGCCGGATGGCGGCGGCCGTCCACGACGAACTCGCCCTGCCCGGCGACGATGACGAAGAACTCGGTCTCGTCGTGCTGATGGCTGGTCGACGCCCCGCCCGGCGTGACCCGCCCCCAGCCGGCGCCCACCCCGAGGCCCTCGACACTGCTCATGCCGATGCCGAAGGCGGGCGCCAGGGCGCGCGGGTCGAACGTACTGATGATCATTTCTCGGTGTCCTTCCGGTCCGTGCGGGACGGGGGCTGCGGGGAGAGCAGACGGACGGTCTCGCGCGCGAGGGCCGGGGCCAGCCGGTATCCGGAGCCCCCGGCGGCGCCCGCGAACACGACCCGTCCGTCGTCGGTGAGCGGCCGCACCAGCGGGACCCCGCCGGGCGCGTACGCGTCGCAGAAGACCCGGCCCGAGACACAGCGGTCGGCCAGCCGGGGCGCGTACCGCTCCAGCAGCTCCCGGGCCTCGGCGAGATGGGCCGGGGTGGGGCCCGGCTCCACGGTGTCGGGGTCCACGTCCCATTCCGTGCAGGTGTAGCTGAACAGCCAGTGACCCCGGTGCCGGTACGGCAGCAGGAAGGCGTCCTCCTCCTGGAGGACGATCGCGCCGTCGTCCTTGCCCGGGGCCTCCTCGATGTGCAGGGCGACGATCTTCTTGACCCGCGCCCCGAGGGGTTCCACCAGGTGGGCCCACGCCTTGGCGGCGAGCCAGGGACCCGGCGCGAGCACCACCCGTTCGGCGGTGAGGGTGTCGCCGGTGCCCAGGGACAGCCGGACCCCGTCCGCCTCCGGTGACACACCGGTCACCGTCACGCCCTCCAGGAACTCCACGCCGGGCCGCAGCTCGGCGGCGAGGGCCTGGGTGAGGGCGGGGACGTCGGCGTACTGGCAGCCGTCCCCGGTCCAGGCGGCCGAACCGGCCGGCACGGTGACGCCGTCCGGCACCCCGGTAGCGCGCCGCAGGTCCGCCTCGGGCAGGTACACCTCGCGCAGCCGCGCCTCGGTGCTCTCGGGCGCGACGACCGTCATGGGGAGCGAGTGGATCGGCAACTCGGGGCGGGCGGCGACGAGTTCGGCGTAGTAGCGCTGGCTCTCGGCGGCCATGGCACGTACCGCCGGGCTCGCGCCCCGGGGGAAGTGCAGGCCCGCGGACCGGCGGCTGGCGCCGCCGGCGACGAGATCTCGGTCGACCACGGTCACCGAGGCGCCGGGATCCGCGGCCAGGATCTCGCGAGCGACGACACACCCGAGGATGCCTGCGCCGACGACGACGGTGCCGCGGACGTGCTCGGCCGTCATGGCGTCCTCCCGGCGCGTGGCTTGCTCGACCACTCGATGAACGACGGCAGTTGCTCGTTGCTCGACACCATCGCGAGCCGGTCCGCGATGCGCTGGCTGCGCCAGGCGTTCAGACTCAGGTTCGGGTCGGCGAGGCCCCGCTGGCCGCGGGCGGCGTTCTGCACGAACACCCGGCGGTCGTCCGGCCCGTCCCAGTACACGGCGTAGTCCTCGTCGATGCGCAGTTCGTCGCCGTCGCGCTCCAGACGGTCGGCGATCGGGTCGAGGAAGTCCATCCGGGTCGGCCGGAAGCCCGTCGCCCAGATCACCACGTCGGCCTCGAACACCTCGGTGGACTCGGGGTGGTCGTTGTGCCGCGACGCCACCTGCCAGCCGCCGTAGACCCCGTTGCTGACCTCGGTGACCTCGCGGTTCGGGTACAGGCCGACCAGGTCGACGTTGTTCTCCACGAACCGGTGCACGTAGGCCCGCTGGTAGATCTCCTTCAGCGTGCTCTCCGAAATGCCGTCGCTGGACAGGACGTTGCGCTCGTTGAAGGTGTGCCGGGCCTCGCGGCTCAGGTCGAAGAAGTAGTCCGCGTAGCACGGCATGTAGTAGTCGTTGGTGAACGGCGAGTCGTCGATCGGGAAGTAGTTGCCGCGCCGCGACACCCAGGAGACCCGGCGGGGCAGCTTGTCGCCGGGCTGGTTGATCAGGTCGAGGAACACCTCGGCGCCGGACTGTCCGCCACCGATCACCACGACCCGTTTGCCGCCCAGGTCGCGGGCCGACTCCAGGTACTCGTTGGCGTGGAACTGCGTCGGCCCCATCTTGTCGCGCACATGGCCCGGCACCCAGGGGCGGCTGCCCACACCGACGACGACGTTGTCCGCGGTGACCGTCCGCCGGTCCGTGCGGACCGTGAAGACACCGTCGAAGGTGACTTCCTTGACGGCCTCGCCGAACACGATGTTCTTGTTGCAACGGCTCGCCCACGCCAGGTAGTTGCGGTACTCGACCCGCGGCACGGCGTCGAACTGGGCGTTGAGGAAGTGGTACAGCCTGCCGTTGTCGTGCAGATACGACAGGAAGGAGAACGGGTTCCTGGGGTCGGCCAGGGTCACGAGGTCCTTGAACAGGGAGACCTGGAGGGTGTTTCCGGGCAGCTGCTGCCCGTCGTGCCAGCTGAAGGACTCCTTCCGGTCGAGGAAGAGACTGGTCACGTCCGGCCGGTTGTGCAGCAAGGACGCCAGGCTCAGATTGGCCGGTCCCACGCCGACTCCCAGGCAGCGATAGTGCTCCGCGCCGGAGCGAGTTGGCTCATGCACCATGTCGGGCTTCTCCTTTGGGCGGCTCGCCGCACTCGATGAGAGGGTCATGCGGATCGGTCGGTCTGTTCCGGCGGACCGTCGAAGGCGGTACGCAGGCCGTGGCTCCTCAGGAACTCCATCCAGCGCGCGGCCTCGTCGGCGGACTCGGCCGCGCGGTTGACGCCCGCCGGCAGGGCCCCGTCGAGGATCCGGGTCACCCCGTGGGCGACCGGCAGCGAGACACAGCGGGCCATCGCGCTCTCCGTCGCGTCACCCGTGACGTCCAGCACCTGTGCCTGCCGCCAGCGGGTGGCGCCGTCCGCGTCGCGGACGGTGAGCCCGACCGTGAGCACCACACGGTCCCGGTCGGCCTCCGTGGTCGGGTACCGGTCGGCGAGCTCCGCCGCCAGCGCCCGGACCGCCGTCTCGTCCCCGGCGCGGACGGTGTCGAAGACCGCCGCCCAGGCCGTACGCCAGCCCGCGTTGCGCAGCGTCCCCCGTACGAACGTCTCCAGCCGCCACCCCTGCGGGACGGCGTACTGGGCGACGAACGGCATGCTGTCCCGGTTGGGGTAGGCCTCGAACGCCTCCCCGTCGAGCACCAGCCGGCGCGTCGCCTCCCAGGGGTGCCGGGCCGTGCGCTCCTCACCTCCTTCGACGTACCGCGCGGGCGAACCGAGCGCGGCCAGCACCCCGTAGGGCGCCCAGCTGAACCGGTAGCGGAAGTCGTTGGGCACGGCCGGGACACCACCGCAGTACGAGGTGAAGTCCACGGCGGCGGCGGTGTCGCCGACGTCCTGCCGGGCCCGCTCGATCAGCTGGTGGGCCATCAGATGGTCGATGCCCGGATCGAGTCCGGCCTCGGTGAGGACCACGAGCCCGTCGGCGGTGGCCGTCTTCGCCTCCTCCTCCAGCTGCGCCGAGGTGTAGCTCGTACAGGCGAAGTGGGCGCGGCGGGCGAGGGCGAGCCGCAGCAGGGCCGGGTGTTCGGCCGCGGGCAGCATGGAGACGATCACGTCACCCGGGCCCACCCCGGCCTCCAGGGCACCCTCGCCGAGCGCCCGGACCTCCGCCCGGTCGCCGAGTCCCAGCGCGCTCAGGCGGCTTCGGGCCCGCTCGGCGGTGCGGTCCCACACGACGACCCGTTCGGCGCGGTCGCACAGGACGCCGAGTCCGGTACGGCCGGTGGACAGGCCGGTGCCGATCCAGTGGACGGTGCCGCTCGCGGTCGGCCGGTCAGCGCACATGGGCGTCCTCCTTGGTACGGTCGGCGACCGCGCTCGCCCCGGCCGCCCTGGCGAAGGTCAGCAGGCAGCGGAACCAGGCGCCGTCCCCGTCGCCGAGGCGCAGCAACTGCGGCCACAGCTCGGCGGAGAACGCCCGGCCGGCCTCGACCGGCAGCAGGGACGGGAGGTTGTCGACGGCGATCATGTCCAGCGGCCGGTCGCCGTCCCGCAGCCGGCGTACCGGGTGCTCCCAGTCGGTGACGGTGTCGTAGACGGGCAGGACGTTGCACTCCGAGTCCACGTCACAGGTCACGTCCGCGACGACGGACAGCCGGCGGTCGGGCGCGTCCAGGTCGGCCCCGGTCAGGAACGGCGGCACCGGTGTGGTCACCAGCACGGTGTTGACGAGGAGGTCGTGCCCGCGCAGCGCCTCCCGGTCCAGGTCGCGTGTCTCGGCGACGTCCCAGCGCACCGGGCTGATCCCGGCCGTCTCCAGGGCGTCGCATGCACCGCGTCCGCTGCGGCCGAGCGCCCCGACGACCAGTGCGCTGCCGTCGTCCGCAGTGTCGCCGCCCGCCCGCAGCAGCGCGTCCCACTCCGTCCGCTCCAGCGGCCGCAGCGGTGTTTCGAGGGCGCCGCGCCGGTGCAGTACGGCGAGGACGGCGCCCATGTAGCCCGCCCAGTACCCGAACGCGGCCAGCCGCCTGCCGTGGTCGTCCGTCAGGTACTCCAGGTCCAGCAGCACCCCGCCGCCCGCCTCGAACCGGCGCAGCAGTTCGGCGGCGCCCGCCTGGCCCTTGTAGGCGTGGCCGAAGAAGATGTGCCGGTGGCGCAGCGCGTACGGCTCGGCGGGCAGCTCCTTCAGGCCCAGCACGTAGTGGTCCTCGGGGGCGTCCACCCAGCTGCCCGCCGGTGCGGTGGCGCAGCCCGCGCGGACGTACTCGGCGAGCGGGAAGGCCCGTTGGGGGGACTCCTCGACGGTGATCGCGACACCCTCGCGGACCAGCCGCGCGGCGTCCTCGGGCACCAGCGGCGCCCGGCGTTCGGTGGCCCGGGTCTCGTGCCGCAGCCACAGGCGGGGCCCGGCGCCCATCAGCTCGGCTCCTTCGTGGCCCGGCGCTCCGCGACCCGGTCGGCCCGCCGCATGTCCAGGGAGCCGGCGATCGCCATCCGCAGGACGTCGGTACTGCCCTCGTAGATGCGCAGCGAACGGATCTGCCGGTACAGACGCTCGGGGAGACCGTCCTGGACCACCCCTGCCGCGCCGAACAGCTGGACCGCCGCGTCGACGGTCTGCTGGGCCGCCTCCGTGGCGTGCACCTTGGCGATGTTGGAGTGCCGGGCGAAACCCCGGCTGCCCCGGTCGCACTCCCAGGCGGCCCGCGCCGTGAGCAGCGCGGCGGCGTTCAGCCGCACCTCCATGTCGGCCAGTGACGCCTTCACCAGCTGGAGGTCGAGGAGTGTGCCGCCGTACGCCCTGCGGTCCCTGGTGTGCGCGAGCGCCGCGTCGGCGGCCCGGCGGGCGAAGCCCAGGGCGGCCGCGGCGACCGTCATCCGGAACCGTTCCAGCAGGTCGATGGCTATCACGAAACCCTTGCCGGGCCGGCCGAGCACGGCCTCGGCGGGCACCCGGCAGTTCTCGAACACCAGATGGCCGAACGAGCGTGGCGCGACGGCGTCGAGCGGTTCGACCCGCACCCCGGGCGTGTCGGCGGGCACCAGGAACGTCGTCAGTCCGAGCGGGCCCGGCCCTTCGCCGGTGCGGGCCACGACGACGAACAGATCGGCGATCGTGGCGTGCGCGATCCACGCCTTGGCACCGTCGAGCACGAAGTCGCCCCCGGACCTCTTCGCGGTCAGTCCGACCGCCGCGACCTCCGAGCCGGCCTCCTTCTCCGACACGGCGAACGCGCCGACCAGCAGCCCCTTGGCCATCCCCGGCAGATAGCGCCGCCGCTGCTCCTCGTCGCCGAACCGGATGATCGGCGTCGCGGACAGCGACTGGATGGAGTACGCGAAGTCCGCCAGGTCCTCGGTGTAGGCGAGCGCCTCACGGGCCAGACACAGGGCACGCAGATCGGTGGGCAGATCGTGCGGCCGGGCCGCCGGGTCGAGCCCGGCGAGCCAGCCGTCCTCGCCGAGCAGCTCGACCAACCGGCGCCCGGAGACGTCCGGACGGGTCCGGCGGACGGACTCCCACACCTCGCCGTAGCTGTCGCACCAGATGCCGATCTGGTCGGCGAACCGGCGGTGTCCGTCGTCGTAGAAGGGGAGTTGGAGCAGTTCGGGGTCGAACATCGTGGTCACGTCCACTGGGATGACTCCGTGCGGATTCCGGGCGGATGGGGGCGGGGTGAACGGCCCTCCTGTCGTGCGGTCATGAGGTCGTCACCGCGCGCGCGATGGCGTCCGCGTCTTCGAGGATCACCGAGCCGACGCCGGGGCGGATGCCCGCGGCCGTGGCCCAGTGGACGTACTCGGTCGGCACCCCGTAGGCGAATCTGCGCGGGTGGGGCTCGCCCGAGGCGTCGACCACGCGGTAGGGCCGCGCGGTGACGTCCAGGCCGCCGCTCTCGAACACCCCGTCGGCGTCCGGGATCCGATAGGTCCGGCACTGGCCGGTCGCCAGCAGATGACGCAGCAGCGGGTTGGTGCTGCGGCGCAGATCCGGTTCGGCGATCCGCGCCTCGATCAGCGCGGTGGCCGCCACCTCCGGACCGGGGACCACACCGGAGCCGATCAGGAAGCCGGCGCCGTCGGGGGCCGGACGGACCCGGGTGCCCGGACCGACGACCTGGAGCACCCCGCTCTCGACGAGCGCGATCATCTCCTCGACGCGCGAGCGCGGCGGGCCGATCGACAGGAACGCGTTGAGCGGCGTGAACCAGCCCATCACCTCGTCGCGGTACGACGTTCCGGTGATCCCGGAGTGGTCGATCGCGAGCCGCACCTCGTTGCGCAGGTCGCGCAGGACGTCCAGGGCCGCCTTGAGCGGGTTGTCCACGTTGCCGCCGCCGGCGTGCCGGACGTCGTCGCGCAGATGGTCGAGCAGCCACGCGTTGAAGTCGGCGCCGTCGCTGAACTCCCGGTCTCCCCAGGGGCGTTGGACGTAGTCCCAGTTCCACTCGTCCCGGTCGGTCAGGCCGGCCCGGCGCAGCACCCCGGGCCGTTCGGCCTCGGCGGCGGCCAGGTACTCGGCGAGGAAGCGGTCGGCCGTGGCGCGGTCCGTCCGCTGGGCGACGAGCGCGTGGTGGTGGACCGCGCGCACCTCCGCGTCCAGCAGCGGCCACACGTCCCGGCGGAACGTGGCGCCGGGGGTGTCACGGATCCGGCGCACCGCGTCCAGGGTCAGGAACAGCGGCTCGTGCCGGCCCGAGGGCCCCTTCTGGTTCTCGCCGCGCGCCTGGTACGGCACACCGCGCCGCGATCCGGCGTACAGCACCGGCTCCTGCCCCGAGGGGAGGTACAGCGGGCCGTCGGGGGAGCTGACGAACTTTCCGCCGCGGCCCTCGGTGAGGAGGGACAGCACGTCGAAGAAGGCCAGTCCGAGCCCGCGCACGGCAACGCTCTCACCGGGCTTGATGGCGTCGAGGTCGACATCGGCGGGGTTGCCGGGCGGTATGTACGTCAGTCCGTGGCGGTCCGCGTGGACCGCGAACCGCCGTTCCTCGTCGGTCGGTTCGTTGGCCCCGTGGCCGAGGGCCAGGACCACGGCGTCCAGGCCCGGCAGCCGGGTGCCGTCGTCCAGGGTGACGCACTGGCCGTCGGCCCCGTCGTCCAGCGCGACCGCCGTCGCGCGGTGGACGACGAAGCTCAGGCCGTCGGGGGCGTTGTCGACGAGGTGCCGGAACACCCACTCCAGGTAGTGGCCGTACTGGGCGCGGGACGGGTAGTCGTCGGGGCCGAGCAGCTCGGCGCCCGCCCACACCCGGTCGGTGTCCGCGGACCGGTGCAGCCACTCGTGCAGGCTCGGGCCCGGCCGGATCGGGCCGGTGCACTGGACACTGTCGTCGGTGAACTGGCTGACCTGGGAGGTCACCGTGTTCATGAGCAGATGGTGGGACTGCTTCGTGCGCCACGTGCGTCCCGGCCCCGGCGGAAAGGGGTCGACCACGTGGACCAGCAGCCGGCGCCCGTTGGTGTGATGGGCACTCAGCCGCTCTAGGACGGCGAGTCCTCGCGGCCCGGCTCCCACGACGCACATCGCCCTGGTCGACTGCGGCAAGGTCACATCTCCTTCAATCGGCCTGCCCGCACATGACGAGCGCCAGGACCTGGTCGGAAGGGGCTGCTAATTCCCCGTGGCGCGGCGCTTGGCTTCCTGGGTGAATTCCCCCAGGGTCATCGTCGTGAGCTTCTCCATCTCCTCGTCGGAGAATTCCACGCCGAAGTTGTCGAGCTGCATGACGAGCTCGGCGAGAGAGAGCGATTCCAATTCGAGGCCGCCGTCGCCGAGCGGTGTCTCGTCGTTCACCGAGTCCACCTCGAAGTTCATGTTGCGGAGCGTCTCGACCACGACTTCGCGCAGGTCAGTCGACATTTCTCTACCTCCAGTTGAGTGCTTTTGTGCCGCACGGAAGCGCCTCGGAAATTCACGAGACGAAAAGAAGAGCGAGGGTGGCGGTCATTTCGGCCGCGGCCGGGGAACGGCCAGAGAAGGTGCACCTTCAGCACATCGCATTACCGGCCGACTGCCAAGAGGTGCGCCGTTCTTTTTCCGGAACTGCAAGGTTTCCGGCTAGAAACCGTTGCCGGGCTGGAAATCAACTTCGATGTCGGTGAGCGGATAGGCGACACAGGAATGCGCGTAACCGAACCGCTGGTCCGCCATGCGCAGCCGAGCCTCCTCGGCGTGGAAGACCTCGCCGGAGCAGACCTTGACCCGGCAGTCGCCGCACTCGCCGGAGCGGCAGGACGCCTCGGGCGGCATCCCGTTCTCCTCGAGCCCGTAGATCAGCTCCTGCCCGCGCGGCATCCGGAAGGTCCCACGGCCCCGGACGCTGACCGTGACCTCTTCCTTGGTGTCGAGCTGGGACGGCCAGCTGGTGTCCTCCGGCGGCGGCTTGGCGATGTAGTTGGCCTCCTTGCGGATCCGCCGGCCGGGCAGCCCCAGCGACTCCAACTCGCCCACCAGATGCGGGTACTTGTAGGCGGGACCGCACACATACGTCATCCGTCCGGCCGGCGGTCCGGCCAGCCGGCCGATCAGGGCCGCGTCGAGCGGCTTGACCGCGCCCGTCCAGCCGGGCTCGTCCTGGGCCAGCACGTGGTGGACCACGATGTTCGGATGCCGCTCGGCGATGGCGTCGAGCTCGTCGCGGAAGATGATGTCGTCCGAGCGGCGGGAGCCGTAGAGCAGGGTCATCCGGCGCGGCAGGCCCAGCTCGGCGATCTCCCGGATCATGCTCATCGCCGGCGCCACACCGGAACCGCCCGCGAGGAACACCAGGTCGTCGCCGTGGAACAGGGGATCGTGGCAGAAGGTCCCCATCGGCCCACCGCTCGTGAAGCGGTCGCCCACGGACACCTCGTCGAGGAGGTAGCCGCTGACCAGTCCGCCGGGCAGCCGGCGGACGGTGAGGTCGTAGTGCGCGCGCCGGGTGGGGCTGGACGAGATGGAGAACGCCCGGTTGGTGCGGACGTCGCCGACCCGGACGTCGAGGGAGATGTACTGCCCGGCGCGGAACGGCGGCAGGTCCCCGCCGTCCGGGCGGCCCAGCCGCAGCGTCTTCGTCGTGGCGGTCTCCTCGATCACCTCCGTCACCGTCAGGTCGATCTTCCTCGGGTGGTGCGGTTCGACCTCGGACCGGGCGTCGGCCGGGTGGGGCGCCTGGCTCTCGGCGTGCGCCTTGAGCCGCTCGACGACCTCGTCCGCCCCTTCGAGCAGCCGGGCCAGCGGATTGACCGCCGGCGTGTAGGGCTTGTCTGTCACGATCCACTCCGCTTTCTCAAGGGGTCACTGGCCCGCGGCCAGCAGCCGCTGGCACCGCCGGGCGGCGGTCACGAGGTTGGAGTTGTAGCCGCCGGCCGTGGTCCAGTTGCTGGTCAGCAGCAGACCCGGCACGTTCTGCTTGAGGTCCTCGTCGTGGAACAGCCAGCTGTCGGTGATGTCCTGGTCGAAGCCGTAGATGGCACCGCCCGGCTGGTTGGTGTAGCGCTTGAACGTCAGCGGGGTGGCCAGCTCGGCCTCCTCGATCACGTCCCGGATGCCGGGCACCAGCGACTCGACCAGATCCAGCTGGGACTGGGCGTACGCGGCCTTCGCCGACGCGTAGTCCTGCGGGGCGAGCGACTCCCACGGCTCCGAGTACTGGATCGAGGAGAGCACCACCTGCGCGCCGCCCTTCGGCGCGAAGCCGGTGGACTGCACGTCGTAGCAGGTCGCGATCATGAACGGGCAGGGCTCGTCCAGCGAGTACGCGCCCCGCAGGATGGACTCCTCGTCCAGGCTCGCGGACAGGAACGTCGTCGCCGTGGTGAAGCCCAGCTCCTCCGCCGTCGCGTCCACACCGAGGAACAGACAGGTCGCCGACGATCCCAGGCGCCGCGAGCGCAGATCCTTCAGCGTGTGCGCGGGCACCACGTCCGGGTCGTCGAGGAGCCGCATGTACGTGGTCGTGGAAGGGGCGTTGGAGACGATCTGCCTGGTCGAGACCGTCTCGCCGTCCTCCAGCCGGACCCCGACCGCGGTCCCGTCGCGGGTGAGGATCTTCTCGACGTTCGTGTTCAGCCGCAGTTCGCCGCCGGCCTCCTCGAACGACTCCACCAGGGCCGAGGACAGCGCCTGGCTGCCGCCGACGATCTGGAAGGGCTTGGTCTCGACGTACAGCGCCAGCAGCCGCGCCATGTCCACAAAGGCGATCCGGTGCGGGAGCTGGCCGTTGTAGCTCCAGTACGACGACAGCACGATCTTGAGCCGCTCGTCGGTGAAGAACTCGTCCAGCACCTCACGGAACGTCCGCAGCGCGTACCGCCGTACGTCCGGAAGGGTGCCCAGCCACTCCAGCTGTTCCTTCATCTTGTGCAGGCTGACCCGCGCGGTCAGCTGCCACAGCCCGGTCTCCCGGACGATCTCCAGGAACCGCACGATCTGCGGGCGGTTGCCGGGGCTGATGCCGTCGAGGACGTCCGCCATGCCCTCCCAGTCGTGGGGCAGCTTGACGTCGACCTCGCCGGGCACGAACGTCCGGCACAGGTCGCGGTCCTCCAGCCACTCCACCCTGCGCGTCACGTCCAGCTCGTCCAGCACCTTCTTCAGCGGCTCGTGGCCGCCCATGCCGCCCAGCTGGTGCAGCGACACCTCGAACTCGAAGCGGCCCCGCACGAACGAGGTGGCCGCGCCGCCGGGGATGCTGTGCCGCTCCACGACGAGGGTGCGCATCCCTCCGCGTTGCAGGGTGGTGGCGGCGGCCAGTCCGCCCAGACCGGCACCGATGACGATCACGTCGTAGTCGACGCTCATACCCAAGTCCCTTTCTCCGGTGACCGGGTGGGCGACGCAGCTGCCGCCCACCCGGTCGGGTCGTGAACGCCGTCAGCCTCCGACGGCCAGCTCCCTGGCCTGCTCGCGCAGGATCCGCTTGAGGACCTTGCCGGTGATGCCCACCGGGATCGCGTCCTCGGCGACCACCACGGCACCCTCCACCGCGGGCAGCCCGTGCTTGGTCAGCGCCGCGTTCACCCACGCGGTGGGGTCCTCCGGCGCGGTCGCTCCCTCGGCGAGGTTGAGCAGCATGTACGTCTTCGCGACGCCCTCGTCCTCCCAGCCGAACTGCACACCGTCGTCGGCCAGTCCGACGACCGTGCAGTCCCGGATCTCCTCGTACTCGCCCAACAGGAGCTCCTCCGTGTACGCGCTGTAGACGAAGCCCTCCTCGGTACGGATGGCGTCCGAAGTGCGGTCCAGGTGGTAGAAGTTGTTGCCGCCGTCCCGGTACACCAGGTCGCCGGTGAGGAAGTAGCCCCCGAGCCACTGCTGGTGCCAGCGCACGTTGTCGTTCCAGAAGCCCGGCGTCAGCGACTTCGAGCGCACCCCGAGCCGGCCCACCTGACCGGGCGGCAGCACCGCGCCGTCCTCGGTCAGCGCCGCCGCCTCCGCGAACCGCATCGGACGCCCGATGCAGCGTCCTAGGCTGGGGGCGCCGGGCCGGTGCACGTAGTCGAAGAGCACGTAGCCCATCTCGGTCGAGCCGAAGATGTCGAGGAAGATCGCGCCCGGCGCCGTCTTCGGCTTGAGGTCGCGGCCCGTGTACGGGTGCTGCCCCTTCTCCAGGAGCCGCCTGATGTGCACCACGTGCGCGGCGTCGCCCGAGGCGTAGAACCCCTCCACACAGGAGAGGTCACGGTCCGTCAGATCCTCGCCGGCCATCTCCATGAACGTGTGGGTGAACCCGAACACGATCGTCGGGCGGTACTTCTCGATCCCGTCCAGTACGGCCTTGCCGCTCGGGTCGGTGAAGTGGATCACCGGCGCGCCCAGCACCAGACCGAGCAGGGTGTTCGACATCGCCGAGACATGGTGGCCCGGCAGCGCGAGCAGACGGGCGCGGGTGCTGCAATCCAGGCCGTCCGACAGCCGGCTGAGCGCCCCGTGGAAGAGCGTCTCGTGGGTGTGGAACGCCGACTTGGGGATGCCCGTGGTGCCCGAGGAGTGCGAGATCAGGATCGGGTCGTTGGGGGAGTGCCGGAACGGGTAGTTCTCGGGGCGGTGCGCCCGGTCCTCCGGTGCGATCTCGGTCTGGAGGGCGACGAACCGCGGCGGCACGTCGTCGTCGAGGTGGCTGGTCAGCTCCTGGTGCCAGGGCTCGCGGGTCATGATGCCGACGACCCGCTGCCGGCGGATGTACTCGCGGCGCACTTCCAGGGGCATGTTGGCGTTCACCAGGGAGGCGATCGCGCCGATGCTGGTGAGCGCCATCAGGTTCAGCGCGAAGTCGGTGATGGACGTGGTCACGATGGCCACCGCGTCCTTGGCGCGCACCCCGTTGCGGCGGTAGTAGCCCGCGTACGTCGCCACGACCTCGTGCAGCTCGCCGAGCGTGAGCACCTCGGGGTGGTCACCGGAGGGCGCGCGCCAGGTGCCGTCCAGCCACAGCACCTGCTCGTCCAGGGACCGCCCGTACAGGGGCAGCCGGTGCAGCACGTTGCCCGCGCCGAGCGCCCGGTCGTCGAGAATCTTCCGGCGGAGCTCCTCGTTGATCATCATGATGTCGTCTCCAGTTCTTCGGACGGGGTGAGGGGGACGGCTGCCGGGCCAGCACGGTGCACGGCACGGTCGACCAGGGGCTCGGCGGCTCCGAGATAGCGCTCCGGGTCGAGGAGTTCGTCGAGTGAGTCGAGGCACGCGGACCGTCCGTCGACGAGTCCGGCCGCCCTGAGGGCGCCGCGCAGCGCCTCGGCCGCGGGCACGCCCGCCTCCGTGTCGCGCACGGCCCGGGTCACGGCCTCCTTGGCGCGCTGGCGGCCCAGTTCGGGGGCGAGCGCCACGGACAGCCGCTCGGCGACCAGACTGCTGCCGGTGAGGGTCACGTTGGCCCGGATCCGGTCGGCCGAGACGACCAGGCCCTCGGCCAGCTCGGCCGCCGTGTGGCTCGCGCCCGCGGCCAGCCGCAGGCACTCCCGCAACGGCTGCCACTCGGCGTGCCAGGCCCCCGACGACCGCTCGTCCTCGGCGACCATCGACTGGCCCAGCACCAGCGCGTACACCGGGAGTTGGCGGGCGGCGGTCGCGACCAGCGTGCTGAGTACGGGGTTGCGCTTCTGCGGCATCGCCGAGGACTGTCCGCGGCCCACCGCGGCGGGCTCGGTCACCTCGGCGATCTCGGTGCGCGAGAGCACCAGGACGTCCGCGGCGAACTTGCCGAGAGCCCCGCCGACGAAGCTCAGGACGGCGGCCAGATCGGCGATCGGGGTGCGCACTGCATGCCAGGGGACCGTGGGCCGGGCGAGACCCAGCTCCTCCGCGACCAGGGAGGCCAGCAGCAGTTCGGGATGGTCGTCAGGGACACAGGCGCCGGTCAGATGGTCGTGGTAGGCGGCGAGGGTGCCGGCCGCCCCGCCCATCGACACGGGCAGCCCGGCGCGCAGTACGGCGTCCACCCGGTCGTGGGCGTCGCAGACCAGCGTGAGCCAGGTCGCCGCCTTGGCCCCGAAGGTGGTGGGGACCGCGTGCTGGGTGAGCGTCCGGGCGACGGCGGGCGTCGAGCGGTGCTCACGGGCGAGCCCGGCGAGGGCTGCGCGGATCCGTACCAGGTCGTCACGGACCAGGGTGAGCGCACGGGTCGCGATCAGCATGGCCGCGGAGTCGAGGACGTCCTGGCTGGTGCACCCGGCGTGGACGTGCCCGGCCGCGTCCGGGTCGGCCGCGGCGACCAGTTCGGTCAGCCGCTTCACGAAGAACACCACCGGGTTCGCGGCCTCCCGGCCGATCCGGGCCAGCTCCACCGGGTCCAGGGCTCCGGCCCCGCCCGCCGCGCGGATGGCGTCCGCCGTGCCGGCCGGGACCGCGCCGAGCCGCGTCTGGGCGGCGGACAACGCGGCCTCGAACTCGACCATCGCCGCGAGCCACGCCTCGTCCGAGGTGAGCGCCTCGACCGGCGTACCGGCCCAGACGGGGGACAGCAGACCGGAGTCGGTGCCGGCGGCCGTAGGACTCCTGCGGACGGCCATCTCCACTCCTTCCGTACGGATGCTCACTGGGCGGCCCCCGTCCCGGACACGGGGTGCGGCAGACGGCTCGCGGCGGACGCGTCCCGCCGCCGTACGGCGTCCGGCACCCCCCACGTGTGCAGCCGTACCGGAAGGCCCAGGCCCTCCGTCACCATCGCCGTCATCACCTCGGCCGCCGACCCGGGCACGGCGAACCGGTCCGTACGACCGGACCACGCCACCCCGCCCGCGTCCCGGATCCCCGCCAGGGCACAGCGGTCGGAGCCGACCGGCCGGTACAGCTGGACCTCGCGCGCCCCGCGGGCGAGACCACGTCCGGTCGCCTTGACGGCCGCTTCGAGCAGCGTCCAGGCGGAGAAGAACGTCTCGGGTTCACGGAAGTCGCCCAGCGCGTGCGCCTTCGGATAGAAGGTCCGCAGCACCTTGGCGGGCGACTCGACGGGCCGGACCGCCTCCACGTCGACACCGATCCGCGCACCCCGGCACAGTGCGACCAGCAGCACCCCGGCCGACGTCGACCAGCTGACGGACCGGTCCGGATGGTCCGGCAGGACGGGCCCGCCGCCCGGCGCCACGCCTATCCGTACCCGCGCGGGCGCCTCGCCCAGCGCCTGGCCCAGCACCGTGCGGATCGCGGAGCGGACCCGGACGTAGGTGACGGCCGCGGACGCGCGCACGAACCGCTCGGCCCGCCGTATCTCCATGGCGGAGAGGTCGGCGCGGCAGCGCGCGTCGTCCCACACCCCGTCCGCCGTGTCGCCGACGGCGATCAGCCAGCCCTCCGCCCCGGCCCTCATCCGCCCGCCGCCCGGTTCGCCGACCTGGTGGTGAAGACCTGCGGTTCGCCGCACGGCCGGGACCCCAGCAGCCGCACCTCGCCCAGTGCCGGACGCATCGCCACCACGGCGACGGTGCGCTCACGGCGGATGTCCCCGTTGTCCGGCACGAAGATCGGCGGGGTCGTCAGCAGCCCGAGATGGTCCGCGGCGGAGGCGTCGTCGGGCAGGGCCTTGAGCCGTACGGCGCATGCGTCCAGCCGGCGCAGCGAACCGTTCTTCGCGAACACGTTCAGCTCGTCGAAGGGGACGAACTCCGGGTGCAGGAAGTGGTTCGTGTGGACCAGCGTCGAGTCCCTGACGACCCGCATCCGGCCGTCCATGAACTCCACGTAGGCGGCGCCCCGTTCGTCGCACAGCATCAGCGACCGGGAACTGGCGAACCGCAGCCCTTCGAGGACGCCCAGCGCCTCGTCCACCGAACCGGCGCTGTCCAGGACGTGCCGCACCGCCAGATACGGCGGGATCCCCGGCCGCCACCGCCCGCCGAGCACCAGGTTGATGCCGACGGCGAGCCCGTCGCTGTTCATACCCAGGTAGCCGAGCAGTCCGCCGAAGCTCAGCATCAGCACGTCACGCGGCGAACCGTCCCGGCGGATCGACAGAAAGCCCGTCTGGTCGTCGAGGTCGCCGTTGAGGTCGACCGTCTGCGCCAGGGTGGTGTGGTCGCCGGCGGCGACCCGCGCATAGGTGGTGCAGTCGCCCTCGGGGCGGCGCCGGGTGCTGCGGTAGCCGAGGATCTCCCTGCGCACCTGGAGCAGCAGGGCCTCGTCCTGGGTGATGCCCGCCCCGTCGGCGAGGCCCCGGATCTCCTCCGCCAGCGCGGGCACACCGGCCTCGATCTCCGACCGGAACGCCATCAGGATTGGTTCGAGCGAGTCCAGCGACACGGGGGTGTCCAGGAGATGGTTCAGCCGGGCCAGCCCGTCGTCCAGGAAGGCGCGCAGCCGGGCAGCGCGGGCGGCGCCGTGCTGCTGCCCCAATTGATAGGGATCTCCGGACAGTTGCAGATGCGGGACGGGTGCGATGGCGGTCATGTCGTCACCGCCGTGACTGCGGGGCGTGTGTTCATCCGATCCGTCTCCCTCGACGTCTCGAGCGGTCTCACGAGACCTTCCGGAGCAGTACGCCGTGCCGCGCACCGGGCACGCTGGAGGCCAGCAGGTAGAGCGCATCGATCTCCCCCTCTCCGGAGGCCAGCAGATCGACGAGGTTGATCAGCGGGTCGGCGGCGAAGCAGTGACCGAGCCGCTCGACGTTGCCCATGCGCACCTGCGCCGCGGTGAAGCCCGCCTGACGCTCCTTCAGCGTCACGAGCGGCCGCACCAGATTGGCCGGCAGAAGCGCGGTGATCTTCTCGCGGGGGATGCCGGTGGCCCGCTCCAGCTGCTCGTTGACGGCGATCGAGAGCCGGGAGTCGATCTGGTCCCGCACCCCCAGCACGGCGGCGTCCTGCGCCGTGGCGGAGGCGATCAACTCGAAGCTGTCCGGACCCTGTTCGTCCTCGCTCACCAGACAGCTCGCGGCGCCGTCACTGAACAGCGCGAACTTCTCCAGCCGGATGGACTCGTCGAGGATCCGGTCCGCCGTCACCACGAGGATCCGCCGGTGGCTTCCGGAGCTCACCAGGGAGCGGGCCACATGCAGGCCCGCGAGCAGGTTGTTGCACCGGTTGAGCGTCACCCCGCAGGCGAACGCCACATCGGTCAGCCCCAGCCCGCCCAGCACCGCCCCGAGGAACCCGGCGTGGTCGTCGACGTGCCGCGGGAACGAACTCGTACAGACGACCAGCCCGTCCACCGACTCCCGCGCCACCCCCGACGCGTCGAGCGTGGCGTTGCCGCCGGCGACCGCCAGCTCCACATGGGTGCGCTCGGTGCGGAAGTAGCTGCCCCAGCCCCAGGTCCTGGGCGCCACGGGGATGGCGAAGTGCGCCGCGCGGGCCTCCAGGTCCTGGATCGCCGTGTACGGTTCCTCGATCTCGCCCAGGACGTAGCGGGGCGCGGTGAGAAAGACCGGTGAGGTGTTCATCCGTCCGTTTCTTCCGTCTGGGGAGGGTCGGGTTTCCTCCGGGCTAGCGGGGGGCGAGACGTACGACGGCGCGGGCCTCGCTGAGCACCTTGGTTCCACCGCTGGTCACGGTGAGGTCGATCCGCACCCGGTGGTCGTCCAGGCGCGCGGCCACCCGGCCCTGTACCTCGACCGAGGTGCCCCGGTCGCCGTCGGGGACGACCACCGGCCGGCTGAAGCGGGTGCGGTACTCGACGACCGCGCCCGGGCCGCCCGCCCAGTCGGTCACCGTGCGGGCGGCGATCGCCATCGTGAACATGCCGTGGGCGATCACGTCGGGCAGCCCGGCCTCGTGCGCCACCCGCGGATTCCAGTGCACGGGGTTGAAGTCCTCGGAGGCCCCCGCGTACCGCACCAGGTCACCGCGGGTCACCGTGACCGTCCTGACGGGCAGTTCGGCACCGACCTCCACGTCCGTACCGGCCTCCACGTCCGTACCGGCCTCCACGTCCCTACCGGTCACCCCGTTGTCCGCGCCGTTCGTCATCGCGCGCCACCGCCGTCCACCGCGCTCAGGGAGACAAAGGTCATGTGCAGGGTGACGACGTGGTCACCGCCGCTGTCCCCGACGTCGGCGCGGAGGTTCAGTACGTCCTTGCCGCGCAGGTTCTTCGCCCCGGTGATCTCCAGGGTGGTCACCAGCCGGTCGCCCACCAGGACCGGCCGGGCGTACTCGAAGCGCTGGTCGCCGTGGATCAGATAGGTCGGGTCGAAGCCGATGTCGTCGTAGCTGAACACCTCGCCCATCGCCCGCATGGCCACGATGAACGGGAACGTCGGCGGGGCCGGGACGGCGGAGTGGCCCAGAGCGCGGGCCGCCTCCGGGTCGGTGTAGAGGGCGGCGGGGTCGCCCACCGCCTCGGCGAAGCGTCGGATCGTCTCCGCTTCCACGGGATAGGGACGCGCGGGGGGATACATCTTGCCCACGCAGCTCGGGTTCAACGGCATGTCGCTGTCGCTCCATCGGGTGGCGGTCGGGAAGGGGCCGTCGGGGCGGTGGCGGTCGGACGGGAAGGCGGTCGGTGCAGCGGCGGTCGGTCGGGAGGCGGTCGGCGCGGTGGTCCGCCGGCGCTCAGTCGTCCCAGTGCTCCAGGACCCTGCGGCGGATGTCGGCGGGGTAGGCCTGGTCGAACGAGCTGTGGTGCAGCCGTCCCTCGCCCCACGCCGGCAGCAGCCCGTCGTGGACGACGCTCGGACCGCGCATCGCCTTGCGCTCGTCCTCGGAGAAGCAGGCCATGAACGGCAGCACCACACCGTCCCAGGAGAACCGCCGGTCCCTGGGGTGCAGCCGGGTGGCCAGCGCCCAGAACAGGTCGGCCTCGTCGGCCGGGTCGATGTCGTCGTCGAGCACAAAGGTGACCGGCATCATCGCGCTGGGCCCGCCGCTGTTGTGGATGACCTCGCCGATCCGCCGTACGAACTCCCCGGAGTCCACGCCCGGCAGGGACTGCCGCCAGGTGTCCGGGACCGTCACCACCGTCCAGTGCATGGCGGCGGGGAACGGCATCCACACGGTGGTCACCGGCAACTGCGCCCGCCGCAGGGCGTGCAGGACGTTCGCGGCGCGCCCGGTCCCGGTGACGGTGTGGTACTCGTCCGCCGGCCGGCCCTCCGGGACGATCGGCCAGATCGGGTCGTTGCGGTGGGTGATCGCCTCGACGGTGTAGATCGGCTGCATCGACGACTGCGTGGAGGCGTATCCGGCGTACTCGCCGAACGGCCCTTCGAGGCTGTCGCGGCCCACCGACATATGGCCCTCGATGACCACCTCGGCGCTCGCCGGCACCTCCAGGTCGACGGTCTCGCAGCGGACCACGTCCACCGGCTCGCCGTGCAGGGCACCGATGTACCCGGACTCGTCCACACCGCGCGGCAGCGGGATCCCGGCCACGAAGGGGATCGCCGGAGCGCCGCCCTGGACCAGCGCGTACGGCATCGGCTCGCCCCGCTCGGCCCAGGCCTGCCAGACCAGGCCGAGGTGCTGCGGCGGCACCACCAGGCCGGTCATCCGCTTGCCGTCGAGCATCATGATCCGTGAGATGGACCAGTTGGTCCACGCGCCGTCGGGTGTCTTGACGACGATGACACCCCAGGTGTTGAGGTAACTGCCGCCGTCCTTCTCGTGGATGCGCGGAACGGCGAACCGGTCCAGCGTCGCGTCCTCCCCGAGCAGCACGTTCTCCTTGCAGGGCGCGCCCTCGCCGGACACCGTCCGCGGTGGCACGGGCTCGGCGTCCCGGGTGCGGACCAGGTGGTCGACCAGCTGGGCCGCACCGGTATCGGGCGGCAGCCCCACCGACATCGCGAGCCGGGCGAGGCGCATGTCGGGCCGGGAGCTGACACCCGCCGGCGCCCCGAACATCCGCATCCCGATCCGGTCCTCCGCCACGTTCGTGAACAGCGGCGCGGGGGAGCGGATCTCGTACGAGCGCCGGGTGATCGCCGCCGCCTCCAGGTCCGCGCTCACCGCCCGGTCGACGGTCTTCAGGTCGCCGAGCGCGTCCAGCGCGTCGATGTAGTCACGCAAGTCGGTGAAGTGGCGCATGCGCACGGTCCTCCCGGTCGGTCGCGGTCAGGGAGCTGCGGTCGAGCCCGACGGGCGCCGGTGCCGTGTGCGCGTCCGGCAGCCCCTGCCAGCGGCGGGCACGGCTCGACGAGATGGCGAACTGGTCGAGCACCCGGGTCACGATGTGGTCGGCGAGGTCCTCGACGGTGGACGGCCGGTTGTAGAAGGTCAGCATCGGCGGCAGCACCACCGCGCCCATCCGGGACAGGGTCAGCATGTTGTCGAGGTGGATCTCGTTGAGCGGGGTCTCCCGCGGCGCCAGCACCAGCCGCCGCCGCTCCTTGAGCGTCACGTCCGCGGCCCGTGCGATCAGACCGTCGGCGTACCCGGTCCGGATCGCCGCCAGGGTCTTCATGCTGCACGGCATCACGATCATGCCGTCCACGGGGAAGGAACCGGACGAGATCGCGGCGCCCTGGTCGTCGGGGGAGTACGTGTAGTCCGCCAGGTCGGACACCGCGCGCGGGCTCAGTCCGGTCTCCACGTTCAGCGTCGAGCGTGCCCAGCGGCTGATGACCAGGTGGGTCTCCACGTCCTGGTGGAGCTGGAGTTCCTGGAGCAGACGTACTCCCAGTACGGCGCCGGTGGCTCCGGTGATGGCCACGACCAGTCGCATCGGATGCCCCCTACTTCAGGCAGGCGCGGAAGCGGCAGACGGACGCCCCTTCGCGCATGCACTCGACGACCTCGTCCGACGCGCGCACGCCGATGCCCTCGAACCAGCCGGCGCGCAGCTCCATGCACGGGCACTGGTAGCCCTCCAGCGAGCGGCTGGCCTTGAGCATGCGCAGCGCGAAGTGCTCGCTGACCACGGTCTCCCAGGTGTTGTCGCCGTCGAACTCGGCGGAGTCCAGCCGCACCATCGCCCGGGTGAACATCAGCCGGGCCAGCGTCTCCAGCGTCTCGGCCACGTCCTTCGTACTGGCCTCGTCGCCGGTGGGGTGCCGCCGGGAGTAGATGGTCGCGACCCGGCGCGCCACGAACTGCATGACCTCGGCGTTGAGTTCGTTGGCCGCCTCCTGTCCGAAGCGGTTCTTCACCGCCTGGTACCAGCGGGCGTCGTGCAGCCACCACCCCTGCCGCAGCAGGGCGATCTCCTGGTCGGGCGGGAGATCCCGCGCGGTCTCGGTCATGCCGTCTCCCCGGCGGAGACCAGCAGCGCCTCGGCGTGGTCGGGCTGCCCCTCGCGTGCGGAGAGTTCCACAAGGACCAGCAGGACGTCGCCGGCGCTGCCGTCCTCGATGAGCAGTTCCGCCAGGTCCATGGCCTCGGTGAGCGGGTCGCCGGCCGGGCTGATGCAGATGACCGGCCCGCCGAGCCCCCAGCGTGCCGACACGAACCCGAGCACGGCGCTGGGCACCGATTGGTAGAACAGCAGCGGCGAGGCCTTGGAGCCGGTGTCGACCGACCCGACGACCGCGGCCTCGGTGGCCATGTCGCCCAGCTGGGACACCAGGACCATCGCGATCGAGTCGGCGCGCTCCGCCGGTACGGGCGGCTCCTGGTGACGCTCCCTCAGGCACACGTCGGCGACATGGGCGATGATCGGGGCGAACGGCGAGGCGGTGAACCCGGGCAGGTTCGGGGGCCGTTCGTCGGTGTCGGCGGACCAGGCGGTGCGGGCCAGCACGGTCAGCGGCCGGGCGTCGGGGGACGTTGTGGTATTCGCAGCGGTTGTCATGCGGCACTCACCACCAGCGCGGAGTTGGCTCCACCGAACGCGGCGTTGAGGCTGAGCACATGCCGTGCCGCCATCTCACGCGGGGAGTCGAGGACGAGGTCGAGCCGGCAGTCCGGGTCGGGCCCGAGATAACCGGAGTTGATCGGCGCGCTCCCCAGCTCCAGGGCGAGCAGGCAGATCACGAACTCCACGAGACCGGCGGCCTGGAGGGCGTGTCCGTGCATCGACTTGGTGGAGCTGACGGGAATGCTCTCGGCGTGCTCCCCGAGCGCCCGGTGCAGGGCCGCGGTCTCCGCGGAGTCGTTGAACGGGGTGCCGGTGCCGTGCGCGTTGACGTAGTCGAGGTCGCCCGGGGCGAGGCCGGCCCGGTCCAGGGCGCGGGTGATCGCGCGGGCCATGCCCAGGCCCTGCGGATGCGGCTGGCACACGTGGTGGGCGTCGCCCGCCATGCCCCAGCCGGAGACATGGGCCAGCGGGCGCATTCCGGTACGGCTGTCGGCGGCCTCCAGCACCACCGCGCCCGCCCCGTCGCCCAGCAGCAGCCCCTTGCGCCCTGAACTGAACGGCCGGAGCCGTCCGTCGGGCGCCAGGGCCTTGCCCGCGTTGAAGGTGGTGAAGGACTCGGCGTCGACGAGATGTCCGGCGGCGACGACGACGCGGTCGTTGCGGCCCGAGGAGATCAGCGCGGCGGCCTCGGCGATGGCGGTACTGGCGGCGACACAGGCGTTGATGTAGGTACGGCCGGCACCACCGAGGCCCAGCTCGTCCGAGAGCCAACGGGCGGTCTCGCTGATGGGCTTGGACTCCTGCTCCTCGCGCGGCAGCCGGGACACCGCGGGATCCGCGTGCCGGGCCATCACCAGGGGCGCGTCCGCGCGCTCGCTCTGCGAGAGCCCCGCCTGCTTGCACGCCTCCTCGGTCAGCGCCAGCAGCTCGGTGTCGAGGTCGAGCCCGGCATCCGCCTGGGCGGCCACGCCGACCCGGTACCTGCTGGTGTCGAACCGGGTCACCGGGACGAACGCCGGCTCACCCGACCAGATCCCGTCGCGCAGTGCGTCGACGCCCTGGCCGAATCCGGTGGTCACCGCCATACCGGTCACGGCCACCGTCCTGCCGGTGCGGCCCGTTCCGTTGTGACTGTTCACCTGAAGCCTCCCGGTGATTTCATCGAGGTCGGCCGAGTGGGTCGGAGAAGTGCGAGCGGCTGGAATCGGGCGGGTGCGTACGCACGATTCCTCGCGTCAAGAGGGGGAATTCGGTCGAGGTGATCCCGTCGTGTGCACCGAAGTCGTTCATGGCGCATTCCGGCCGGTCGGTACGGCGAGGTCATGTCAATGCCCCATTCCCATACCGCCGTCGACCGGGATGACGGCGCCGGTGATGTAGGAGGCTTCCTCGGAGGTCAGGAAGCGCACGGTGGCGGCCACTTCCTCCGGGGTCGCCATTCGGCGCAGCGGAATCTGGCCGACGATGCCCTCGCGCTGCGCGTCCGAAAGGGCGGTGCTCATCGCCGTGTCGGTCAGCCCGGGCGCCACCACGTTGACCAGCACCCCGCGGGGCGCGAACTCGCGGGCCATCGAACGGGCCATTCCGATCAGACCCGCCTTCGAGGCCGCGTAGTTGACCTGACCGGCGACCCCGCTGAGCGCCGCCGTCGACGAGATGATCACCACGCGGCCCGCCCGCGCCCGCATCAGATGCTTGGTCGCGCGCTTCACCACCCGGTACGTACCTGTGAGATTGGTGTCGATCACCGAGGTGAAGTCCTGCTCGGACATCCGCAGCAGCAGCGTGTCCCGGGTGATGCCGGCGTTCGCCACCAGCACCTCCACCGGCCCCTGCTCCGCCTCGACCTTCGCGAACGCCTCGTCCACGGCGGTGGTGTCCAGGACGTCGCACTGCACGGCCAGCAGGCCGCTCGGCGGCTCGCCCGAGCGGTAGGTCACCGCGACCCGGTCACCGTCGGCACTGAGTCGCCGAGCCACGGCAAGGCCGATTCCGCGATTTCCGCCGGTTACCACGACAGATCGACTCATGCGTAAATCTCCAGCCTGATGGTCATGAAAATTTCACGTTCGCGCCGTCCGATGCGCCCCAGCATCGGAATGCGCCCTTCCTCACGCCGGTGAATCGGGAACGGGTTGCATTCGCGACTCACCACCGTTCGGACAATGAAAGTCTCATCGCAGGGCCGGGTGAATTTCTACGGATCGTGATGTGCCTCGGATGTGCCTCGGGGCGGGGCACGTCCACGGGGCACACCCGAGGCACATTGACGATGTGGCACGACCTTGTTCCACTACGGAGGGGCGAATGCCGATAACGCACACGGCCGCCCGTCACCGAACGCGTCGGTGACGGGCGGCCGTGTGCACCGCCCCGGTACCGCCGGGCCCGCGGGCCCGGCCGGATCGTGTCCCCTCAGTCGGACGACAGGAGCATCCTCACCTCGGGCAGGTGCGAGTACGCGCGCAGGGCGAGACGCACCCGTTCGGAAGCCGCAGACCTGATGCCCCCGAGGAGGTTGGTCGCCTGAGCCACGGACTCCGCCCCGCCGGCCATGTCCCCGAGCGCCACCTGTGCCTCCGCGGCGCGCAGCAGATACAGGGAGCGCACCGAAGGAGGCAGCTTCAACTGCGGCACCTGGTCCGACAGCACCGGATCGAAACACTTGATCGCCCGGTCCGGCTGGTTCAGTTCAAGGAGTGACACCCCGTCCATCAGCTGAAGCCAGCGGTCGCAGCGCACCGGCAGGATCATCATGGGGTGCTCGTGCGGAGCGCTGGCCAGCGCCTGACGCCCCGCGAGCAGCGCTCTGCGCCGGCCCAGGTCGTCCCCGCGCTGGGCGTGTACACGTGCGATCTGCGCGTGCATGAGGGCCGGCAGCGCCGGATCCTTCACCCTGATGTGCGAGCGGCGCAGTAACGTCCGCGCGGACGTGAGGAGTTCGGTGGCGTCCTCGTGCAGGTTGAGGTCCAGGTACTGGGCGGCGTGCAGCGTCATCAGCGCGGCGGCGATCTCCGCGTCCCCGGCCGCCGTGGCACAACGCAGTCCGGCCACGTAGTACCGCTGCGCGCTGACGTGCTCGCCCTGCAACCGCGCGATGAACCCGCACAGGGCCAGGCCCTCCGCGGCCAGCGTCAGCAGCGCCTGCCCGCTGTTGTCGAGCAGGCTCGGCTCCGCGGCGAAGTGGTCGGCCAGATGCCGCAGTTCCTGCTCGCTGGCCGGCACCAGCCAGCCGGCGGTGAACCAGCCGGCGAACAACTGGAGGGTGCGCAGCCGGGTACAGGCGTGCAGCACCGAACCCAGTTTGATGTCGGTGCTGCGCTCCCACAGCCACACCGGCGTCGCGGGCACCAGCTGGCTCGGCGCCTTGGCCAGAGCCTCGGTCATGGCGTCCAGCCAGTTCTCCGCCAGCGACTTGGCCGCCCAGCCCGTCGCCAGCAGGTACCCCTGCTGGGTCTGTTTCCGCGTGGTGACGGCGTCGAGGATGGCCTCCGGTACGGACGCGGTCGTCCACGGGATCTCCAGCTGGCGCGCGTCACCGTGCGCGAGGTGGAGCCAGTCCGGCCAGACCAGCCGGTCGACGTCCTCTTTCGGGACGGCGTGGATGTGCGCGATCGCGAGCTGCGCGGTCCGCTCCGGAATGGCCCGGCCGGCCTCCCAGCGGGAGACCTTCTCCCGCCGCGCCGCCATGTGGCCGAAACCTAATTCGGCGTGCGTCGCCGCGATGAGGCGCGCGTACTCGCCGTGGGTGTAACCGGCCTTCGCCCTGAGTGCGGCGAGGGGATGACGGTGCCGGCTCGCTGTCGCTGTACTGCGTTCGTCTCGGTGCATGGGAATGCTGTGCTCCTCGGTGACACGTTCGCTTGAGGCGGTGGGGGCATCTTCCGGACGCGGATGAAGATCGAGTCCGTCAGACCGTCAAAGGGGCGGTGTCCAAGTTGCGCATCGTGCGTCGGGTTGCGGGCAGACCCGGAACGGAACGGCGGTTCTGCGCCAACATCACATGTGACGTATGGGGTGGAGCTCTACTGCTCTTGTCAGGACGGCCACCTGTACGTCATGGCAGCGCCCGGTCGAGTGGGCAGAGCGGGAAAAGGGATTTCGGCTGACACCGCGGTACGGGGGCTTGCCCCTTCATAACAAACGAAACGCGCCCGCTCGATCAACCCAGGAAATCGCCAAGTTGCCCGTTGAACGGTGTGATTGGGAACGCAGGAACTCGCCGGTGGCAGTGGCTATACCTGGTCCCTACCAGCTGGTAGCCTCCAGCCCGTCAGCACTGTCCCCCGCTGTGCCGCGTGCCTCCGCAGCCGCGTCCACAAGGAGGAGCCGCCTTGCGCGAGTTCAGCGTTCCGGCTTTATACGACGTACCCCCGGACGGCAACCTGGCGGACATCGTCATCCGCAATGCCGCCCTGTACCCCGACCGCGCCGTGTTGGCCCGCAAGGTCGCCGGGCAGTGGCAGGACGTCACCACCACCACCTTCCTCGCCGAGGTCCGCGGCGTGGCCAAGGGCCTGATCGCCTCCGGTGTCCAACCGGGCGACCGGATCGCCCTGATGTCGCGCACCCGCTACGAATGGACCCTGCTGGACTTCGCGATCTGGGTCGCCGGCGCGGTCTCCGTACCGGTGTACGAGACGTCCTCCGCCGAACAGATCGAGTGGAACATAAGCGACTCCGGCTCGGTGGCGGCCATCGTCGAGAGCGCCGACCACCAGGCACTGGTGGAGCAGGTCCGGCCGCGCCTTCCCCTGCTCAAGCACATCTGGCAGATCGACGCGGGCGGCATCGACGAACTCAACACCGCCGGCGCCGATGTGACGGACGCTCAGGTCGACGAGGCGGCCAAGTCCGCCGGCCCCGACTCCCTGGCGACCATCAACTACACCTCCGGTACCACCGGCAGGCCGAAGGGGTGTTCCCTCACCCACCGGAACTTCCTCGCGGAGTGCGGCAACATCATCGCCCGCAACACCCCCCTCTTCCGCGAGGACTCCTCCATCCTGCTCTTCCTGCCGCTCGCGCACGTCCTGGCCCGCGTGGTCGAGGTCGGCGCCATGGTGGCGCCGGTGAAGCTGGGACACGTCAGTGACGTCAAGAACGTCACCGAGGAACTGGGCCAGTTCCGACCCACGTTCCTGCTCGGCGTCCCCCGGGTCTTCGAGAAGGTCTACAACTCGGCGCGCGCCCAGGCCCGTGCGGGCGGCAAGGAGAAGATCTTCGAACTCGCCACCGACACGGCGATCGCCTACAGCCGCGCGCTGGAGACCCCGAAGGGCCCCGGCTTCGGCCTGAAGCTCAAGCACACGGTCCTCGACCGGCTGGTCCTCAGCAAGCTGCGCGCGGTCCTCGGCGGCCGCACCACACACGCCATCTCCGGCGGCGCGGCCCTCGGTGAACGCCTCGGCCACTTCTACCGCGGCCTCGGCCTCACCGTCCTGGAGGGCTACGGCCTCGCCGAGTCCTGTGCCGCGACCACGCTCAACCCCTGGGACCGCCAGAAGATCGGCACGGTCGGTCTGCCACTGCCGTGCAGCGGGGTACGGATCGCGGACGACGACGAGATCCTGCTCAGCGGCGAGCACATCTTCCAGGGCTACTGGAACAACGAGAAGGCGACCGCAGAGGCGCTGATCGACGGCTGGTTCCACACCGGCGACCTGGGCAGCCTGGACGACGAGGGCTATCTGCGCATCACCGGCCGCAAGAAGGAGATCCTGGTCACCGCGGGCGGCAAGAACGTGGCCCCGGCGGTGATAGAGGACCGTATCCGGGCGCACGCCCTGGTCGGCGAGTGCATGGTGGTCGGCGACGGCAAGCCCTTCGTCGGGGCCCTGGTCACGCTGGATGCCGAGTTCCTGCCGCGCTGGGCCGCACAGCACGGCAAGCCGGAGGACGCCTCGGTGTCACAACTCCGCGAGGACCCGGAGCTGTTGGCGGAGATCCAGCGCGCCATCGACGACGGCAACGCCGCGGTGTCCAAGGCCGAGTCCGTACGGAAGTTCCGCATCCTGGACATCCAGTTCACGGAGTCGTCCGGTCACCTCACCCCGTCGCTGAAGCTCAAGCGAAGTGTGGTGCTGAAGGACTACGCGGACGAGATCGAGGCCATCTACTCGTCCTGAACAACGAGCCCGGAGGCTCACGAACAGGTTGCGCAGACGCCCGGCCGGGGCCCACCTCGGCCGGGCGTTGTGCGTGCGCCGTGCGTGCGCTGTGTGCGAACGGCCCCGAAACCGGTCCGGACCAGCGTTGAACGCGGTTACTTCGGCGGCCAGGGTGGCTCGAACATTGCGGTCGCCGGAGCCGCCGAGCGGCACGATGAGACGGGTGTGACGGGTGTGGCGAAGGCAATGACGGGACCATGGACCAGACCATGGCCCATGGAGCGTGGACCTGCCGGGTCAGTGCCGGTGGGTGAACGCCTCGCCGCCCGTGAGCCCGGCGGTGTCGAAGAGGTGCAGTTCCTGCCAGGTGCGGGGACTGAGCACACCGTCCGCCGGAAGGCCCCGTGACTGCTGGAACCCGAGCAGCGCCCGCCGGGTCGAGACGCCCATGACCCCGTCCACCGGGACGTTGTGTCCGTGCAGCCGCAGCAGGCACTGGAGATGACGTACGGCCGTGGTGTCGTGCGGCCCGGTGTAGGAACACTCGGCCGGCTCGACATACGCGGTGGGGGCCGCAGGAGCCGGCCCCACCGCGGCGCCGGAGAGCAGGGCGACGGAGAACAGTGCGGCGCAGAGCGCCACGGAGGTGCGGGTCACGCGGCGGGAAGACATCATCGGCGGTTCCTTTCGCGACAAGGGGGCGAGGAACAGGGCTCGTTGGCCCGGAAGCACACCGGCTGCGCGGTGCGGACCGTGCCGAACAGTCTGCTCCCGATCGTGCGAGGTGAGGACCTTGCCCGGCGGGTGACCGGAATTGTGTCCGGATGTACGTCCAGGGCGGCCCGGCTCCCCGGTCCGGCGTGGGTGAACACCGTGCTGAGCCGTGACGTGGGGCAACACCGTCCCGCACACCGCGAACTGGTATTACTGGTGCATGCAGGAAGAGACCGCGCAGTCCGCGATCGACACGTTCATCTCCGCGTTCAACGCCTCGGACGACAGCTATGTGACCTCACTGCTGTCCCAGGCCCTGACGACGGACGTGGTCCTCTGGGGGCCACTCGGACGGAGCGAGGGGATCGAGGCAGTCGAACGCTTTGTGCTGGACATCCGGCGCCACCCGGCGGGAGTCGGCACGATGGTCCGCTCCTCCGGCGTCGACATGCCTGACGAATGGGCCCGGTACCGCTGGGTGTTCACCACCCCGCACGACGGACCCAGGCTGACCGGCACGGACGTGGTGCACCTGAGGCGCAGCCTCATCGACCAGATCATCGTCTTCGCGGGAGACGTCAAGCCGGTTTCCTGAGCGACCGACGGAACGGCCGCACTACAGTGAAACGGTGACCCCATCGCAGGAAGATCCGCCGTCGCCGTCCCTCAGTGAGGACGACCGCGAGACGGCCGTACGGCGCTTGCAGGACGCGTACGCCGACGAGCACATCTCGCACGAGGAGATGGACGCGCGTCTCGGCCAGGTGCTCACGGCCACGTCACGCAGTGACCTGGTGTCCGCGCTGGACTCGCTGCCGGCGGTCGCCCCCGACGTCCCGTCGACGATCGGCGCGGCCGGTGGACGCATCCTGCGGCGCGGCGCGTGGCGTGTGCCGAGGACCCTCAAGGTCGAGTCGGCGTACGGCAGGGTGCACCTGGATCTGTCCCGCGCGGTCATCGCGCACCCGGTCGTCGACATCGAGCTGCAACTCGGCACCGGCGGGGCCAGGATCACCGTGCCCCGGGACGCGGTCGTCGACGTGGAAGGTCTGAACACCGGGTGGAAGGACCTCCGCTACAAGGCGCCGCGGGACCCGCACCCCGGCGGTCCGACGATCCGTATCTCGGGCGCCATGGGATTCGGCCGGCTGAAGATCCGCCACGCGAGGCGCTGACGCTCCTCCGCCGCCGGCCGTTCCGCGAAGCGCTGACGCTCCTTCCGCCGCCGGCCGCCCGGAGGCGTCCCGCGGACGACCTGAAGCGCGCTGTATGTCCGGCGCCCGATTCGGGTATGCTCCGCCGCGCTCAACTGGTCGGAAACAACGGGGGTATGCCGTGGGCTCGTACGGCGGACAAGGTGGCGGAAGCTCGCAGTTCGGTCCGGACGGAAGGCCGATCGGACCGGCGCCGACGGGCCCCTATCCGTACCCTCCGCAGCCCGTCCCACCCCAGGCCGGCCCGTATCCGCCCGCACCGCCGACACCGGGCTACGGCCCCTACCATCCGAACCCGTACGGCGGCACCTGGCCGCCCGGCATGCCGCCCTATGGTCCGCCCGGCATGCCGCCCAGGCCCGAACCCACACGACGCCAGCGGATCCTGCGCTGTGTGCGCAATCCGTTCTACGCCTCCCAGCAGGTCTTCCGCCCGTCACGCCCGGACCGCCTCGTGGACCCCCGGGTCGGCCGCCTCCAGCTCTGGCGGACCCTGCTCGGCATCGCCGCCTGGCTGTGGTTCACGATCACCTACGGCCTGGTCAGTGACGCCGGGGACGCCGAGGCGGCCATCTCCGACCGGTTCAACCAGAGCTGGATCAGCGTCCTGGTCCTGATGTGCACGTTCCCCGTGGTGGTCGGCGCCTTTGTGGTCGCCGCCCGCGGCCCCCTGAAGCGTCTGTACCTGCGCCGCTCCCTGCGCTCCCTGGGCGCGATCGTCGCCCTGATGGCGTCCATGGCCATGTTCCCGCTCGCCGTGGCACAGGACCCGGTGACCCAGGGATTCCGGGACTTCATCGGCATCCCCGGCAAGGTCGTCCTCGGTGTGCTGTGCCTGTGGTCGCTCGGGTTCGCCCTCTACGGGATCGGTCTGTCCCTCGTCCATGTCCTGCGCACCGCCGACATCCACGAACTGGTGCCGCCGTGCCTCGCCCTCGTCCTTTCCTGGGAGATGGCCCTGATCGACCTGATCACCGGCGCCTACCCCCAGGTCCCCCTGATCGCCAGAGTGGTCTTCATCGTCGGAGCACCCGCCGTCATCACCGCGATGTCCGTCTGGGAGATCCGCCGCCTGCACGGCCACGGTCTGACCCTGCGCGAGGCACTGCGCCCGTCGACCCCGTAGGGTCCCGCCCGTGCGCCCGTGCGCCCTTCGACCGGCGACGGCGTCAGACCTGTACCTGACCCCCGTCGACGAAGTGCTCGGCACCGGTGATGAACGAACTCTCCGGCCCGGCGAGGAACGCGGCCAGTGCGGCGACCTCCTCGGGCCGGCCCATCCGCCGCAACGGCAGCGGCGCGGCGAGCACCTTGTGGAAGTCCTCGGTGCTCTGGCCGAACAGGGCCGCCAGGTTCTCGATGGCGGGGGTCGCGATGGGACCCGGCGTGATGACGTTGACCCGCACTCCGCGCGGCGCCAGCTCGGCGGCCCAGGTCCGCCCCAGGCTCCGTACCGCCGCCTTCGACGCGGCGTACACGCCCATCCTGTCGTTGCCCACGTGGATGGTCGTGGAGCCGAGCAGGATCACCGACGCCGGGTCGGCGAGCAGGGGCAGTGCCTTCTGTACGGTCAGCAGGCTGCCCTTGGTGTTCACACCGAAGACATGGTCGAACTGCTCCTCCGTGACGTCCTGGAGCCGCTCCCCGTCACCCAGGCCCGCGTTGGCGACGACGATGTCGAGCCGCCGTCCGTCTTCGCGGACGACGTCCATGACGTGGTCGACGTCGCCGATCCGTGAGACGTCGGCCGGTACGGCGACCGCGCCGGGGCCGATGTCGGCGGCCGCGGCCGCCAGTTCGTCCTTGCGTCGGCCGGTCACGTAGACGCGGGCGCCGTCGTCGGCGAAGCGCTGGGCGATCGCCCGGCCGATTCCGCTGGAGGCGCCTGTGACCAGCGCCGTCTTTCCGTCCATGGGACGCATGGCGTCTGTCCTTCCGTAGTTCTTGACTGTCTGGTCCAGAACGTACGCCGTTCTGGACCAGACAGTCAAGAACCAGTACTCTGGAGCCATGGCACGACCCCGGAACTTCGACGAACACAAAGTGCTGCGCACCGCGAGGGACCAGTTCTGGTCGACCGGCTACGCGGCGACGCGGGTGGACGACATCGCCGCGGCCACGGGCCTGGGCAAGGGCAGCCTCTACGGCGCCTTCGGCGACAAGCACCAGCTCTTCCTGCGCACCTTCGACGACTACTGCGCCGGCCTGGTCGTGGCCGTGCGCGACCAGCTCGAAGGCCCGGACGACACCGCCCTGGAACGGCTGCGCGCGCACGTCCTGACCGTCGCGGACTCCACCGCGGCCGACGTATGCCACCGAGGCTGTCTCCTCGCCAAGGGCACCGCCGAACTGTCGGCGCAGGATCCGGCCGTCGTGGAGACGGCCCGCAAGACGTTCTCGGCCATCCACGAACTGCTGGCCGCCTGCATCGCGGGAGCACAGCGCGCGGGCGACCTCAAGAAGGACACGGACCCCGCCCAACTCGCGGGCGTGGTCCTCGCCGTGCTGCGGGGCGTCGAGGCACTGGGCAAGGGCGGATCCAGCCCCGAGGCGCTGCGCGCGATCGCCGACACGGCACTGGCGCTGCTGCCCGCACCGTAGCGCCTCGTGCCGCGTCTCCCGCGATGCCGGCGGCAACAAGGGCTCCTCGAAGATTCGGCACCCACCCCCTAGGCTCGGACCATGGGCGCTGACGGGGAGTACAAGCGGGACCAGAACTACATCTCGACGCGGATCACGGCCGACGGCCGCGACGGCTATCCGGTCGAGGCCGGGCGGTACAGGCTGATCATCGCGCGGGCCTGCCCCTGGGCGAACCGGGCGGCGATCGTACGCCGCCTGATGGGCCTCGAGGACGTGCTGTCGATGGGGATCGCCGGACCGCTGCACGACGAACGCAGCTGGTCCTTCCACCTGGATCCGGGAGGCAAGGACCCGGTCCTGGGCATCGAGCGACTCCAGGAGGCGTTCTTCAGACGCGACCCCGACTATCCGCGGGGCATCACCGTGCCGGCGATCGTCGAGATCGCCACCGGCCAGGTCGTCACCAACAACTACCGTTCCATGACCCTCGACCTGGGCAGTGAGTGGTCGGCCCTCCAGCGCGATGGCGCACCCGACCTCTACCCGGACAAGCTCCGCGACGAGATCGAGGACGTCGCCGACAAGGTCTTCCACGACCTCAACAACGGTGTCTACAAATGCGGGTTCGCCACCTCGCAGGAGGCATACGAGCGCGCGTACCGGCAGTTGTGGGAGCGCCTCGACTGGCTGGAGGACCGGCTCGGCAGCCGCCGCTACCTGGTCGGCGACACCCTCACCGAGGCGGACGTACGGCTGTGGCCGACGCTCGTCCGGTTCGACGCCGCGTACCACGGTCATTTCAAGTGCAACCGGCAGAAGTTGAGCGAGATGCCCGTGCTGTGGGCGTACGCCAGGGACCTGTTCCAGACGCCGGGCTTCGGCGACACGATCGACTTCGAGCAGATCAAACAGCACTACTACGGTGTGCACCGCACCATCAACCCGACCGGGATCGTCCCCGTCGGCCCCGCCTTCGACGGCTGGCTGACCCCGCACGGCCGCGAGGAACTCGGCGGCCGTCCGTTCGGCGACGGCACCCCGCCGGGCCCGCCGCCGGAGGCGGAGCGGGTGCCCGCCCTGGGCTGACCGTCCGGGACGGGGCGCCCGAAACCCATTGCCGCCCGCCGAGGTGATGTCCGCGCCGGCGGGCGGCGTCGTGACGCCGGATTGTCCGTTTCGCGTTTTACGGTGTGCGGATGCGAAGCGTGCCGGGATGGGCTGTGTTCTCGTCGGCCTGCGCGCCGCTCGTGCTGATCGCGGGTTGGGCGATCGCCGCGGTGCTCGAAGGGCCGACCTACGACCCCGCCACCACGACGATCAGCGTCCTGGGGGCCTACGGGGGTGCGGGATTCTGGGTGATGACGACGGCGCTGCTCGCGCTGGGCGTCTGCCACCTGGTCACGGCCTGGGGTCTGCGTGCCGCCGCGGCGCCCGGACGCCTTGCGCTGGCCGGCGGGGGACTGGCGGCCTTCGCGGTGACGGTGTTTCCGGCCCCCAGCAGCGGTGGTTCCCTTCAGCACGGCGCGGTCGCCGTGGTCGGGTTCGCGTTGATGGCGTTGTGGCCGGTCCTGGCGGCCCGCCGCGAGAGCGCCGCCCCCTGGGGGCTGCGGCCCGGACCGTGTCTCGGCGCGTGCGCCGTCATGGGAGTCAGCGCGCTGTGGTTCCTGGTGGAACTGCAACTTCAGGGCGTCGCGGGTGCGGCGGAACGGCTGGTGACGTCGATTCAGTCCCTGTGGCCGTTTGTGGTGGTCGTCTCCTGCCGCCGCAGGAAGGTCGTGGTCGAGTTCGCCCGGGAGGCTCCTGACCGTCGCCGGTCCTGGTGAGGCGGCCGGAGGCCCAGGCCGGTGAAGGCCTGGGACCTGGGACGTGGGACGGAAACGATCCGGCGTGATGCGTGGGCCGGACCGGTCGGGCGGTTCAGCGGCTGGTGCCGCCCTTGGCCGAGGAACGGCGACGGGCCTGGGAGGCGCGGCTGCGCTGTCCGCGGGACGAGGACGACGGGGCGCGCTTGGGGCGCTCGACGACCGGCGGCGGCGTGACGGTGACGGGCACACCGGAGGGCGCCTGGGCGCCGGTGATGCGCGTCAGTTCGGCCTCGCCCGGACGGACCCGGGTGGTGTGCGCGGTGATCCCCGCGTCCGCCATCAGGCGGGTCATCTCACGGCGCTGATGGGGCAGGACCAGGGTGACGACGGTGCCGCACGCGCCGGCGCGTGCCGTACGGCCGCCCCGGTGCAGGTAGTCCTTGTGGTCGCCCGGCGGGTCGACGTTGACGACGAGATCGAGGTCGTCGACGTGGATGCCGCGGGCCGCGACATTGGTGGCGACCAGGGCCGTCACCTGACCCTCCTTGAACTGGGCGAGGGTGCGGTTGCGCTGGTTCTGCGACTTGCCGCCGTGCAGGGCCGCGGCGTGCACCCCGACGGCCAGCAGCTTCTTGGCCAGCCGGTCCGCCCCGTGCTTGGAGTCGATGAACATGATCACGCGTCCCTCGCGGGCGGCGATCTCGGTGGTCGTGGCGTGCTTGTCGTCGTCGTCCACGTGCAGGACGTGGTGCTCCATCGTGGTGACGGCGCCGGCGGCGGGGTCGACCGAGTGGACCACCGGGTCGTTCAGGTAGCGGCGCACGAGCAGGTCGACGTTGCGGTCCAGGGTGGCCGAGAACAGCATCCGCTGACCGTCCGGGCGCACCTGGTCGAGCAGGGCCGTCACCTGGGGCATGAACCCCATGTCGGCCATCTGGTCGGCCTCGTCGAGGACGGTGATGGACACCTGGCGCAGGTCGCAGTCCCCACGCGAGATGAGGTCCTTGAGCCGGCCGGGCGTGGCGACGACGACTTCGGCGCCACCGCGGAGCGCGCTGGCCTGGCGGCCGATCGACAGACCGCCGACGACCGTGGCGAGCCGGATCCGCAGCGTCCGTGCGAAGGGGGTGAGCGCGTCGGTGACCTGCTGTGCCAGCTCCCGGGTCGGTACGAGGACCAGGGCGAGCGGCTGGCGGGGCTCGGCGTGCTGTCCTGCCGTACGGGCCAGGAGGGCGAGACCGAAGGCGAGCGTCTTGCCGGAGCCCGTACGGCCCCGGCCCAGGACATCCCGGCCGGCCAGCGAGTTCGGCAGCGTCGCTGCCTGGATCGGGAACGGCACCGTGACGTTCTCGGCGCGGAGCGCGGTCAGCAGCCGCTCCGGCAGGTCCAGCTCGGCGAACTGCTCGACGGCGGGCAGCGCCGGTGTGATGGTGGTCGGCAGCGCGAAGTCCCCGGCGGGCCCGGCGGTGGCCCGACCGCCGTGCCGGCTCCGGCCGGCCTTGGCCGTACGGCTGGGGGTGTTTCCGCCGCCGGTCTGACGGGAGCGGAAGCGGTTGCGCCCAGCGGCACCGGCAGACGACCCGTCGTTACGGGTGCTGGAGGCGCCGTTGTTCTTGCGAGCCTTGCGTTCCAAGTGGAACCTTCCTCGATGCGGCACGTATCGAGGAATTCCGCGCGACGGTGACGTGCTGTGGCGGGATTCGCAAGAATGAGCCGAAGAAAAGAGGAGCCGAGACGAAACCGAGCAGAGGCCGGTCCGCGAGTCGACTCAATGTGACAAGAGTGTGGAAATATGCGAAAAGGGTCAGCCGACTGTGGGCGCCCTGTCCGGTTTTGCTGCGGAAACGCAATCGGCTGGGGCCCGCACCACAAGAGCGCGGGCCCCAGCCATGTACTACGCGTCAGCGTCAGGCAGGAACGATGTTCTCGGCCTGCGGGCCCTTCTGACCCTGCGTGACGTCGAAGGTAACCTTCTGGCCCTCCTGAAGCTCACGGAAGCCGGAGGTGGCGATGTTCGAGTAGTGGGCGAACACGTCAGGACCGCCACCCTCCTGCTCGATGAAGCCAAAACCCTTTTCCGCGTTGAACCACTTCACGGTGCCAGATGCCATATTGAATCTCCCTTTGGGGCGGTGCCCGGAGTCCGCACTTTACAGACCCGGAGTCGCCGAAATGATCACTCTTCCGGAGTTACCCGGAAAGCCCCGAAAATAAAAAGAGTGCTCGTCGACATAGGTCGAAGAGCACCCGAAGTCTCTGGGAACCAAATCTGCAACGCTTATCACGATAGCACACGACGAGCTGCGTGATCCAGGAATTTTCAACCCTTCGCCCTGTTGAGTCGCCGCTCCGCCGTCGATCGGCACACATCGGGTCCTCGGAGCTTGCCGCCGGGCAGAGCGCCGGTGAAGGGCGCGGGAAGGTCTGGTGCCACATCCCCGGTCCCACCGGATCAGGTCACCCCCGTCAAGAGGTCCGGACGGTGGCCTTCACGTCGACGTCCGCGATGTGCGCCACGGGGTGTTCCCGGCCTTCCAGCACCGCGGAGAACCTGGACTCGCCCAGCAGGTACCTGCGGAAGAACGCCTCGACGTAGGCGAGACCGGCGCGGCGCTGCCGGCTCTCGGTGAGCTGGACGTCCACGGCCGACTCGCCGATGTCCGTGCAGCGGCCCGGCCGGCCATCGACGGGATGGGCGTCGTCGTCGGCCGCCACCTCGCCGCTCCCGGGCGACCACTTGGTGTTGAAGTAGTTGTGGTTGCCGCCGTGGACGCCGAACTCGTAGGTGTCCGCCTTCCCTTCCGCCGTCGCGTCGGCGGCGAAGCCGAACGACTCCAGGCCGACCTGGCCGTCACACGTTCCGCGCATCACCGCGAGGGGAGTGGTGTGGACGCGGTACGCCGACATGTCCTCGGTCATCACGTTGTACGCCGGTGCCAGGGCCAGCACCGCCTTCACCCGTACCCCGGACGGCCACTGGCTCCGGTGGCTGTCGGCCGCCTGCCACGTCACGCCGGCGCCACCGCGCGAGTGGCCCAGCGTGCCCACCCTTCCCATGTCGACGTGATGGGCGAAGTCGACCTTGGCGCTCCTGCCGGTGGCCGCGTCGGTGAACCGCCCGGCGAGCGCGCCCGCGCCGGTCGAGCTCAGCCGCTGCCACAGGGCCAGGTGCCTGTTGATGAGGTCGGCGCGCGCGGAGGCGTTGTCGTCGCCGCTGAGCGACGCCGCGTTGAGGCCGTTGGCACGGACGGAGACGAAGACGAAACCCTCGGCGGCCAGTCGCTCACCCATGTAGTCGTAGCCGCGGTCGTTGTCGATCGGCCGCACGCCGGCCGCGCAGGGCCAGGAGAACAGGCGCTGGTTGGCGCGGCTGTACGCGTCCCAGTCCGCGGCGCGTTCGGCCTTGTCGCGCGCGGTCGCCGCGTCCGCGTCCGCGCAGGTCTCGTGCCAGCCGTGCAGCGCGACGACCACGGGGTGCGGCGTACCGCCGAGGTTCTTCGGATAGTGCACGGTCGCGGCCAGTTCGACGGGCTCGCCGGTGCCGGGGAGTTCGTAGGCCGAGTCACCGAGGTGGTAACGGACCGTCTCCACGGCGGCCCGACCGTCCGCCGGGGCGGGACGCAAGGGTGCACCGGCATGGGCGGTGCCGCCGGTCGCCGCCAGTACGACGGCGGTGGCCGCGAGGGTCCGGGCGCGCATCGCGTGACGGTGTCGCGGTGAGGGCTTGGCGGGGTGGTTCACGTGGTCTCCAACAGGGGGATCGCGGTGGGCCGGTGCTCCACCGGTGCGGTGCCAGACGTGCAGGGCACTCCGAAGCTGTTGAGACGACACAGCGACCCGAACGGTTGGAACGAATTCCGCGGCGGCTGCGACTCGGTCCATTGCGCATGTCCCGACGCGGGTCCGCCAGGTGTCTCCGGACGAACTTGACGCTCCCCTGCGGACGGGTCATTGTGGAGCTAAGACGACCGGTCATTTTGAAGGTCCGAAGTCTGCCCACCGACGACGTGCGTCGGCGAATTCGGCGCGCGAGCAACCGATCACAAGGAGTGCCATGTCCACATACCGAGCGTTCGAGGTCACAGGGGCACGGAAGTTCGCACTGGTCGAGCGTGAGCTGAGGGAACCGCCGCTCGGGCATGTGCGCCTGCGGGTGGAGGCTTGCGGCGTCTGCCACTCCGACGTGCTGGCCGTCGAGGGCATGCGGCCCGATCCGTCCTCGCCGGCGGTCCCCGGGCACGAGGTCGTCGGCGTCATCGACGCGGTTGGTCCCGGCGTGACGACCTGGCACGTCGGCGAGCGGGTGGGGGTGGGATTCCTCGGTGGCCACTGCGGAGTGTGCGAGTACTGCCGGCGTGGCGACTTCGTCAACTGCACGGACCAGCCGCAGACCGGCGGCGACGTGGACGGCGGCTACGCGGAGTCGATGATCGCCAGGGCCAGCGGTCTGGTCCGGATCCCCGAGGGGATCGGCTCCATCGACGCGGCACCGCTGCTGTGCGCCGGTCTGACGGTGTTCAGCGCGCTCAGGCAGATCGAGTACGCCCCGGGCGCGCTCGTGGCCGTGCAGGGTATCGGCGGCCTCGGGCACCTGGGTGTGCAGTACGCGAGCAAGCTCGGCTACCGCGTCGCCGCCATCGCCCGGGGTACGGACAAGGCGGAGCTGGCCAAGCGGCTCGGCGCCGACCACTACATCGACAGCTCCGCCGAGGACGCCGGCGCGCGGCTGCGGGAGCTGGGCGGCGCGGCGGCGATTGTGGCGACCGCCGCGAGCGGTGCCTCGATGTCGCCCCTCGTCTCGGGGCTGGCCACGCGCGGGCGCATGGTGGTCGTCGGCGCGGCCATGGACCCGATCGAGGTGCAGACCACCGAACTGATCTTCGGCACCCGCACCCTCGCCGGGAGCCTGACCGGCAGCTCCATCGACAACGAGGACAGCCTCCGGTTCGCCGAGGCCCGGGACGTGCGCCCGATGACCGAGGTCATGCCGCTCGCCCAGGCGCCCGAGGCGTACGAGCGGATGATGTCCGGCGCGGCCCGCTTCCGCGTCGTTCTCAACGTGGCGGCCTGAGGGCGAACCGGGTTTCGCGCGCTCAGGTGAGGAGCGTGCCGAAAACGGTGTCGAAGAAGATCTCGTAGGAGTCGTCCGCATGCTCGGAACGGGCGGAGATGAGCGTCCCCTCCCAGGCGTTGAGGATGAACCGGGCCAGCGTCCGCGCTTCCGCGGCGGCCGTGATCCGGCCCGACTCCTGCGCCTGGGCGATCGGTACGGCGAGAGCCTGGGCCCAGTGCTCCAGGCTGACCCGTACCGCCTCGCGGATGATGTCGCTGTGGTCGGCCATCTCCGTGCCGAAGCCGCCGATGAGGCAGCCGCGCGCGTAGTCACGGGCGGTGTTCTCGTCGCGGAGGAACTCGAAGTGCTGTCGCAGCCGCAGCAGCGGATCGACGGACGCGTCGAGGAGCTCCGCGAGCCGTCGGGTCTCGCCGTACCGCTCCAGGGCTACGACGGCCAGCGCCTCCTTGCTCGCGAAGTGGTTGTAGAACGACCCCTTCGGCACCCCCGCGCCGTCGGTGATGTCCTTCACGCCCGCCGCGTTGAACCCACGCGAGTGGAACTGTTCGACCGCCGCGTTGACGATCTCCTCGCGCATACTCCTTCTGCTCACCGGGGGCACCCCTTCATGGCAATATGACCAACCATCTTAAAACGCTATCACGTGCCTCTCGGTGACCGACCGGGCTTTCAGGCGACCCAGATCCGCAGCGCCACTCCGGCAACCGCGCCCGCCACCAGGAACGGGGTGGACGCCACACTCGCCCGGTGTCCGGCTCGTCCCGTCAGCACGAGCCCGATGCGGCAGGCCACGCCGATCACAATCCCGGCGAAGGCGCCGAACACCAGGACCGCCCAGCCGAACCACCCCAGCACCGCGCCCGTCGCGAAGGCGACAGGTACGTCGAGGCGTCCGGTGCGCCGAGGATTCGCCAAGGACAGGGCGAGGCGGCCACTCCCCAGGGCGAGCGCGCCGAGTGACGCAGTCGTCCAGCCGTGCGCGGACAGGGGCAGCAGCGCCGCGACGCCGAGCGAGCCGAGGGCGATCATGACGGCCAGGAGAGGGAGGAGGGCCGGCAGCGCGCCTCGGACGGTGGTGGGAGTACGGTCCACCGGTTTGCCTGCGGTGGCCGCACGGCCCGGTCCGGACAGGCGGAGAAGGGGTTCGCCCCGGCCCGGGTGAGCTGGATGCATGTCAGCCTGCTGATGCGAGGGAGAGGCCATGGATGCGGGCCTGCTCCTGCCAATGAGTGACGTACATGTCGTCGGGCCGTGGCGGTGGCCGTGACCCGGGCGGGCGCGGGGACGCGGAACGTCTGTGTCGTGGACGCTCCACGTCCCTGCGGTCGCCGGTGCTGGGCGGAGGTCAGGCGGCCTGCCGTGCCGGGGTGAGGGAGAGGGACTCCCAGCGGTCCAGCTCCGCGAGGCGGGAGCGGAGCGAGGCGCGGATGTTCTCCACGGCGTCGGCGCCCACGGCCAGACGCAGCGGCGGCTCCTCCAGGGTGGACACCGTCATGATGGCGTCCGCCACGGCGTTGGGGTCGCCGAAGGCCTCGGGCGGCAGCGCGGAGAAGTCGTTGAGGAACTTCCCGACGGTGGGCGCGTAGACGTCGTTCGGGAGGACCACCTGGAGGTTGGTGGCGAACTCGGTGCCGAACGTGCCGGGTTCGATGATCGTGACCTTGACGCCGGTGGGGGTCAGTTCGTGGGCCAGGGCCTCGCTGATCAGCTCGACGGCGCCCTTGGAGGCGGCGTAGAGGCCGGAGGACGGCCAGGCGAACTGGCCGATCAGCGAAGAGGTTTGCAGCACGCGCCCCTGGGAGGCGCGCAGTGCGGGGAGGGTGGCCCGCAGGACCGTCAGGTTGGCCAGCACGTTGGTGTCGATGATCGCCCGCGCCTCCTCGGCGCTGATCTGCTCGACGGACCCGAACAGGCCGTAGCCGGCGTTGTTGACCAGGACGTCCAGACCGCCCGCCGCCCGGACCGTGTCGGCCAGGACGGCCTGGGCGTCGGGGGCCGTCAGATCGAGCTCGACCGTGGTGACCTGTCCCGCCGGGGCCTGCTCGACCAGCTCGGCGAGGCGGTCGCGGCGCCGGCCCACGGCGATGACGTGCGCGCCGGTGGCGAGTGCGCGTTCGGTCACGAGGCGGCCGAAGCCGGAGGTCGCGCCGGTGATGAGCCAGGTGGAAGCCATGGCGAATACTCCTGTGCTGGGCCGTGCGGGTGCTGCACGGACGGTGGGCTCCGAGACAGCCGGTCGGTGTCTCGCTCTCAAGCCAACCGCTCGCCGACCCCGCCGCGGACCCTGTAGCTGGCCTTCTCGATCCTGGGACTCGGCGGGCCACCCAGGACGTGTGCGCTCGCCCTGTTCCGGGCCACCATGGGTGCATGGAGCGGAACGAAGGGCTCAGCGACTTCCTGCGGGCCAGGCGCGCGGCGACCGACCCCGAGGCCCTGGGCATCCACGACGCGTCGGCGCGCAGGGTCCCCGGCCTGCGCCGCGAGGAACTGGCCGCGCTCGCGGGCGTCAGCGTGGACTACTACACACGTCTGGAACAGGGTCGGCCCATCACCCCGTCGGAGTCGGTCCTCGACGCGCTCGCCAACGCCCTGCAACTGGATCACGCGGAGCGTGCCTACCTGCACGCGGTCGCACGCCGGCCGGCCCCGGGACGCCGGCGCACCCCACGAGCGGTGCAGAAGGTACGGCCCGGAGTGCACGCACTGCTGGCCCGCCTGGGCGACACCCCCGCCTTTGTGCTGGGGCGCCGTACCGACGTACTGGCGACCAACCGCATGGCACGGGTACTGCTCGCCGACTTCGACGGCGTACCGGTACGGGAACGGAACGCCGTACGGTGGATCATGCTCGACGAGGCGGCCCGGCTGCTCTTCGCGGACAGCTGGGAGCGGGTGGCCTCCATGTTCGTCGGCACGCTCCGGATGGACGCCGCCCGGCATCCGGACGACAGCCGTACCGCCGAGCTCGTGGGCGAGCTGTCCATGAAGAGTGAGCCCTTCCGCCGCTGGTGGGCGGTGCAGAAGGTGGTCCAGATAAGCCACGACACGAAGGTGCTGCGCCATCCGATCGTGGGCGAACTGACGCTGCGCACCGAGGCGTTGACCTTCCCCGACGACCCGGACCAGACCCTGTTCACCTTCCTCGCCGACCCCGGATCGGCGTCGGACGAGGCGCTGTCCGTACTGTCCTCGTGGGCCTCCGATCCGGCACACTCCGGCACCAAGCCGGAAGCGGCGCGGGGGACGGACCACTCCGAGAAGTCCTGACAGCGGGTCTGGACCGGGGCGCGTTGGGCGATCGTCAGGCGACCGACCTGGCGGCGTCACCGATGAGATCGGCGACGACCCGGGGGTGGCTGAGCATCACGACGTGGGAGGACTGCGGTACTTCGACGACCTTGCGCGCGTTCGCACGCCGGTACATCCAGCGCTCGCAGGCCGGCGGGATCGCCTTGTCGCGGCCCGCGACCAGCCCCCACGACGGGATCGTCTTCCAGGCCGCGGCCGTGGTCGGGAAGGTGAAGGAATCGGCGTCGAAGGGCCGCTGCGTGGCCTGGAGGACCCGGAAGTCGGCGGTGGAGATGTCGGCCGCGAAGGCCGCCTGGCCGTCCTTGCTCAGATACAGATCGATACCGGTCGTGCCGTCTGGCTTTGTGTACGGCACCGGCACACTCACCGGCTCGACCTCGCTGCCGGGGAACTTGGTGATGAGCTCCCCCTGCGTCTCGCCGACCTCGGGCGCGAACGCCGCGATGTAGACCAGCGCCTTGACGTTGGCCTTCCCGGCGGCGGCGTTCGTGATGACCGTGCCGCCCATGGAGTGCGCGACCAGCACCACCGGCCCGCTGATCGAGTCCAGCACACTCGCGACGTAGGGGGCGTCCGTCGGAATGCCGCGCAGCGGGTTCGCCGCACAGATCGTGGTGCAGCCCTTTCTCTGCAACTCCTTGATGGTGTCGTTCCAGCAGGACGAGTCGGCGTAGCCGCCGTGCACCAGCACGATCGTGGGCTTCACCTTCGGCTTCTTCTCACCGGAACCATCGGGGGCCGCGGCGGCGGCCGTTCCTGCCGCGCCGGCCGACAGCGCCGCCGACCCGGCCAGTGCCGCGCCGGCGGCCAGTGCGTTTCGGCGGGAAACCTCGGGGCTCATAAGACTCCTCATGCATAGGGGCCGAGCAAACGCCGGCTCGGTCGGCGGGTTCATCCACCGACGGCCGGTTTTGATCGGTGAGGCATGACGTGGAGCCTATGAAGCACGCTTTTGGGCCGGCATCCGTCAACTGACCTAGGTAGGTCAAGGTCTCCCCATCTGACTTCGTCTGGCCATAGTCAGGTGGTAGCGTCCTGACTATGGAAATACGAAGCCAGGTGGCTGCCGCGCAGCCTGTTTCTCCTTCGTCCTCACCGACGTCGTCCGCGGGCGGTCCGGCTCACCACGCGAAACAGCCCGAGCACCGCTGGCTCGGACTTCTCGTCGTGTGCCTCGGCGTGATGATGACCTTCATCAACGTGACCGCGACGATCACATCGCTCGGCTCTCTCCAGCAGGACCTGCGCATATCGACCCACACCCTGGTCTGGATCACCAGCGCGTACAGCCTGGCCGTGGTCAGCCTGGTGATGTCGGCCGGAACCCTGGCCGACCTGATCGGCCGACGCCGTGTGTTCATGGGCGGCGCGGTCGTCTTCGCGGCCGGGAGCCTGGGGGCGTTCCTCGCGGGCAGCGCGGGCACCCTCATCGCCGCCCAGGCGGTCATGGGAGTCGGCGGCGCGGCCATCCTGCCCGCCAGCCTCACGATCGTCAGCACCACCTTCACCGACCCGCACGAGCGCACCACGGCCATCAGCGCCTGGGCCGCCTGCTCCGGACTGGGCCTCGCGGCCGGCCCGCTCATCGCCGGCGCCCTGCTCGACCACTACTCGTGGCACTCGGTCTTCCTGACCAACCTCGTCATCGGCGCTCTCGCCGTCGCGCTGTCACCCGTCTTCGTCCAGGAGAGCAAGCACCCCTCACGCCGTCTGGACCTGTCGGGCATGATCCTCGGCACGCTGGTCCTCGCCTCGGCGACCTACGCGATCATCCAGGGCGGCGCCACGGGCTACACCCGGACACCGATCCTCGTCGCCTACGTCGTCTTCGCCCTGTCGCTGGCCCTGTTCGTCCGGGTCGAACTGCGCCACCACGACCCCATGCTCGACCTGCGCCTCTTCCGCAGCGCCTCGTTCGCCGCCGTCATGGGTGTGTCCGCCACGAGCCTGTTCGGCTTCGTCGGCATCGCCCTGATCAGCGTGCTCTACATGCAGCGCGTCACCCACGCCGGACCGCTGGACGTGGGTGTCCGGCTGCTTGTGATGTTCGCCAGCTTCGTCGCCGTCAGCGCGATCGCGCCCCGCCTGGTGCGCAGGCTGGGCTTCACCGTCCTCTTCGCCGTCGGACTGGGACTCATGGGCGCCGGCTCGCTCCTGCTGCTGACGGTCGGGCCGTTCGACGGATACGGCGCGATGTGGCCCGGCCTGCTCGTGGCGGGCGCCGGATCGGGTCTGCTCGTCGCGCCCTCGACCGCCGCCGCGGTCAGCAGCGTGCCCCCGCTCCAGGCCGGCATGGCCGCCTCCGCGGTCAACATGTCCCGCCAGCTCGGCAACGTCATGGGTCCGAGTGTGCTCGGCACGATCCTGACGAGTCACTTCTCCAACAATCTGCACGACCGGCTCGTCGACGCCGATCTGCCCAGCCGCACCGCCGACCAGATCGTGGCCGGCGCGGCACACGGAGGCGGCGGCAGCAGCCTCCCCGCGCCCGTCGCCCGCATTGTCGCGGACGCGGTCCCGCGCGCCTTCACCGACGCGATGCACCTGTCCCTGCTCATCGGCGCGATCGCCCTGCTGGCCATGGGAGTTGTGGCGGCCCTCGTTGTCCGGCAGCGGGTACCCGGAGCACGGACGACGGCCTCACCGACCCGGTGACCGAGGCCGCGGTCCGGTCGACCGGCGCCGACCGCGGCTGACTCCGTACCGCAAGAGCCAGGTTCTAGGATGGTGTTCATGGCAGACGTGACACAGCACCCCTCGGACGAAGAAGGTGTCATCACCCGCGTCGGCGCCTTCGCCGACCGGGACGCCTGGACCGCCCAGGGATGGTGTTCCATCGAGCGGGCGCTGGAAGTCGTGGGCACCCGCTCGACCATGATCCTGCTGCGCGAGGTCTACTACGGAGCCAACCGCTACGAGGATCTCGCGCGGCGCACCGGACTGAGCGAGGCCGTCACCGCCGGCCGCCTCAAGCAGATGGTCGCCGACGGCCTGCTCGACCGGCGCCCCTATCGCGAACCCGGCGCCCGCACACGCAACGAGTACGTCCTCACGCCCCGTGGGCGCCGGCTCTTCCCCCTGGTCGCGGCCCTGATGGAGTGGGGCGGGACCCTCAAGGAGCCGAACTCGGGGGTGGAACTCGTCCACGCCGGCTGCGGTGCCCGGCTCGGCACGGTGGTCCGTTGCGAGAAGGGCCACGACGTCTCGCTCACGGAGACGGAGGCGAGGATCGTCGTCCGCGAGACGAAGGGGAACGCGGCGGCGGAGGGGAGTGCGGCGGCGAAGGGGAGCGCGGCGGAGGAGTGAGGGGCGGTGGTCGGGGGAGTGTGCGTCACACGTGGCTCCCCGCCGCCCCGTCCTGTTCCGGTCCCGCTACTCGGGCCACGCCGAGTTCTGGATGACGTCGACGAAGTCGACGCGCTGGTAACCGGGTACGAAGTGCTCCAGGACATCGGCGTTGACGGTCCCGAACGTGGTGTCGGGGCGGTGCTGGAACCCGTCCGTGAACGCCTGAAGGATCTGCTTCTTGAAGTCGGGACGGGGATGGGCCTTCGTCACCTCGGCGATGTCGGCCTCGGTGATGTTGCCCAGCCGCATGCCGAGCACGTCCGTCTCGACACCCGCGGTGGTCGCCGCGATCTCCGGCGCCATCTTCCACGGCACCTCGGGGGTGGTGTGCAGAGCGATCGCGGTCCACACGACATCGGCGTCCGAGGCGCTGTAACCGTGGTCGAGGAGGAAGGCACGGGCCTGGTCGGCGCCGTCGAGCTCGAACCGCTGGTCGTCGCTGCGGTACGGCGACACAAGACCGGCGTCGTGGAAGAGCGCGGCGACGTAGAGCAGCTCCGGGTCCGGCTTCAGCCCCGCCTTGCGCGCCTGAAGGGTGCCGAACAGGAACACCCGCCGGGAGTGGTTGAAGATCAGCGGCGTGGTGGTGTGCCGGATCAGGGCGGTGGCTTCGGCGGCGACGGTGGTGTCGGGGATCGTGACACCTGCGATGACCTCACTCATGGGAGGCTCCAATCGATTCAGTGATCGGTGGGTATGCCTCCAGGTTCCTCGGACCGGAGCCCGGTGTGAGGTGCGTGGACGGCCGTAGGACCCTCGGTTCCGGACATGAGCCGGGCCGCCCCCATGGTCTTCGCTGATTTGTACCGTGTCTATTCTTGGTGGGCCCGGTCGTGGACGCAGTGACCATGACGCGGCCCACGCGAAGGGTGTCAACGATGAACGGCCTCGTACGCTCCGATCCCGGATTCCTGGCCTTCTGGCAGGAACGGCACATCGCCACGCTCTGCACCACGCGTCCGGACGGCTCGCCGCACCTGGTCCCGGTCGGCGTGACGTACGACCCGGACACGGGAATCGCACGCGTCATCAGCTCACGGACGAGCCGCAAGGTGCGCAATGTGCTGGACGCCGCCGCGCCCGCGAAGGTTGCCGTCAGTCAGGTGGACGGGGCGCGTTGGGCCACCTTGGAGGGGGTCGCCGTGGTCAGGTCCGACCCCGCGTCGGTGGCGGACGCGGAGCAGCGCTACGCCCGGCGTTACAAGCAGCCGCGGCCCAACCCCGATCGCGTGGTCATCGAGATCGATGTGACGCGTGCGATGGGGTCGAGGCCGCGGGGGTAAGGGCGAGCGGGGGGGGGCAGTGGGGGTGGGAGTGTGGGCCGGGATCAGGAGTGCGGCACCTGGTCGCGCAGCAGCCAGGCCTGCTTGTCCACCTCTTCGATCGCGGAGTTGATGAGATCGGCCGTCGCCGAGTCCTCGCGGTCGACGCCGGGGTGTGCCGAACGGAGCACCTGAGACACGGAGTTGAGGCGTCCCAGGATCTGCCGTGCGCCGTCCATGCTGTCGAGCGTTCCGGTCGGGATCGCCGGCAGGCTGGTGGTGCGGGCGACGGTGTCGGTGGTTCCGTCCGGGGCCGCGCCGAGAGCCCGCAGTCGCTCGGCGAACGTGTCGGCCTGCGTCCGCGCGAGGGACGCGATCTCGTCCAGCTGGAGGTGCAGGCTGCGGAAGGAGCGGCCCGAGATGTTCCAGTGCGCCTGCTTGGCCTGCGCCTGGAGCTCAAGGAGGTCGACGAGGATCCCCTGCACCGTCGCCGACAGCTTCCGCGAAGCCTGCGGAGACGGGGCGTCGTGGTGGCGACGGGCGGAGATGACGGGCTGATCGTGCAGCGTTGTGGTCATGGAACTCTCCTTTGTGCGCCGGGACATGGGTTCTGGGGGCGGGCTGGGGGCTTCGGCGCCTGGATCTCAGGCGGCCAACTCCTGCGACTCGGCGGGTACGGCACCCCTGCTGAGCAGGGGCGGACGGTACCGTCGGTCGACATACGCCCACGCGGTGATCCCCGAGCCGAGCTCGACGGGGACGCGATGGAAGCCGACGCCGCTGTGGCGGTCGACCGCGTCCAGTTCGGCCTCGGTCAGCAGATAGACGGTGCCGCGCACCCTTGTGCCGGACGAGGTGCCCAGTACGGCCATCGGATGGCGGGCGGAGCCGGTCGCCGCGATCAGGTCGGTGTCGTCGAGCTCCGCGACCGTGAGGACGAACCCGGGGAGGTGGTCCGGCGTTCCGTCGACCGTCCGGCCGAGGAACTGCTCCTGGACGCCGATGTCTTGGAGGGCGCCGTACGAGAACAGGGGGATCACACCGCCCTGTTGTCCCGCCGAGGTCCCGTCCCCGAGCTGTGAGAGGGGCTTCGCGGGCGGGGGCCCGTGGTGAGCGGAATGGTTACCGGGGTCGAACATGGGCGCTCCCTCGCTCGGTCGGACCCGAGGTGGGGCGGGGTGCCGCCTCCACCGATGTTGCCAACCTCGAAGCTACGCCCAAGAGTGGACTGAGTCAAATATAGGGAGGGAGTGCTGGTGGGGGGCGTACTTCAGTAGGCCGTGGCGGCCGTGTGGCAGGCGTTGCAGACGAAGAGTCGGGCGCGCTGTGGGCTGACGGAGCTGCCCATGCCGTTGGAGCGCTGTACATGGGACTGGAGAACGTGTGCGTGATCGGGGCAGGAAGCCAGTCCGCAGCGTGCGCACACGCCGACGGCGGAGCTCTCCTGGTGGCCGTCTTGGATGCAGTCGTAGCAGGTCATGGGTGTCTCCTGGGGGAAGATCGGGGATAGGGGGTGCGTTGTCGAAGTGGTGGGCGTGGGTCGGCGCGGCCGGATTGACGCCCTCATGGCAAGTTAGGTCCTAGAGTGGAGTGAGTCAATTTTAGGGATGTCGGAGTGTCGGCGCCGGGAATGCTGAGGGACGATGACAACAGGCGTAACGCCTCCGGGGCGGCTGGGGGAGACCCGGCTCGCGAGCGGGCGTGTGCTCGGCTGGGCAGAGTGGGGATCACCCTCGGGGTGGCCGGTGCTGCTCTGCCCCGGGTCCGCCACGAGCAGATGGCTCGGGGTCGATGTGCGTGCCGTCCAGTGGCTCGGCGTACGGCTGATCTCCGTGGACCGTCCGGGCCTCGGCGCGTCCGATGCCATGGCCGACTGGACTCTGCACAACTGGGCCGCGGATATCGGTGAGTTCGCTCGGCTTCGTGGGTTGCGAGGTATGGCGGCTCTCGGCTACTCGATGGGCGCGCCCTGCGCTCTCGCCTGCGCCGCGGCCGGCGTGGTCACCGGTGTTGCCGTGGTCTCGGGCACGGACGAAATCGCGCATCCGGCCTTCACGGACCTGCTCGAACCCGAGGCCGCGATGCTTGTGCGGCTGGCGGCGAGGGATCCGGCGGCCGCACAGGGTCTGCTCGCGGAGGCCGCCACCGCTGACGCGCTCTTCGAGCTGATCACTGGCGAGTCCGGCGGCCGGGACGACCAAGTCTTCGGTGATCCGGACTTCCGGGACGCCTATCGACACGCCCTGGCCGAGGGCTTTGCCCAGGGCCCCGACGGGTATGCGCGCGAGACCGTCCTGGCCGCCATGCGCTGGTCTTTCGATCCGGCCACTGTCTTGGTTCCGGTGGATCTCTGGTACAGCGAGCACGACACGAACCCGTTCCACTCCCCGGACCTCGGGGTCACGCTTGCACGGCGCATACCCGCCGCGCGCCGCCATGTTGTGTCGGACGCGGGAGCCGCCCTCCCGTGGACCCACGCGGACGACATCCTCGGCACGCTGCTGGCCAGGGTGGCGGCGAGCGCGGGCAAGATTTGACTATATCCAAATAGGCGGCATGCTTGGTTGGTGAGCCGCCTGGGGACGGAGATTCACCGACGGGCGGAGAGTCGACGTGGACGTGGGGAGCGGGAGGGTCATGGACACCGAGCAGCTTGCCGGCGACATGCTGAAGCGCAAGGGTCTGCGCAACACGTCCCAGCGCCGCGCCGTGCTGACCGCCCTCCTCGGCAACCCGCACTCCACCGCGTCCGAACTCGAAGGCCGCATCGGTGTGGGCAAGCCCGCGCTGAGCGGACTGTCCCGGCAGGGCCTCTACAACGTGCTGGAGGACCTGACCAAGTCGCAGCTGATCCGCTGCATCGAGCCGGCCGGCTCCCCGGCGCGCTACGAACTCCGCGTCGGGGACAACCACCATCACCTGGTCTGCCGCAACTGCGGACGCATCGAGGACGTCGATTGCAGTGTTGGTGTCGCGCCCTGCCTCGACCCGATCGACACCAAGGGCTTCGCGGTCGACGAGGCGGAGATCACCTGGTGGGGCCTGTGCGGTGACTGCCGGCGTTTCGCGGGCGACGCCCGGTCCCAGTAGCCCGGCCCCAGTGAACTCATCCCGGTGAGCCCGGTCCCGGCGAGCTCTGCCGCCTCCGGCCGGTGAGTGCGAGCCCTACGACCCCGAGGCCCTATTGCTGTTGATATGCAATAACCTCTATCGTGCAGTAGTCCGGTATTCCGGTGGAACTCCGTCGGGATCGCCGACACGGACCGGGTGTGGGGTGCCGTCCCGCCTGAACGAACGCCTCCGTTCCAGGACGTCGCCCCGCACCTGCCCGAACCCCGGCTGGGCCGCACCGGGCCGGGCCGGGAGACTCGTACCCGCGTCGCCCGTCAGGCTGATTCCGGGAACCGGCCGATGTTGTCCTCCACCCAGTTGCGCAGATGCGCGAGCGGGATACAGGCGTCTTTTCCGAGCGGCGTCAGGCTGTACTCGACGCGGGGCGGGACCTCGGCGTAGACCCGGCGGTCGACGAGACCGTGGTCCTCCAGGCGGCGCAGGGTCTGGGTGAGGACCTTGGGGCTCACCCCTTGCAGGCGGGCGCGGAGTGCTCCGAAGCGCTGCGGCCCCTCTTCCAGCGCGCCGAGCGCGAGCGCGCTCCACTTGTTCGCGAGCAGGTCCAGCATGTCGCGGCAGGGACAGGCGGCGGAGTAGACACTCTTGGGGTCGTGGCATTCGGGAGACCTGGTTTCCATACGCCAACAGTACCCAATGGGAACTAGTGGCCCTTGCGGGTAACCACCCTGTGTTCCGTACTGTCGCGGACGTGTCCGTGCGGGCCACGCATCGACCGGCGCACCAGCCGCCCAATGCGACCCGCACGCCAAGCACCGAATCGACTGCACTCCGACCACGACTTCGATCTGCACATCGAAAGGTTGTCCGTCATGAACGACGTCCCCCACACCCTCCCCGCGACGATGCCCGCGGTCGGTTACCGCAAGTGCCTGCCGATCGAGGAGGCGGACAGCCTGCTCGACGTGGAACTGCCGGTCCCCGAGCCACGCCCGCACGATGTGCTGGTGCGGGTGGAGGCGATCGCCGTCAACCCGGTGGACTACAAGATCCGGCAGAGCGCCGACCCCGGCGGCGAGTTGAAGGTGCTGGGCTGGGACGCGGCCGGCACGGTGGTCGCCGTGGGCGAGGAGGTACGGCTCTTCCAGGTCGGTGACGAGGTGTTCTACGCGGGTGCGCTCGACCGCCCCGGCACCAACGCCCGCTACCACGCCGTCGACGAACGACTCGTCGCCCGCAAGCCCACCACGCTCTCCTTCACCGAGGCCGCCGCGCTGCCGCTGACGTCCCTCACCGCGTGGGAGGGACTGTTCGAGCGGCTGGGCCTGCGGGTCGGCGCGCTGGAGCAGACAGGCGCCCTGCTGGTCACCGCCGCCGCCGGCGGTGTGGGTGCCGTCACCGCCCAACTGGCCCGCGCACTGACCAGCCTGACGGTCGTCGGTACGGCGTCCCGGCCGGAGAGCGTGGAGTTCGCGCGCCGGATGGGTGTGCACCATGTGATCAACCACCATGAGCCGCTGGGGCCGCAGCTTGCCGAGGTGGCGCCGAACGGCGTCGACCACGTCTTCAGCACCACGGGGACCGACCGCAACCTGGCCGCGTACGCGGAGGCGTTGAACCCCTTCGGCCACGTCGTCGCCATCGACGACTTCGACGCCCTGCCGATCGGGGTGCTCAAGGCGAAGAGCATCTCCTTCCACTGGGAGTTCATGTTCACCCGCTCGATGTTCAGTACGCCCGACCAGGCCGTGCAGCACCACATCCTCACCCAGATCGCGCGGCTGGCCGACGCCGGCATCCTGACCACCACCGCCACCCGTGACTTCGGCCCGATCAACGCGACCAACCTCCGTGACGCGCACCGGCTCCAGGAGTCGGGCAAGGTCGTGGGCAAGACCACGCTGACGGGGTTCTGAGCGACAGGAGTGAAGCAGGGGGATTTCCCCACCTGCCTCCGGGTGGCACCCTCATGGTGCCGGTGACAGCGCTCGCAGATGCTGGCCGCATGTCCAAGCCATACACAAAGAACACCGGGTCCCGTCTGGCTGTCGCCCTGGTCGGCGCTGTACTCGCGGCCGTTGCTCCGGCGGTGCCCGCCTCGGCGGGCCCGGTGTCGGCCCTGACTCCCGTGACGCCGTCCCCGGCCGGGGACGGCGGTCCACTGAGCCGGGCCGAACTGCGGGCGGAGGTGGAGCGCACGCTCAAAGATGCGGGCTACGTGGGGATTTCGGTGGAGGTCCGCGACGGGCACCGTCGTGTCCAGGCCCGCGCGGGGGAGGTGAAGCTGGGCACCGGCCGTCCCGTGCCGCACGGCGGATCCCTACGGGCCGTCAGCGCGACCAAGCCGTTCGTCGCCACGGTGATCCTGCAACTGGTCGCCGAGGGACGGCTGTCGTTGGACGACACCGTGGAGAAGTGGCTCCCCGGTGTCGTCACCGGCAATGCCAACGACGGCAGGCGTATCACTGTCCGTCATCTGCTCCAGCACACCAGCGGCATCCACAACTACGACTACACCGACGACACGGGTGGCGATGCCGCCGCGTTCCAGCGGCACAGATTCGACCGTGTCGAGCCGGAGCAACTCGTCGCGGGCGCCATGCGCAGCAGGCCCGACTTTCCGCCCGCCGACCCCAACGACCCCGAGCCGGACTGGAACTACTCCAACCCCAACTACGTACTCGCCGGAATGATCATTGAGAAGGTCACCGGTCGGCCCTGGGGCACGGAAGTGCACGACCGGATCGTCAAGCCCCTTGGTCTGCAAGGTACTTACGCTCCTGGACATGATCCGTTCCTCCCCGGACCGCATGCCCACACGTACCACCGCTTCCCGGGTTCCGAAGGCTGGACCGACACCACCGTCCGCGACATGTCCTGGCTCGACGCGGCCGGCTCCCTCGTCACCACGGAACGCGATCTGGACCGCTTCTTCACGTCCCTGATGCAGGGACGCCTGCTGGCACCACGGGAACTGGCCCGGATGCGTCAGGTCGTGCCCGTCGGCGAGGACTTCCAAGTGGCCTTCCCCGGGCTCCATTACGGGCTGGGGCTGATGCGGCAACCGTTGAGCTGTGGGGGCCATCGCTGGGGCCACGGCGGGGACACCGACGGTGGCACGGTGTCAGGGACGGCGTCACGGACGACGGATCGCGCAGCATCGTCATCAACGCGACCGGCAAGGACCCCGCCGACGAACCGCTGCTGCGTGCCGAGGCGGCCGTCCAGCGCCTCACCGACCTAGTGTTGTGCGAGGGCGTCCGCTGACAGGGTGTGTGCGGCGCCGGCCCGCCACGCCGTTCTGATCTTGCCGAAAGGCGGACTGCGGCACCGCCGCCCAGTCGTAGGTGAGCGTGACCTCGCCGCGGGACGGACCGAGCGGCGAGATGTCGTAGTGCCAGAACCAGCCGCCGAAGGCCAGTTGACCGTCGTCCCTGCGGCAGCCCGTCATCCAGCCGATGGCGTGCGGGGGTCGAGGGCCCGGACCCTGTCGACCACCTGGTAGTCACCGTTCGGATGGTCCGGGTGGTACATGTCCATCTGGAAGATCTGGCCCACCTCGGTCAGGCGCTGCCGGTCGGCGGCTTCCTGGATCCAGCCCGTGCCGTCGATCGCCGCGTGGGTCGTCGGGTCGTGGAACCTTCACCATGGAGACGCCGCGCAGAGGCACAACTCACCGGTCAGGCGGCAGCCGGAACGGCCGTGCCGCGGCTACCGGTGCGCGCCGAGGCCGTCGAGGATGAGCGCGAGCATGTGGGGTGCGCGGTCCTCGGGGGTGGACGCGGCCCGCCACAACGCGCCGGTGAGTTGCAGAAAGTCCCCGGGCTCGGCGTCCACGCGGATGCTTCCGTCGGCCTTGCCGGCGTCGAAGAGCTCCGTGATCGCGGCGATCACCGGACCGTAGGTCTGCTCGGTGATCGCCTGCTGCGCGCCCGTGCCGAGGGCGTCACCGAGGCCGTGCTTTCTGCGCATGGCCTCGACGAGGTCGATCGTCCAGGCGCGCAGCGCCTCCAGTGGTGGCTTCTGGGCCAGCAGGTCGGAGACGCTGCCCGTGATGCGGGCCACCTCGTCCTTGTAGACGGCCAGGACCAGCGCCTCGCGGGTGGGGAAGTTGCGGTACAGGGTGCCGGCGCCGACCCCCGCGCGCTGGGAGATCTGGTTCATCGACGTGCTGCCGTCCGCCGCGAGTGCTTCTCGTGCCGCGGCGAGGATGCGCGCCCTGTTCTCACGGGCGTCTGAACGGACCACGGGACCTCACGTTGCTAAGTGGAGAGTTCTCCAGTACATTATCCGGAGAGCTCTCCGAATATTCTAAGGAGCGTCGTGCATTACAGCAAGCTTGGCACGACCGGCCTCGACGAGGTGGGTGGCCGGGATGGCCCTCACGTGAGACCCGTCGTTCACCGGCACCCTCAACCGCAAGATCCACAACACACACCGCCCCACGTTCCGCGGCACATACCGCAACGTGAGTCGCAAGCAGAGGAGACACACATGGCACAAGTACTTGTCACCGGAGGAACAGGATTCATCGGGAGCTGGTGCGTCCTGGCCCTGCTCGAAGCCGGGCACACCGTCCGCACCACGGTCCGCGACCTGCGACGCGAACCGGCACTGCGCTCCTGGCTCCACGAGGCCGCGTCCTTCGACGACGACCGCCTCACGGTCGTACGCGCCGACCTCGAACAGTCCGAGGGCTGGGACGACGCCGTCGCCAACTGCGACTTCGTGCTGCATGTCGCCTCGCCGACCCTGCGCCACACCCCGGCGAACGACGACGAGTTGGTGGTCCCGGCACGGGAGGGCGTCCTGAGGGTGCTGCGCGCCGCCCGCGACGCAGGGGTACGCCGGGTCGTCCTGACGAGCGCCTTCGGTGCCGTCGGGATCGGGCACGCACCCCGCTCGACCCCCTTCACCGAGGAGGACTGGACCAACGTGGACGGCGACATCCCGCCCTACCAGCGGTCCAAGACGCTCGCCGAGCGTGCCGCCTGGAAGTTCGTCGAGAACGAAGGCCATGGTCTGGAACTGGTGGCGGTCCACCCCGTTGGTGTCCTTGGCCCCCTGCTCGGTGTGGACGACCCGCCGTCCCTGCGGCTGGTGCGCAGGATGCTCGAAGGGCAGGTCCCCGCGTGCCCGCCCTTCGGCATGGGCTTCGTCGACGTGCGTGACGTCGCGGATCTGCACCTGCGCGCGATGACGGATCCGGCGGCCGCCGGCCAACGCTTCCTGGCAGTCGCCGGGCACAGCCTGCGCGTTGTCGACATCGCCCGCGTCCTCCGCGACCGCCTGGGTGAGCGCGCCGCAAAGGCCCCGACCCGCGAAATGCCCCTGTGGCTCGCGCGCACGCTGAGCAGGGTGAACCCGGAGATGCGGCTGCTCAGGCATCAGCTCGGCCGGGATCTCGACGCCACGAGTGCCAAGGCGGAGCGGGTTCTCGGCTGGCGGGCGCGTCCCATCGAGGACACCATCGCGGAGACCGCCGAGAGCCTTCTCGCGCACGGCATCGGGGCAAGGGCCGGCTCTTGACCGACTGGCCCGACGGACCCGACGGACCCGATTGACCCGATTGACCCGACGGACCTGACCGACCTGACCGACCCGGCCCACTGCACGCCGAGGCAGAATGAGCGGCATGGCGGCCATGGTGAAAGACCTCGATGCCCGAGGTATGCAGCACTGCGAGACCACGGCGCTGGGTGTGCTGCTGCGGCATGAAGGACTCGACCTGTCCGAACCCATGCTGTTGGGACTCGGCTCCGGACTGTCCTTCGTCTACTGGGACAGCAAGGCCATCGGATTCCCCTTCCTCGGAGGCCGGGTCAGGCCGTTCGAGCTCACCAGGAACCTGACCGCCAACCTGGGCCTGGAGTTGGTGGTCGCGGAGACCACGTCCCCACGCAAGGCATGGCAGAACGTGGCCGCACCGATCGACGTGGGCCGACCCGTCGGTCTCCAACTCGACAGCTACCACCTGGACTACTTCAGCAGCAGGGTGCACTTCGGCGGGCACGTCGTCGCCATGTACGGCTACGACGCGCAGGACGCGTATCTGGTGGACACCGCACCACAGGGCGGAGCCGTCTCGACGGGCCTCGCCGCACTGGCCCGCGCCAGAGCCGAACGCGGACCCATGACCGCCAAGCACCGCTCCTTCACCATCAGCGCGCCCGGCGGCCCACCCCGGCCAGAAGAACGGATCATCCCCGCGATCAAGACGTGCGCCGAGGTTTTCCTCAACCCGCCCATCGCGAATCTGGGGCACCGGGGTATCGACAAGGCCGCCAAGCAGGTGCCGAAGTGGCTGCAACGCGGTGACGATCCGCGCGACGACCTGACACGGACCGCCGTCCTGATGGAGAGGGCCGGCACAGGTGGCGCCCTGTTCCGCAATCTCTACCGGGACTTCCTCGCCGAGAGCGCCCAGCTGATCGACAGCGGTCACCTGCGCGCCGGCCACGCCCTGTACGCCGAGGCGGCCGCGCTCTGGACCCAGGTGGCCGGGCTCATCGGGACGGCGGGTGAATCCGGCGACGCGACCCACCTCGTGCAGGCCGGATCGGTCCTCCACGACCTGTCACGCGTCGAACGGGAAGCGATGCAGGCGCTGAACAGGCTTTAGTAGTGCGGGCCGGGCTTTCCAGCGCCAGAAACGCTACGTTGCCTTTGATGTTCGATCAACAGTCGTATTGCGTACTACTGCCATCCATACACATCGGACGCGGGATCGTGTTGCAATAACCATGCCCGCAAATGCAACGCCCCACCGTGACGCGTTGCAATGGCTTGCGAGCGGGCGCTAGGGTGAATGACCTTGGGGAGCATCGCCGAGGGTGAAGGAGACCGTTGTGCCGGGAGGCAGGCTCACGCAGGGCGAGCGGCAGCAGATCGCGCTGGGGCTGGCCGACGGCCTCGCGTACGCCGAGATCGCCAGGCGCCTTGAACGCCCGACCTCGACGGTCACCCGCGAGGTGATGCGCAACGGCGGCCCCACCGCCTACCGTGCCGAACTCGCCCACCGCGCCACGGCACACCGCGCTCACCGCCGCAGACAGGCCGCGCCCAGGCGTCCCGGGGAGCCGGTGCAGGCCCATGGCCGCGACGCCGAGGCGGTGCGCGCGTACGAGGAGATGTTCGCCGCCGCCTTTGTGCAGTCGGGCGCGCCCAGGATGATGGCCCGGGTGCTGGCCTGTCTGTGCATCACGGACTCGGGCAGTCTCACCGCAGCCGAACTCGTCCAGCGCCTTCAGGTCAGTCCGGCGTCCGTGTCCAAGGCCGTGGCGTTCCTGGAGAGTCAGGGACTCATCCGCCGCGAACGCGACGAACGCCGCCGTGAGCGGTACGTCTTCGACGACGACGTCTGGTACCAGTCGATGATGGCCAGCGCCCGCTCCACCGCCCAACTCGTCGTCACCGCACGCGAGGGCGTCGGTGTCCTGGGCCCGGGCACCCCGGCCGCCGCCCGCCTGGAGAACATCGCCCGATTCCTCGACTTCGTCTCCGAGAGCATCGCCCGCGCCGCGGAACAGGCCCGCGAGATCCTCCACACCAAGCCGGAGCCCACCCCGGACGGCACCACCTGAGGTGACCTCGCCGGTGGCGGACGGCCCGTCCTGACGGCCTTCTGAAATGGCCCCGCACCGCCGGGAACTCGCCGCCCACCCGCTCCGACTCCTCTGGGGGAGCGAGCAGGAGGTGGGATGGACGGTCTGGATGTGCGGATGCGCGAAGTCGCCTGTCGGCACGGCCGAGTCGAGGCGGTACGCGGTGTGGATCTCAACATCGGGGCAGGTGAGCGGGTTGCGCTGACCGGCACCAACGGGTCGGGCAAGACCACGTTGATCCGCGCGGTGCTGGGCCTGCACCGTCAGTCGAGCGGACAGGTCCTGGTCGGTGGCCGGGGCGCCGCGACGGCGGCCGAGTGGGCCTGGCGGCGCCGCGCGTGCGCCTGGATCCCGCAGAAGCCCGCCGTGGGCCGCTTCCCCCTGCTGGCTAACGAACTGCTGGCCAGCAGCGGGGCGCAGGCCGAAGCCGTTGTGGCGGCCGGGAAGCTCGGTGTGGGGGCCCTGACCGGACGGCCGCTGCACACCCTGTCCGGCGGACAGCTCCAGCGGATGTACCTGGCCCGCGCCGTCGGTTCCGTCGCCGCCGGCGCGGGTGTGCTGCTCGCCGACGAGCCCACCGCCGCGCTCGACTTCGCCGGGCAGGAGGAGGCCGCCGACGTACTGCTGTCCCTGCCGGTGACCGTGGTCGTCGTCACCCACGACCGGGCCCTCGCCGACCGCTGCGACCGCGTACTGGAGATGGCCGCGGGCCGGCTGCGGGAGGTCCGGTGAACAGCCTCGCCACCGCGGACCTCGGCGAACTCCTCCAGCTCGTACCCGTCCAACGGGCCGGTGCCGCACTGCTGTTGGCCGCGATCGGACTTCCCGTGATCGGTGTGGTGATCGTCGGACTCGACATCATGCCGGTGCGGTTCGCGATGATGCACGTCGCCCTCCTGGGCATCGCCGTCGGCCTGCTGACCGGGCTCGACCCCATGCTGTGCGCTCTCGTCGCCTGCGCCCTCGCCGGGGCCGGCGTCACCCCGCTCGCCCGTACACCGGACGGCCTGTCGGGTGCGATGGGGCTGCTGATGAGTCTCGCCATCGCCGCCGCGCTGCTGGTCCTGTCCGTGTCCGGGGTCAACGCACAGGGCGCGTTCGCCCTGCTGTGGGGATCGATCCTCTCCGTGGGCGCGCCCGACCTGTGGCTGCTGGCCGCCCTCGCCGTGGTGGTGCCGGCCCTGTTCTGGTGGCGCCGCCGCGACCTCGCCCTGCTGCTCCACGACCGTGAACTCGCCCTGTCCTCCGGGGTCCGCGTGGACCTGCTGACCCTGCTGCTCCTCGTCCTGGTCGCGGTCTCCGTGGCCGGGGCGATCAAACTGACCGGCGCGCTGCTCGTCGACGCCCTGACCCTGCTGCCCGCGCTCGCCGCACGCAGGCTCGGCACGTCGCTCAAGTCCATCACCGCCTGGGCGGTCGGCATCGGTGTCGTGGTGAACCTCACCGGGTTCCTCGTCGCGCTGAAACTCGACTGGCCGCCGGGCCCCGTCCTCGTCCTGACCGCCGGGATCGTCGTCCTGGCGGTCCACGCCATACCCGAACGGAGAATCAGCTCATGGCGCGCATCCGCGTCCGCACCACCCGCCGTGTCCCTTCCGTCCTCGCACTGAGCCTGAGTGCGGCGCTCGTCCTGACCGCCACCGCCTGCGGCTCCGACAACGCCGCCGACACGGACACGGGCGCGAGCGGGAAGCAGGGCGACGGCGCTCCCGTCGTCGTGGCCACCACCACGTGGGAGGGTGCCTTCGCCAAGGCCGCCGGGGCCGAGGACGTCACGGTCATCGTGCCCTCGTCCGCCCAGCACGCCCCGGACTACGACCCCAAGCCGTCCGACCTGACGGCCGTCGCCGACGCCGACTTCGTGCTCTACGCCCCCTTCGAGCCCTACGCCGAGAAGATCAAGGAGGCCGCCGGGTCCGACGCCGAACTCGTCGAGGTCGGCCTCGACAACGACGTGGACAAGGCGGGCGCCGAAGTCACCCGGCTGGGCAAGCTGTTCGGCACCGAGGACGCCGCCGCGAAGTGGAACACGTCCTTCGCGAGTGAATACGGCACACTCCAGGCCGACTTGAAGGAGGCGTGGCCCGGCGGCAAGGCTCCGGCCGTCGTCGCGCAGGCCTTCTCCGTATGGTCGGCGAAGATGACGGGCGCCGAGGTCACCGGCACCTACGGTCCCGACGCCGTCACCGCCCAGCAGCTCTCCGACCTGGCGAAGAAGAAGCCCGCCTACGTCTTCGACAACGTCCACATGAGCACGGGCGAGGTACTGCCGGACTCGGGGGCGAAGCAGGTCGAGATAGTCAACTACCCCGGCGAGGACCTGGACCTGCTGGCCGTGTTCAGGAACGCGGCCGAGACCATCAAGCAGGCCATGGCCTCGTAACGACAGACCGCCTCCGACACGAGTGCGGGGCCGCCCAGGAGAGTTCCGGGCGGCCCCACTCATGCTCGACGACGTCGGTCAACCCGCTTGGGCCGGTGTCAGGAAACGTTCCCGCAGCTGTGACCGGTCCGGCTTGCCCGCCGGAGTCAGCGGCAACTCGGAGACCACCAGCAGCCGTTCGGGCTGCTTGCGCCGCTCCAGACCACGCGCCTCCAGATGCGCGCACAGCTCCTCCAGCGTCGGAGCCGCGCCCCGCGGCACCACACAGGCCGCGAGCCGCTCACCCATCAGCGGATCCGGTACGCCGACACAGACCACGTCCCGCACCAGCGGATGCGCGGCCAGTTCCAGCTCCACCTCGGCCGGGCTGATGTTGGCCCCGCCCCGGATCACCACGTCCTTGAGACGCCCCACGATCCGCAGATTGCCGTCCTCCTCGATGACCCCCAGGTCGCCGGTGCGGACCCAGCCGTCGGTGGTGCGGTAGCGGGCGTCGAGGTCGGGGGCGGCGACATAGCACAGCGGGGTCATCGGCCCACGGGCCACGATCTCGCCGACCGAACCCTGCGGAGCCTCCTGGAGTCCGGGCAGGTCGGGCACGGCTATCCGGATGTCGGCGACCCGCGGATCGGGATGGCCTGCCAGGATGCCGGGCCCCTCGCCGCGCAGCGGTACGTCACCCAGTCCTGTGTGGCAGTTGACCCCGTCGGCGGAGCCGTAGAGGTTGACGACCGGGCAGCCGAAGACCTTGCGCGCCTCGTCCGCGGTGGCCTCGTCGAGAGGAGCCCCGCCCACGACGATCGCCGTCGGGGCGGTGAACTCCGGCCTGCCGTCGGCCGCGATCCGGTCCAGCATCAGGCGGATCATCGTGGGCACACCCAGGACGTGGGTGGGTTCGTGCTCGATGAGCGCGGCGAGGGCCGCCTCGGGTGTGAAGCGGTCCAGGAGGACGAGTGTGCCACCGTGCCGGGCCAGCGTGACGGCGGTGCCGTTGCTGCCGAAGGCGGTCGCCAGCGGCACGAGGAAGAGACAGCGCGGCGGCCGGTCGTCGGGGATGAGGGAGGCGAGGAAGTTTCCTCGGCCGCCGGCCAGGGCGTTGTGCGAGTACGCCACCATCTTCGGCTCGGCTTCGGAGCCGGACGAGACGAGGATGCGGGCGGCCGAGTCCGGGTCGGGGCGGGCCGCGGAGAAGGCCGCCGGGTCGGTGCGCAGGAGGGCGGAGAACGCGACGGTGCCTTCGGGTGCCGTACCGGGCCCGGCGGCGACCACCGTGCGCAGGGCGGGCAGTTCACCGGCCAGCGCGAGGAGGTCGGTCGCGTGCCGCTCGCCGTGGTGCTCGGTGGCGGCGATGACGGCGACCGCCTCCGCCCTGCGCAGCAGCGAGGCCGCCTCGCGCTCGCCCCGCCCCACCGGGAAGGGCAGCGCGACGGCGCCCAGGGCGGCCAGCGCGAGGTCGGCGATGACGGCGTTGCGGCCGTTGGGCAGTTGTATGCCGACCACGTCACCGGCGCGTATGCCGAGCCCCGAGAGACCGCCGGCGAGACATCGCACCTTGCGGTCTAGGGCGGTGTAACAGAGTCTGCCCTTGGCGTCGATGACCGCCGTGCGGTGCAGGTCGGAGATCTGCCGGGCCCGGAAGAGGCTGTACAGGTCCAGGTCGGGGCAGGTGCCGTCGACCGCCCAGCCGCGGCGCAGTGCGGTGGGCAGCAGGTCGTGCAGGTCCACGGTCATACGGAGCTCCAGGGGGTCGGGACGGCGGGGGCGCCGTGCGCGTCACGGCTGATCGAGCCGGTGGAGAGAAGATCGGCGAGGTCGGTGACGACCGGGACGGCGGACAGACCACGCCCGCGCAGCTCTTCGAGGGCCTGTCCGGTGGACAGCCCAGTCACGTCGAGGGGGAGTGCGTGGTGGTCGGCGAGGGCGACCCAGCCGTCCGCAGTGCGTGCCGGGCGGCGGAACCCGGCCGGCCGACGCGGGTCAAGCCCCTGTGTCACCCGGTCGCGGGCGGGCGCGGTGAGTACATCGGCGGCCCCGAGCAGGGACGAGTCCACGCGCACCCCGTGCCCGGCGCGCTCACGCAGCAGCAGCCCGGCCAGGACCGCCTCGGCTCCCAGCAGTCCGCCGAGCACGTCGAGCAGGGTCATCAGGGACGGGGCGGGCGGCTCGTCGGCGGACCGTACCGCCTCGCCCACGCCCGTGCGGGCCTGCACCATGAAGTCGGTGCCCATGGGGGCGTCGGGCAGCCGGTCCGCCCATCCGCCGGTGTACGCGTACACCAGCGACGGGTTGGCCGCGGTCAGGTGCTCGTGGTCGAGGCCGAGCTGGGCGGCCTTGCCCGGCGCCCAGTTGTGCAGGAACACATCGGCGCCGGCGGCCATCTCCCGCAACCGCTCCCGGTCCGCGGGGGACTTGATGTCCACCTCGACGGCCTTCTTGCCCCGGTTCAGCGCGAGCCACCGTGCCGAGACCCCGGAACACGTGGGTGGCATCCCGCGCAACGGGTCACCGCCCGGCGGCTCGACCCGGACCACCTCCGCCCCCAGCAGACCCAGGACATGGGCGGCGAGCGGTGCCTGGATACGCCGCCCGGCCTCCAGGACGACGAACCCGGCGAGGGGGAGGTCATTGGCGGTCGTGACGGGGAAGTACGCATTGCTCTCGGACGGCGTCAACCGCCACGGATCCGACCCGTCGAACTCGGCGGCCCGTTCGGCGAGTGACCGAAGCGGACACACATCGGCGCCGGACACCTCGGCGGCCCGCCGGATCCGCTCCCACTCCGACGCCCGTACGGCCGCGTGCAGTTGGTGAGGGAGGGGCGCGCAGGCCGTGGCGTACCGGAACTGGAAGGGGCGCCAGCCCCGGCGGACCGCGTCGGCGGGCGCGTCCAGAGCACTCCAGAACGCCGCCCACACACCCGGATCGAGCGTCTCCAGTTCGAAGACCGTTCCGTCGGACGACGTGAACGGCGGTCCGCCCGGCGCGAGTTCCGCCGCCTCGCCCTCCTCGGCGCCCTCGGCGGCCAGATACTGGGAGACCGTGAGCAGCGCGGCCCGCTCGGCGCTCACCTCGACATGCGCGACGGCTCCCGCCCCGCGTGCCCGGGCCAGCAGACCGGCCAGCAGGCCCTGCACGGCGAGGACACCGGTGGTGGTGGTCACGTAGTCGGCGGCGAGCCCGCGCGGGGCGCCGTCGCGGCGGCCGTGCACGGCCATGACGCCGGTGACCGCCTGGACGGTGGCCTCGTCGACGGCCCCATCACCCCAGGTAGTGGCGGCGGAGACCGCGTCGGGATCGGGACCGGAGACGGTGAGCCGACCTCCCGAACCGCCGTCGGACCGCGCGCCCAGCAGCCGTAGATGCTCCGCGACCAGCGCGTCCGCCACGCCCGGTGGACCCGACCCCTCGAAGCGGAGCCCGTCGAGTGGTGCGGCTCTCCGGGCGATGGCCGGTGTGGCTGGAGTCGCCATGCCTCTCCTTTCCTCACACACGGGAACCCGGGGGCGATCGCTCCCGACCAGTTCCACGGAAGAGGGAGTCGGACGGCCGGTGGCCGGGGTTCCCGTGCCCCGGAGAAAAAGTGAGGAAAGCCGTATGGAGCACATCACCGGAGCACCGCAATGCCCCGCGGAAACCGAGGAGTTGAGAGACCGGGTCGCGGTGTTCGTACGGGACCGTGTGCTGCCTCACGAGCCCGTGCTGGACGCCGGCGGCTCCGAGGCCGCGGATGTCCTGCACGGCCTCCGGGACGAGGCGCGGGCGGCGGGGCTCTGGGCGCTCCCGCTGCCCACGGAACTCGGCGGCCAGGGGCTGCCGCTGCGCTCGTACGCCCATGTCGCCGAGGCCGAGGGAGCCAGCGACCACGGCCCGTTGATACTCGGCTCGGCCCCGCTGCTCGACACGCTGATGCTCCGGCGGCACGGCAGCCCCGCCGTCCGCGACCGCTACACCAGACGTATGGTCGCCGGGGACATCCAGGCCTGCTACGCGATGACCGAGCCGGACACACCCGGCACGGACCCCTTCCTCACCGCCACCCGCGCGGAGCCGCACGAGGACGGCAGCTGGCGAGTGAGTGGCCGCAAGTGGTTCACCAGCGGGGCGGCCGGCGCCGATCTGGTCACCGTGCTCGCCCGTACCGACGGCGGGCCCGGCGACCGTGAAGGCCTGTCGCTGCTGCTGGTGCCGACCGGCTCACCCGGCTTCCGTGTGGTGCGGGAGCTGCCGGTGCTCGGCGCGGGCGGTCAGTGGGAGATCGAACTCGACGACGTCACCGTGCCCGCCGACCACCTCGTCGGGGGACGCGGCAACGCCCTCGCCGTCGCGGGAGAACGGCTCCAGCTCGGCCGTACGCTGCGATGTCTGCGCTGGCTGGGGCAGGCGGCCCGCGCCTTCGACCTGATGCGGGAGCGTGCGACGACCCGGAACCGTTCGCGGGGCCCGCTCGCCGACCTCCAGCTCGTCCAGCGGCACGTCTTCGAGGCGCTGCTCGCCCTGCGCACCACCCGTCCGCTGGTGTACGAGGCCGTGGCCCGCTTGGACGCCGGACTCGACGCCCATGTGGAGGTGGGCCTGGCCAAGGTGGCCGCCGCCCGCGCCCTGGAGCAGGTCGCGGACGCGGCGATCCAGGTGCACGGGGCGGCGGGACTCGGCCCCGACACCGCTCTGCCCGCCCTGTTCCGCACGGGCAGAGCGGCCAGGATCCTCGACGGCCCGGACGAACTGCACATCACGTCGGTCGCCCGCCGGGTACTGAGGGAAGGGTCGTGAGGCAGCCGCTTGGACGGCTGTCCCTCCGAGGCGGCTGCCTCACGGCCCGTCTAAGGCGGCTGTCCCCCCCCAAGGCGGCTGTCCCGCCGGGACGGCTGTCCTTCCGAGACCGGTCAGGCGTCGTGCACGTCGACGAGGCCCGTGAGCGCGGCGAGGGCGTAAGCCAGGAAGAAGTCGCCCCAGATCAGCTCGTGTTGGGTCGCTGTCCCGGCGGCGAGGTCGTAACAGCCGTTCAGGAGGCGGCCGTCGTCCGTGAGATGGGAACGGACGAGTTCACCGAGCAGGGTGAGGGCCTGTTCACGGCGGCCGAGCTTGAGCAGGGCCACCGCGGTGATCGCGGCCGCCGATGTGTCGGGGGGACCTTGGGGACGGGCCTCGTCGGCCGGTGGCACGACGGGATCGGTGACCAGACGGTGGACGGCCGCTTTGAGATCGCCGGGCTGGAGCAGGTGCCCGCCGTCGGCGACCGCCAGCAGCAGCCATGCGCGACCGCGGCTCCAGCCGGGCGGCGGGTCGTCGCGGGGGACCCAGCCGTCGGGCCGCTCGTACGCGAACGACCAGCACAAGGGGTCCGCGCCCAGGCAGAGTTCGAGGTGGCGAGTGAGGTGGGAGCGTGCCGCCCGCGGATCGACCGGGGCCAGCAGGGACAGCATGCCGGGGACACCGTCCACGCGCGCCAGCAGGCGGGGTCCGCCGAACGCCGAGCCCCAGGGGACCAGGCCGAGTCGGGGATCGTAGGCGCCGCGGCAGGCATGGGTGGCCCGCAGCCGCAGAGCGGTGGCCTCGGGTGTGTCGGCGAGTGCGGTGCCGTACCAGAGGATGAGTCCGCGCGTGACCGTGTCCACGTCCACCCAGGTGCCGAGGCGGCCGGTGAACAGTTCGGCGGCCTCGTGGTCGCAGCGCAGGCCCGTGTGCCGGGCGCGGAGCCACAGCAGTCCGGCCCAGAAGCCGCCGGTCCACGAGCCGCGCCCGGTTGTGGTCCACCGGCCGCTCCCGGGGTCCGCGCAGAGCGGGAAACGGTCCTGTACCTCGGTCCGGGTGACGGCCACCTGGTCGAGGACACGGGCCAGCGCGGGAGCGGCCCAGTCGGGCACGGCGGCGCCGGGGCCGCCCATGGCCGCGGGCGTCGCACTCATGGCCGTACGGCCGATCGTCGCTCGCGCAGTGCCCAGACCAGCGCCACCAGGCCGGCTGCCGCGAACTCGCCCGCCACCAGCAGCCATCCCGTGCCGTAGTGGCCGGCGGCGAGCAGGCCGAACAGCGGGGGGCCGATGGCGAACCCGGCGAAGAAGCCCGCCGAGACCAGCGCCGAGTCCTGCCCGGCCCGGCCGGGTGCCGCACGCTGCATCACCAGCACCATCGAGACCGCGTTCGCCGAGACCGCGAAGACCCCCACGGCCACCGCCGCGACCCAGGCCAGCGGATGCGCGTACGCCGACGCCGCGATGAGCAGCGCCGCCCCCACCGCGCCCGCCGCCAGCACACCCGGCAGCCAGAGCGCCCGCCCGGGCTGCCCGGCCACCTTCGACCAGCCGACCCGCCCGGCGATCCCCGCGAGACCGAGCACCGCCACCAGCGCGCCGGCCGCCGTGGCGCCGAGTCCGAGCTCCCGTGCGCCGTAGAGCGCGAGATAGGTGTTCACGGAGGCGATGCCGCAGCCCAGCAACAGCGAGAAGACGCTCAGCCACGCGATGGCGCCCCGGGGCAGCCAGGCGGCGGACGCGTACTTCGGTGGCGGATCCGCGGGCAGGGTACGGGCTGCCCAGACCGCGGCCGGTACGGCCGTCGCGGCGGCCACCCAGACCGCTCCCCGCCAGCCGACGCCCCCGGCAAGCGCGGCCAGGGGCAGGCCCGCGGCGAACGCGCCCAGCTGCACACCCGACTGCTTCATGCCCGTCACCGAGCCACGCCGTGCGGCGGGAACGGTCGCCAGGATCGCCTTGTTCGTGGCGGGATTCGCCAGCGCCTGCGGCAACCCGCCCAGCGCGACGGCGGCCAGCAGGAACCCCGGGCCGGGCGCCGCCCCGATCAGCGCCAGGGCGACCGCCGCAACCAGCAGCAGGGCCACCAGACAGCGGCGCGGTCCGAAACGGTCCACGACGCGCCCGCCGAGCGGTGAGAGCAGCGCGGCGGAACCGAAGCCGACCGTCGTCGTCAGGCCCAGCACGGTCGGCGACACGTCCAGGTCGTCGACGAGCCGGGGGCCGAGGGCGCCGAGCAGGAACAGCTGCATCATCGAGAAGGCCATGGCACACGTCAGCAGCGCCGTCATCGCCGTGGTCCGCGGAGCCGGTCGCTTTCCGGTGGCGGCCCGCACGTCACTCTTCTCGGCCGTCACCGGCGCCCCTCCTCAACTCCGCCCCGCCCCGGCGCACTTCCCGGGTCCTCGCCAGGTGTCGGAGGGGGCACCCCGCCGGTTCCCGTCCACTATTGTGTGCTGGATCACAGCGACTGGAATGAGTCGGGCCACGGGGCCAGGTACGTAACCTCTTGTGACGTGTGAGACCCGGACTGCGAGGATGAGGCGCCATGGCCGTTGGGTGGTGTTCTCGCACGCTGCGCGCCGCCGTGTTCGCCGCGGTGTGTGTGCTGCTCACCGCCCTGGGCCACGTCATGATGTCCGGAACCGCGGTGCCCTGGTGGGCCATGGCCGCGGCGGCGGTACTCACCGGGGCAGCGGCCTGGGGGCCGGCCGGGCGGGAGCGCGGACCGGTTCTCGTCGGCTGCTTCGCGGTCGTGGCGCAGGCCGTACTCCACACCTCCTTCGCGCTCGCGCAGTCCGTGTCGACCGCCTCGTACTCCGCGATCGCGACGGGTTCGGCGGCCTCCACGGCCGCGACCGGTTCCACGGCCTCCATGGACCATGTGACCGGTGTTGTGCACTCCGCCGGTGCGATGCAGCACATGCCCAGCGGGCACACCCTCGCCCACGGCACGGTCGGTATGTCCTCGGCCGGTATGCTCGCCGCGCATCTGCTGGCCGCGCTGCTGTGCGCCCTGTGGCTCGCCCACGGCGAGCGCGCCGCCTTCCGCATCCTGCGGGCGCTCACCGGATGGCTCTTCGCCCCAATGCGCCTGGCCCTCCGGCTGCCCGCACCACCGCACCGCCCGCGTGTACCCGTCCGTCGGCACGGTTCGGACGGGCCACCACGGCAGCTTCTGCTCACCTACTCCCTCACTTCTCGGGGACCACCAGCGGGGATCGCCGCCGTCTGACGGCAGCCGGAATCCCGAGGCCGTCCACCCGGACGCGGGGGAGCCCTACGTCCCCTGTGCCTCGGGCATCGGCCGCGCCCTCGTGCGCCGGCCGACCACCCCTTCACCGGCCGAGCCCGCCCTCGCGGAGCGGACGGCCGGAACCGAGAAACCAGGAGCACAACCACCATGGTCGAGACGACCTACACCGTGACCGGAATGCACTGCGAGCGCTGCTCCGCGAAGATCACGGCGAAGCTGGCCGAAGTCCCCGGCGTCACCGCGGTCGACATCGACGTCCCGACGGGGCGTATGGCCGTCCGCGGCGAGGCGTTCGACGACGCCGCCGTGAGCGCGGCGGTCGCCGAGGCGGGCTTCGAGGCGACACGAGCCGTCGAGGGCGCCACGGCCTGAGCCGAGCCCACCCGCCGCCACCCGACCCCTCGCCATCTTCCAGGGCGGGCCGGGGGAGTGCGCTTCGCCCACCCCCGCCCCGGCCCGGTCCCTGGGCCCCGTACTTTCACCGTTTGATCGAAGGAGTTCCCCGTGCATCGCTCCACGCCGGCCCGCAGTTCACGCCGTCTCGCCGCCCTCACGGGCGTCGCGTTCGCGATCGCCCTCGCCACCGCGGCACCGGCCGCCGCGCACGCCGAGGTAGAGGCGGACGGCGCCCGCGCCCTCGACCAGAACGCCGAGCTCACCTTCTCCGCGGCCTCCGAGTCCGCCTCTGCCGGCATCACCAAGCTGGAGGTGATCCTCCCCGAGGGCATCACCCCCGCGGACATCACCTACAAGGAGGGCCCGGACGGCTGGAAGTACGCCACCACCAGCCGCGGCTACACCGTCTCGGGCACCAAGCTCCCCGTCGGGGAGAACGCCGAATACGTCGTCACCGTAAGGCAGTTGCCCGACGCCGAGTCGCTGGTCTTCAAGACGCTCCAGAGCTACAGCGACGGCAAGGTCGACCGCTGGATCGAACTGGAAGACACCGGCGACGAGCACGGCCACGGCCACCCCGCCCCGCGTCTGGACCTGGAGCCGGCGGCACCCGGCGCGAAGCCCGTCAGCCCCACGCCCACCGAGGAGCCGACGACGGCCGCCCCGTCCGACAGCGCGTCCGACGCGAAGGCCGCCGAGTCGTCGGCGCCGGACGCGGAAGCCGCGGCGGACAGCACGGAGGAGGACAACGGCATGTCCGTCGCCGTGCCCGTCGCCATCGTGGCGGGCGTGGTGGTGCTCGGTGGTGGCGCCTGGTGGCTGCGGAGCCGTCGTGCGGGCGACGCGTGAGCCGTTGACGCTCTTCTTCGGTCGGTGACGCCCTTTCGGGCAGCCCCCTGCCGAACGGGCGCTCCGTACGGGCGCTCCGTGTGGCGTAGGTCACCGGAGCGCCCGGGAACCCCTGCCCCACCCGCACCGACCCCTGATCAGAATCCGAGCGGTGCCAGGAGGCCGGTGGTGGAACAACACGAGCAGTCTTCCTCGTCCACGAGGGCTGCCGAGATCCCGCGCAGACCGCGGAGCCTGCGGCGTCCGCCCGCCGTCGTCGCCTTCCTGCTGCTCCTCGCGGTCGTCTTCACGGTGTCGTACGCGGTGGGATCCGCCGCGGGCCCGGTCGCGCCCGGCATGCACCGCTCCGGCACCGGCACCGACCCGGGCGACACCGGCACACAGGACGGCGACCCCGAGGACGGTACGCACATGGACCACGGGAGCGGCGACTGATGGGCGCGGAAGGGGTATCCGCCCCCGGCGGCGACGCACTCCTGCTCGTCACCACCGACCTCGACGTCGGCGGCATGACCTGCGCCGCCTGCGTCCGGCGGGTGGAGAAGAAGCTGGGCCGGCTGGAGGGCGTGACAGCGACGGTCAACCTGGCCACCGGGCGGGCCCGGGTCAGCCACCCGGAGGACGTCCGGCCCGCGGACCTGGTCGCCGCCGTCGAGCAGGCCGGATACACGGCCGCGCTGCCCGCCCCGCCCCAGAAGGAGCAGGGCTCCGGTGCGGGGGAGGCCTCGTCCGAAGGCGCCGCCCGTCAGGAACGGGAGCGGCTGCTCATCACCGCACTGCTCGCCGTGCCCGTCCTTGTGCTGTCGATGGTGCCGGCCTGGCAGTTCCGCAACTGGCAGTGGCTGTGCTTCGTACTGACCGCCCCGGTCGCCGTGTGGAGCGCGTGGCCGTTCCACAGCCGGGCACTACGAGGGCTGCGGCACTCGACGGCGACGATGGACACCCTTGTCTCGCTCGGCGTCGTGGCGTCCTTCGGCTGGTCGGCGTACGCGTTGTTCCTGGGCGGTGCGGGCGAGCCGGGCATGACGATGGCGTTCAGTCTGATCCCCGAAGCCTCCGACGGTATGGCACACGTCTATCTCGAAGCCGCCGTCGCCGTACCGCTGTTCGTGCTGACCGGCCGCTGTCTGGAGGCTCGCGCCCGGCACGGCACCGGGGCGGCGCTGCGCTCACTCGCCCGCCTCGCCGCCAAGGACGTGTCCGTGCGTGCCGTCGACGGTACCGAACGTCTGGTCGCCGTCGAGGAGTTGACCGTCGGGCAGGACTTCGTCGTACGTCCTGGGGAGCGGTTCGCCGCCGACGGTGAGGTGGTGGAGGGCTCCTCCGCCGTGGACCTGTCCCTGGTCACGGGCGAGAGCGAGCCGGTCGAGGTGCAGCCCGGTGCGGCCGTGGTCGGTGGGGCCGTCAACGCGGGCGGTCTGCTCCTCGTACGGGCCACGGCGGTCGGCGCCGACACCCAACTCGCCCGGATCACCAGCCTGGTGACCGAGGCTCAGGCCGGCAAGGCGAAGGCACAGCGACTCGCCGACGCGGTCGCGGGTGTCTTTGTGCCGGTGGTGCTGTCGCTCGCGGTGACGGTACTCGGCTTCTGGCTCGGCGCCGGGGCCGAGCCGCAGGCCGCCGTGACCGCCTGTGTGGCCGTGCTGGTCGTGGCCTGTCCGTGCGCGCTCGGTCTGGCCACCCCGACCGCCCTGATGGCGGCCACCGGGCGCGGCGCGCAGCTGGGTGTGCTGGTCAAGGGGCCCCAGTCGTTGGAAAGCCTCCAGCACATCGACGTGCTCGTCCTGGACAAGACCGGCACCCTCACCTCCGGGCACATGAGCGTCGCCCGGATCACGGCCGTCCCGGGCGGGCTCGGCCGGGACGAGGTGCTGCGGCTGGCCGGGGCGGTGGAGCAGGGCTCGGAGCACCCACTGGGCCGGGCGATCGTCTCGTACGCGCGCCGGGGAGCTGCCGGGCAGCACCTCCCGGCCGTCACGGAGTTCAACGCGACGGCCGGCGAGGGCGTCCGGGGGCGTGTGGAGGGCCGGCTTGTGGAAGTCGTGGCCCCGGACGATGCGCTGCCCGAGGAACTCGCCCGGGCGCTGCCGGTCGCGGAGACCGCCGCGCACACACCCGTACTCGTCCGCGTGGACGGCACGACCGAGGCGCTGATCGACGTCGGGGATGTTGTACGGTCCGGCAGTTACCGCGCCATCGACCGGCTGCGGCGCCTCGGTGTACGACCGGTGCTCGCCACCGGCGACCACGAGGCACCCGCGCGGGCCGTCGCCGCCGAACTGGGCATCGACGAGGTGCACGCCCGCTGCACACCCGAGGGCAAGGCTGATCTCGTCAAGGAGCTGCGGCAGGAGGGGTACCGGGTCGCGTTCGTCGGGGACGGGGTCAACGACGCGGTCGCGCTCGCCGGGGCCGACCTCGGGATCGCCATGGGCGGCGGTACGGACGCGGCCATCGGCGCCGCCGACGTCACTCTGGTCCGCGGCGACATCGACGCCCTCGCGGACGCCGTACGGCTGGCTCGCCGCACTCTGGGCACCATCCGTGTCAACCTGCTGTGGGCCTTCGGCTACAACGTGGTGACCGTTCCGCCGGCCATGGTCGGGCTGCTCAACCCGATGGTCGCCGCCGCCGCGATGTCGATCAGCTCGGTCCTCGTGGTCGCCAACAGCCTGCGGCTGCGCGCCTGGCGATCCACACGGGCGCGGAGACAGCACCCGGCGAGGCGGGGGAGTGCCGTCCGATGACGAACATCCCCGGGTGGCGCGGCGACCGTCGTCGTCTCAACGACCTCCTCATAGCCGGGCTCGCACCGGTCGCCGCGTGCAGCATCGCCCTCGCCGCCCTGACCACCTGGGTCAACACGGGCAACGCGGGCGCCCCACCCCGAATCGAGGTCGGATACGGCCAGGTCTGGCTGCCCTTCGGCGACACCACGGACACCTCGGTGTACTTCCGCGTCGTCAACTCCGGTGGCGCCGACGACCGGTTGGTGAAGGTGACGTCCCCGGCAGTCGTCGGCACACCCTCGCTCAGCCGGCACCGCATGCTCGACGGCAACGCCGCGACCCTGCGGAAGGTCGACTCGGTCACGGCCCCGGCCGGCGAGACCCTGGTCATGTCACCCGGCACGGTCAACGTCGTCGTACAGGCCAAGCCCGACTGGCAGGTCGGCGACGAAGTGCCCTTCACCCTGCACTTCGAACACCAAGGACCGGTCGACGTGTTCGCGGTGGTGCTGCGTCCGGGCACGAACGGTCTGTGACCGGTGCGACCGCGATGCGGTTGAGCCCGCTTCCCTGTTGCGGACGGCTACACCCGGCACGGCAACGTCCGACGGAACACGCAGGTAGATGGGGCGACCACTAGCTTCCATGAGCGATTCGCCGATCTTGTACCCATTCGAGTGATCGGAAACAAGCCGGGCATTTTGAGTGGTTAAGATCCGCTGCTGTGACAGAGAGTCAGAGCAATCCGCCCCCAGAAGGCGCGGCTGACGTGGTCGTTCTTGGTGCCGGTCCGGCCGGACTGGTGCTCGGCAACCTGCTTCTCGAGAGCGGGATCGACTGCGTCATTCTGGAGCGTGCCAGTCGTGCGCACGTGGAGACCCGGGCGCGCGCGGGGTTCCTCGCCGCGAACACCGTACGGATCCTGGACCGGCACGGTCTTGCCGAGGGTCTGCACCGGCGTGGCCAAAAACATGGCGCCTGTGAGTTCCGTACGGACGACGGCCGTTTCAGCCTGGACTACGGCCGTCTCGGCCGAGAGGAGCTGCACACTGTCTATCCGCAGCAGGAGTTGGTCACCGATCTGCTGACGCGGTACATGGACGCCGGTGGCCGGATCCGGTTCGAGACCAAGGCCGTTGCCGTCCTCGACGCCGACACCGCACAGCCCGCGGTCACCGTGCGCGAGGCGGACGGCCGTACCGGACGCTGGCGGGCCCGGTACGTCGCCGGCTGCGACGGCCGGCACGGCGCCGCGCGCGCCTCGCTGCCACCCGGCGCGGTCCGCCACCACCGCCGAGACCACGGAGTGTCCTGGCTCGGCCTGCTCGTCGAGGCACCGCCGAGCCTCGACGCCGTCGGCTACGCCGTGCACGACCGAGGCTTCGCCGGACACATGGCACGGACCCCCGAGATCACCCGCTACTACCTCCAGTGCGCGCCGGGCACCCCCGCCGACGCCTGGTCGCAGGACCGGATCTGGGACGAACTGGAACTGCGGATGCGTGCGCGGCAGTACGGGCCGCTGCACCGCGGCCGGGTCGTCCAGCGCGGCATCGTCGACCTGGACTCCGACGTCCTCGAACCACTGCGCCACGGGTCCCTCTTTCTCGCCGGTGACGCCGCCAGCGTGATCAGCCCATCCGCCGCCAAGGGCGCGAACCTCGCCGTGCTGGAGGCCGAGATCCTCGCCGACGCCCTCGCCGACGACCTCCTGCGGGGCGAGGCCGAGGGACTCGACCACTACTCGGCGCGCTGCCTGACGTACATCTGGCGTGCGCAGGAGTTCTCGCAGTGGATGATCCGGCTCCTGCACGCACCGTCCGGCCCGGACGGCGAGTCGTCGTTCCACCACTCCCTGCGGCGCTCCCGTATCGAGTCACTGCGTACCTCGCGCAGCCAGCAGGACTGGTTCGCCGAGAACTACGTCGGCGTCTGAGACCCATGGCACCCGAACACCAAGATTCCAAGTACCGAACTTTGTACCGAAATGAGGATGCCCGCGCGATGATCACCACGATGCGGGGGGACGAGGCGCGCCTGCGTGCGACGGCCGACTTCGTCAGGGAACAGGACACCACCACGTTGTTCCCGCTGCTTCTGCCCTGTCTGGACAGCTCCGAACTCCAGGCTCTTGTGGACCGTTGCCGTTTCGCGCACGCCGCGCTCCTGGTCTTCCCACCGGACCCCGAGGCGCTGCACACGGCACTGACCGACAGCGGGCTCGACGCCTACGCGTCCGCACAGCCGAGCGTTGTCGTACGGGACCGGCTGGCGCTGCGGCACGGGCTGGCGGCCACGGCACTCGACGTGCGGATTCTGCGGCCCGGTGTGCAGGGGCTGGACGGCGTACGGCGGGTGGTGGAGGTGTTTGTGCTGACCGTGCCGCCCGGCTCCGAGCTGAGCCCGGTCGCCGCACACGAGCGCGACCGGCAGCACGAGGCACATGTCGCCTTCGAGGTCGAGTGCCCCGACCCGCTGGTGCTGCGCGGCCTGTGCGCGGTCTTCGCCCGCCACGGCGCGGAACCCGACGGCGGGGGCTACAACCCGCACGAGGACGGCACGGTGTTCTACTTCACCGCGCCACCCGGCTCGAAGGCCGGATACCAGCGAGTCGAGCTCTACGTGCACGGCGACCACCAGGACGTACTCACCACACACCTGGCCGCACAGCGCGCGCGTCAACCTGCTGAATCGGTCCTGCGCCAACTGACGGGCGCATGGACGACCCAGGCACTCGCCGCGTTCGCCGCACTGCGCGTCCCCGACGCCATGGACACGGGCACCGGGACCGCCGTCGAGACCCTGGCCCGGACGGTCGGCGCCGAGACCGACAACCTGGCCACACTGCTGCGCTACCTGAAGATGCTGGAGGTCGTGGCCGAGGACGGCAGCGGCTACCGGCTCACCGAACGCGGCACACTGCTGCGCGCCGACGTGCCGGGCTCCATGCGCCCACTGGCACTCATGTACGGCGGCCCGTTCTACGAGTCCTTCGCGGGCCTCGGCCACACCGTGCGGACCGGCGAGGTCGCCTTCGACCGCCTCTTCGGCGAGAACCACTTCGACCACTTCGCCAAGGACCCCGAACTCGCCGAACTCTTCGACCAGTCCATGGCCGCGAGCACCCGCATGTTCGCGCCCCTTCCGGCCCACCCGGTGATCACGGCCGCGAGCCGGGCACCCGAGCCCGGCGTGATCGTCGACATCGCGGGCGGTACGGGAGAACTGCTCGGGCGAGTCCTCACCGCGAACCCACGCCTGCGCGGCGTCCTGCTGGAACGCCCGCATGTCATCGAGGCCGCCCGCCGCTCCCTCGACACGGCCGGCTGCGGCGACCGGTGCACCTACTGGACCGGCGACTTCGCGGACGTGCCACCCGGCGGTGACGTCTACATCCTCTCCCGGGTCCTGCACGACTGGGACGACGACCGCTGCCGCGAGATCCTGCGCCACTGCGCCGCCGCGATGCCCGCCCACGCCGATCTGCTCATCGTCGAACGGGTGCTGCCCACCGACGGCTCGCACTCGCTGGCCACGGCCTGGGACCTCCACATGATGTGCAACGTCGGCGGCCGCGAACGGACCACCGCGCACTACGCCCAGTTGCTCGGCGACGCGGGACTCACCCTCGCGGGCCGCTCCCCGCTCCCGCTGGACGGCAGTGTCCTGCACGCACGCAAGTCCAAGGCGGAGTAACCGAAGGGTAGTTGGAGGCCTGGTGGCTCCCGGGGCGACCCGCGGCCCCAGGCCTTCCGCTTGTCCGGGAGTCCGTCCGTAGTGCGCAGGCACCAGGAGGCCCGAGGGTCTGGTCCGGGTGCACCAGGGCAAGTCGGCAGTGGGGGACGATGCCCGGTCAGGAGGCCGGAAGAGAGTGTTGGTGGTGCGCGAATCCCGCGGATCAAGCAGGCGCACGCGCTTGGTCGCCGCCACCCAACAGAAGGACGTCCATGTCCGACACCATGGTCTCCCCGGTCCGTATCGGCAGGCTGCCGATCGTCGCCCTCGGCATCCTGGCACTCGCCCTCGGTACTTTGCAGACAGTGGTCGATCCCGCACTCCCGCTACTGCAAAGTGAGTTGGGAGTGAGCCCCGGCGAAGGCGCGCTGGTCTCCAACGCCGTACTCGTCACCGGCGCCGCCGTCGCGCCCGTCGCGGGAAAACTCGGTGACCGCTACGGCGGAAAGCGGGTGCTGGTCCGGCTGATGGCCGTGGTCGCGGTCGGCGGACTGCTGGCGAGCCTGGCACCGAACCTGCCGGCCCTGCTGCTCGGCCAGGTGTTGCAGGGCGCCATGGTGGGCGCGCTGCCGCTGTCCTTCATCCTGGTGCGCAAGCATCTCCCGGCGGGGGAGTCCCAGCTGGGCATCGGGCTGGTCATGGCGCTGTTCACGGGCGGCGGCATGGTGGGCACACTGATCGCCGGACCCGTCGCTGAAGCACTCTCCTGGCACTGGATGTTCGCGCTGCCGACGCTCGTGATCATCGCGGCGACCTGGGCGGTGGCCCGGCTCATGCCGCACGACCCGCCGGTCGAGTCCGACCACAGGGTCGACTGGCCCGGCGTCACGCTGCTCAGCGGCACACTGCTGGCGTTTATGTTCGGGCTGGTGAGGGTGACGGGCGACGACGGACTGCCGCCCATGGCGATCGCCGCCCTCGTGGTCCTGGTCGCCGCACTCGCCACCGGATGGGTCGCCGTCGAACGCCGGGCGGTGTCACCCATGGTCGATCTGCGCATGCTGGCCAAGCCCGCGATCTGGCATGCGTGTCTGCTCACCATCGTCATCACCACCAGCTTCGGGATGGTGAGCTTCCTGCTCCCGCAGCTGTTCGGGATACCGGGCGACGGCTACGGCTTCGGGGCCGACACCACGGACATCGGGCTGTTTCTGCTGCCCGGCGCCATCGCCGGGGCGGTCAGTGACTCCGTCGGTGGTGTCATGGCGCGGCGATTCGGTCTGCGTGCCGTGGTCGTCGTGGGCGCGGTCGTCACCGCCGCCACGATGACCGCCCTTGTGTCACTGCACTCCGCGGAATGGCAGCTCGTCCTCGCGAAGGCGCTGGCCGCGATGGCCGCGGGCGTCGCCACCACGGCGTTGCTCACCAGCGCCGCCACCGCCGTCGCGACCAAGGACACCGGCATCGCCACCAGTCTGCTCGTGGTGACCCGGGTGACCGGTGTCGCCCTGGGTGTCCAGATCGCCGCCGCGATCCTCGACACCGGCGCCGACAAGACGACCGGCCTGCCGACCGAGTCCGCCTTCGTCACCGGGTTCACCGTCGCCGGTCTCGTCGCCGCGGTGTCACTGCTCGTCGTCCGTGTCATCAAGAAGGGAGTCAAGGCATGAGTTCAGAAGGTCGCACACGAAGGAGCGCGCGTACGACCGCGAGGCGGAGGAGGGTTCTTGTCTCGGGCGCCAGCATCGCCGGACCAGCGCTCGCCCACTGGCTGCACCGGTCCGGATTCGAGGTCACCGTGGTGGAGAAGGCAGGCGCCCTGCGGGCCGGCGGCTACCCGATAGACATCCGCGGGACCGCGACGGACGTGGTCAGGCGGATGGGCATACTGCCGCAACTCCGGGACGCCCACATCAGCACCCGCCGTTTCACCTTCCTCAATGCCGACGGCAGCACGGTGACGTCGCTCAACGGACCTGCCGCTGGCCGCACTTCCGCTGACCGCACTTACGCGGCACAGGACCTTGAGGTACGTCGTGGAGATCTGGCCGCGAGCCTCCACGCGATCGTCCGCGACGACGTGGAGTTCCTGTTCGGCGACTCCATCAACACCCTCGATCAGTCGGACGAGGACGTCGTCGACGTGACGTTCCGGAGTGGCCGGCAGCGCACGTTCGACCTCGTCGTCGGCGCCGACGGAACGCACTCACACACGCGGGCCTCCCTGTTCGGCCCCGAAGAGCTGTTCCACCGCTACCTCGGCTACTGCTTCGCCCTCTTCACCCTGCCGAACACCCTCGGGCTCTCCCACGAGATCCTGCTGTGGAACACCCCGGGGAGGGCCGCCGCCCTCTACGCCGTCGGCGACGACGAACGACTGCACGGATTCCTCAACTTCCACCAACCAGAACCGCCGTTGGACACCTTCCGGAACCCCGACGCCCAGCGCGACCTGGTCGCCACGGTCTTCGCGGACGAGGGGTGGGAGATCCCCGGCATGGTCGACGCCATGCGCGACGCGGACGACCTGTTCTTCGACACGGCCGGGCAGATCCGTATGCCCCACTGGTCCAGCGGCCGGGTCGCCCTCGTCGGCGACGCCGCGTACGCTCCCTCGTTCCTCACCGGACAGGGCACCAGCCTCGCCCTGGTCGGCGCCTACATGCTCGCCAACGCCCTCGCCACGCAGCCGGACCACTCCACGGCCTTCGCCGCCTACGAGCGCGGCACCCGGGACTTCGTCACCATGAACCAGGCCCTGGTCGACAACGGCGGAGCCACACTCTTCCCCACCACGGCACGGGCCCTGGAGCAACGCAACGCCGTACTCCGCGACCTCGACACCATGCCGTCCGCCACGGCACGACCGGCCCACTCGGCCCTGGTACTGCCCGAATTCACCACGATGGCGAGCAGTATCCAATGAACGCGAGGGCGTGACGTCCCTGGAGGCCGCCCTCATCCGGGCAGGCGGTCGCTTCGAACGCCGACGGCTGAGCGGACGCCGCGAGACGATTGCGGCATGATCAGAGCCAGCCGATTCCCGGGAGCCGACATGGCCTGGTCCGAACGTGTAGTGGTGCGAAACGGTGTCGGGCTTGTGTGCCGGGACTGGGGCGGGCCGGGGCGGCCCATCGTGTTTCTGCACGGCCTGGCCGGTCACGCGGGTGAGTGGGACGTGCTGGCAAGGAGGTTGAGTCCGGGGCATCGGGTCGTCGCGGTCGACATGCGCGGGCACGGGGCCAGTGAGCGGCACCCGGAGGACGTCTCGCGTGCGGCCTTCGTCGCGGACGTCGTCGCCGTGATCGAGCAACTGGAGCTGCGGCGGCCCGTACTGGTCGGCCAGTCGCTGGGCGGGCACACGGCCATGCTCACCGCCGCCGCGCATCCGGGACTCGTCCACGCGCTGGTGCTCGTCGAGGCCGGTGCCGGCGGACCCCACCCGAACGGGCCCGCGGACATCGGCGGATGGCTCGACTCATGGCCGACACCGTTTCCCTCACTCGAAGCCGCGGTCACGTTCTTCGGCGGCGGGCCCGTCGGCACAGGCTGGGCGGCCGGGTTGGAGGAGCGAGAGGGTGGCTGGTGGCCTCGCTTCGACCGGGACGTGATGGTCCGCTCGCTCGCGGAGAACGCCCGGCGTTCCTTCTGGCACGAGTGGACGCAGGTCGTGTGCCCCACCCTGGTCGTCCTGGCCCAGTCGAGCTTCATCCCCGCGCGGGAAGTCGACGAGTTGCTCCGCCGACGACCCGCCACGATCTCCATGAGCATTCCCGGCACCGGCCACGACCTGCACCTGGAACAGCCCGGCACCCTGCACACCGCACTCACGGACTTTCTCCGGAGCCTTGGCTGAGAAGTCCGAGAAGTGCCGCGCGCCCGCCCCTCGTGGTGCCGGGACCAGGTCCTGAAGGGGAGTGCCCGGCTACTGCGCGAGAGCCGGATAGAGGGCGGTGACCGGCGCCGAGAGCGCGCTGTGCACCTTCGTGGTCATCTCGTCGACGAGCAACTCGTTGTCTCCGGCCTCCACCGCGTCGTAGATCGCGGTGGCGACGTCGGACGGCTTGTTCATCCCGGACCGGTCGCTGCCCGCCTGCATCGGGGTGTCGGTCGGGCCGGCATAGACGCCGAGGACCTGGACGCCGGCCGGGGCCAGTTCGAGCCGGAAGGCGTTGGTCGCCATCCACAGGCCCGCCTTGGAGACGCTGTGTGCCTTGCCGATGGCGAACCAGCTGAGCACGGAGGCGACGTTGACGAGCGTGCCCTTGGCGGAGCGCAGCGCGGGTGCGAGCGCCCGGGTCAGGTGGATCGGACCGAGCAGATTGGTGTCGAGGGTCGCGGTGATGTCCTCCACCGGGGCCGTGAGCAGGTCGCCCTTGGGGAAGGCGGCCGCGTTGTTGATGAGGATCGTGGTGTCGCCGGTCTGCTCCGCGATCCGCTTGACGGCCTCGGGGTCGGCCATGTCGAGCCGCAGGGCCACCACCCGCTCGTCGCCCCATTCCTTGGGGTTCCGGGCGGTCGCGTACACCCGCCGCGCGCCGCGGTCGAGCGCGGCCTTCACCAACTCGGTGCCGAGTCCGCCGTTCGCGCCCGTGATGAGGACGGTTGCCTGGTCGAGGGATGTCATCGTGATGTTCCTTTGCTGGAAACGGTGTTCGGGGTGGACCCGCGATCGGTCGTCCGATCGTGGGAGTTCGTGGGAGCGGTGTGGCGCGGCGGACGCGTCGGCAGGTGTCGCCTCCGGCGGCCCACCGGCGTTGGCCTCGGCATCCGCACAGGCTTCGGCCTCGGTGTCTTCGTCCGCCGGGATCGGATGGAAGAGCAGGCAGCCGCGGGACGGCCGGCGAGGGGGGCCACCGCTCATGGCGTTCCGGAAGACGTCGGTCATGCCGACACACCACGCCGTTTGACGATGCCGAGGCAGGCCACCGCGGCGGCCAGTTCGACGGCCGCGATGGTCCACCAGCCGTGCACGAACGCGGTGTGAGCCGATGCGTACGTCGTCGGGTTGCCGAGGATGGCCACGAGGACGGAGATGCCCAGGACGAATCCGATCTGGCGGGCCATGTTGATGACGGCGCTGCCGGTCGACGCCCGCTGCTGGGGCAGGTCGTGGGTCGCGGACGCCAGGATGGTGGGCAGGGTGAGCCCGATACCCACGCCGACGAGCAGATGTCCTGGCAGCAACTCGCTCGCGTAGTGCGATCCGTCCGCGCCGATACGGGTCAGGGTCAGGATGGTTCCGGCCGCGAAGAGCACACATCCCACGGCCGACAGGACACTCGCGGGGATCCGGTGGACGAGCCGCTGGGCCAGCACCGTGACGATCGGGACCATGGCGGGCGCGGGCGCGACCGCGAATCCCGTCGTGATGACCGACCAGTGCCAGACGTTCTGCATCCACAGCACGGTGATGAGCAGGTAGGCGGACATACCGAGGCCGAAGGCGACCATGGCGAGGTTGGCCGAGGCGAAGGTGCGCACGCGGTAGAGATCGGGCTCGATGACCGGGACGGGGTGGTGTTCGGTCCGCCAGGCGAAGGCGGCGAGCAGCAGACCGGCGACGGCGAAGACGCCGAGGGTTCGGCCGGTGCCCCAGCCCCAGTCCCCGCCCTCGACGATCGCCAGGGCGAGCGCACCGACACCCAGGGTGAGCAGGACGGAGCCGATGATGTCCGGCATGTTCGTGACGTTGGCGTCGCGCGAGTCGGGGACCCTGCGCCGGGCGGCGACGATCGCGAACACCCCTATCGGCAGGTTGACCAGGAACACCCAGCGCCAGCTCGCGGTGACCAGCAGGCCGCCGAGGACGGGCCCCGCGGCAGCGGCCACCGCGGCCACGGCCGACCAGATGCGCACGTAGTGCAGTCGCTTGGCCGCCGGCACGGCAGCCAGCAGCAGACCGAGCGCGGTCGGGGTGAGCGCGGCGGCTCCGGCGGCCTGTAGTGCGCGGAACACGACCAGCCACCACAGCCCGGGGGCGAGGCCGCAGGCCACGCTCGCCAGGGTGAACAGGCCCATCCCGAGCTGGAACATCCGCTTGCGGCCGACCTTGTCCGCCAGCCGCCCGAAGGGCACCAGCAGCGCGGCGAAGATGATCGCGTACGCGTTGAGTACCCAGCTCACGTCGCTGATCGACGAGCCGTGGAAGTCGTCGACGATCTTGTCGAAGGCGACGTTGACGATGAAGACGTCGAGGTTCGCCATGAACCCGGCGAGCGACAGGATCGCGAGGATCGAGCGCGCACCGGGTCCTGCCGGTGATGCTGCGGCCTGCACGGGTGCGGCCGTCGTGGGGTTCCGGTTGCTCATGACTCAGGAGCGTACGCAGGTTCACTTCATTATTGCAAGTACGATGCGATGAGCGAAGCGATATGCATTTCAGCAAGTCTGCTATGCTTGGCGCATGAGGCGGAAAGAGTTCGGTCAGTACTGCGGGCTCGCTCGCGCTCTGGAACTCATTGGTGAGCGGTGGGCCCTGCTGGTCGTCCGGGAGCTGCTGGCCCGACCGGGCCGGTACACGGATCTGCTGGAAGATCTGCCGGGCATTCCCACAAACGTGCTCTCCACCCGGCTCAAGGAGCTGGAGGAGGCCGGCATCGTCGAACGACGGGTCGCTCCGGCCCCGCAGCGCGGTGTGCTCTACGCCCTGACCGAGGCGGGCGAAGGCCTCGAAGCCGCCGTCCTCACGCTGGCCCTCTGGGGAAACACCCAGCTCGGAGAGCACCAGGACGGCGAGCTCGTCCCCCCGTCGTCGGTGGCCATGGCACTGCGCGCCACCTTCAACCGCGACGAGGCGAGCGGGCTGACCGCCGCATGGGAGATCCGAGTGGCCAAGGCCGTCCTGTACGCCGTGGTCACGGACGGACAGCTCAGGAGCGGTGTCGGCCCCGCGCCGACCGCGCCGGACCTCGTGATCACCATCGAGGCGGACGCGATGCTGACCTACGCCGAGGTCATGCGGGCCATCAAGTGCGACATGGTCGAACTGACCGGTCCCCAGTCGTTGTTGAGCACCTTCGTCCGGGTCTTCACACCGCCGGCTAGTGCGTGACCGGTCGCCCCGAACCGCTCAGGGGCCCGCACCGCACCAGGGCTACTGCTCGGGCGCGGCCTGGGCGAGGCCCGTCCGGTAGGCGATGACGACGAGTTGGGCCCGGTCGCGGGCCTCCAGCTTCGTCATGGCGCGCTGCACATGGGCGCGGACCGTGAAGGGGCTGAGGAACATCCGGTCGGCGATCTCCTGGTTCGACAGACCGGTCGCCACCAAGGCCACCATCTCGCGTTCGCGCGGGGTGAGCACGGCGAGCCGCTCGGCGTCGTGCGGTCCGGCATGGTCGGGTGTGGCGAGGAAGCGGGCGACCAAGGAGCGGGTCGCGGCGGGGGAGAGCAGGGTGTCACCGGCGGCGATCGTCCGTACGGCGTCCAGCAGTGCCTCGGCGCCGATGCCCTTGCCGATGAAGCCGCCGGCCCCCGCGCGCAGCGCCTGAGCTACGTACTCGTCGGTCTCGTAGGTGGTGAGGACCAGAATGCGGCTGTCACGCAGCTCCGGGTCCGCGCAGATCTCCGACGTCGCGGTGAGACCGTCCACTTCGGGCATACGGATGTCCATGACCACCACGTCGGGGCGCAGTTCGCGGGTGAGTCGTACCGCCTCCCTGCCGTCGCCTGCCTCGCCGACCACGGTGATGTCGTCGGCGGAGTCCAGCAGCAGACGGAAGGCCTCGCGCAGCAGGGCCTGATCGTCGGCGAGCAGCACGCGCAGCGTCACGGAGTGTCCCCTGCCCATCCGGCGTCTGATGTCCCGTCAGTCATCCTTCCCTCCAAGGCCGTTGCTGTGTCGGTTCCCCGCGTCGGCTCCTTCGTGGGTGGCAGGGGCAGTTCGGCGTGGACGAGGAAGCCGCCCTCCGGCCTGCTGCCCGCGGAGAGCTGACCCCCGACCGCTGTGGCCCGCTCACGCATCCCGATCAGACCGTAGCCGGGCGGGCGTTCCGGCATCGGGGGCGCATTCCGGCCGCCGGACGCGGCAGGTGTCGTACGGCCGCTCCCGTTGTCGCTCACCGTGATGGTCACGCGGTCATCGTTCCAGTCCAGGCCCACCCGGGCGCTGCCGCCACCGGCGTGCTTGGTCACGTTGGTCAGCGCCTCCTGGACGATGCGGTACGCCGTGAGGTCCACCCCCGGCGACAACGGCCTCGCCGTTCCCTCCTGGTGCAGCGAGACCTCCAGGCCCGCGCGGCGGAAGGACTCGACGAGCTTGGGGAGTCGGGACAGCCCGGGTGCCGGTTCGGCGGGTGCGGCCGAGTCCCCGGACTGCCGCAACAGGCCGACCGTGGCGCGCAGTTCGTCCAGCGCGTGGCTTGTGGTCTCGACAAGCTCGTTGAGGCTCTTACGGGTCTGCTCCGGGCGGGTGTCGAAGAGATGGGCGGCGACCGTGGCCTGCGCGTTGGCCAGGGTGATCTGATGGGCCACGAGATCGTGCAACTCCCGTGCGATGCGCACCCGCTCCTCGGCCACCTTCCGGCGCGCCTCACTGTCCCGGGTCTGCTCGGCCCGCTGGGCGCGCTCCTCCACCGCCGCCAGATAGGCCCGCCGGTTGTGCACCGAGTGACCGAGCACACCGGCCACCAGCGGGAACGCCGCCACCGCCCCCACCCTGCTCGCGTCCTGCCACGACAGGGCGCCGAACAAGGGGGTGGAGGCGACCAGCAGCGCCACGGAGGTCAGCGACACCGCGCTCACTGCGTGCCGTTCGGTGCGCGCGGTGAGCGAGTAGGCGGTGATCACGGCGGGGGCCACGATGAGCGGACTCAGCAGCAGCCCCAGCGGCGGTACCAGCACGCCGCACGCGGTGGTGACCGCCATGGCGGCCAGCGGCGCCCTGTGCCGCACCGGCAGTACGGCACAGGACACCACGGCGACGAGATAGGCGGCGGCGGGCGGCGCCGACAGGGTGCTGCCGTCGTTCCGCAGCGCGCCGCCCAGCAGACAAAGCGCGAACGCCGCCGCGGCGATCGCTGCCTCGCGCCACCACACACCGTGCGGTCGCCGGCCGGCGCCACCCGTGTCCGTCATGGCCGGCTCAGTACCGGTCGACGGGGAGTCGCGACACCGAAGCGTCGGGCCCCGGCTGCGAGGCCGGTACGCGCCCGCTCAGTGACTCACCCTCGATGTCCACGTTCGGCAGCACGCGGTCCAGGATACGGGGCAGCCACCAGGCCCGATGTCCCAGCAGCGCCAGGACGGCGGGCACGATCGCCATGCGGACCACAAAGGCGTCGAAGGCGACGGCGGCAGCGAGACCGACTCCCATGGTCTGGATGGTGGGGCTGTTGATGCCGACGAATCCCGCGAAGACGCTGATCATGATGATCGCCGCCGCGGCCACCACACGTCCGCTGTGCCGGAATCCGCCGACGATCGCCTCGCCGGGCGTCGCGCCACGGACGTAGGCCTCCCGCATCCTCGTCAGGAGGAACACCTCGTAGTCCATGGCGAGGCCGAACACTATGCCGATGATGAGGATCGGCATCAGTGACATCACCGGGCCGGTCCGGTCGATGCCGAGCAGGTCGGCCGCCCAGCCCCACTGGAAGACGGCGACCAGGACACCGAAGGCGGCACCCACCGACAACAGGAAGCCGAGCGCGGCCTTGACCGGGACCAGGACCGAACGGAACACCACCAGGAGCAGCAGTACCGCCAGTCCGACGACCACGGTGAGATAGGGGAGGAGCGCGTCGGACATGGCTTCGGAGATGTCGATGTTCATCGCGGTGGTGCCGGTGACCAGGACGTCGGCGCCGGTGTCCGCCTCGACGCCCGAGACCGAGCCCCGCATCGTGTGCACCAGGTCCTTGGTCTCGCCGCTGCTGGGCGCGGTCCGCGGAACGGCGGTGAACACGGCCATGTCCTTGCTCTCGCTGAGTACCGGGTCACCGACCGACGCGACCCCGTCCATCTCTCGTACGGTCTTGACGGCCAGGTCCGTGGCGGACGCGGCGTCCGTGGCTCCGGACGCGTCGACGACCACGGTGAGCGGCCCGTTGAAGCCGGGGCCGAAGCCTTCCGAGAGCAGGTCGTAGGCGCGGCGTTCGGTGGTCCGCACCGACTTGGACTCGTCGCCGGGCAGCCCCAGTTCAAGACTCAGCGCGGGCAGGGCGACCGCGCCGAGACCAAGGCCGGCGGTCACCAGGACGGCCACGGGCCGACGCAGGACGAACCGAGCCCAGCGCGTGCTCAAGCCCGACCGGCCTGTTGGGGTGTGCGCCGGGTGCTCGCCTCCGGGGCGGGCGCCCTTGCGGGCGGCGCGGGACAGCACGCGCCGCCCGAAGAAGCCGAAGAGGGCAGGGACCAGGGTCAGGGCGACCAGTACGGCGAGGGCGACCGCACCGGCGCCGCCCAGGCCCATCTTGGTGAGTTCGGGAATCCCGACGACGCCGAGGCCGACCAGGGCGATGAAGACGGTCGCCCCGGCGAAGACGACAGCGGATCCGGCCGTGCCCACCGCCCGGCCCGCGGCCTCCTCCGGGTCACTGCCCCGGGCACGCTCGTCACGGAAGCGGGAGGTGATGAACAGGGCGTAGTCGATACCGACCGCCAGTCCCAGCATCAGCGCCAGGATGGCGACGGTGGACGTCAGGCCCAGCGGAACGGCCAGCGCGGAGACCAGACCGAAGGCGATGGCCACCCCCACGAAGGCGGTCAGCAGGGACAGCCCGGCAGCGACCAGCGACCCGAGGGCGAGGACCAGCACCACCGCGGCCACGGCCACGCCGACGAGCTCCGTCGTACCGCCCGGTTCCTCCTCCGAGTCGAGCGCCGAGCCACCGATCTCCACGGTCAGCCCCGCGTCCCGGGCCCGGCCCGCCGCGTCATCGAGGGCGTTCCTGGTCGCCTCGGTCAGGTCGAGGGTGTCCGCGGTGTAGGTGATCGTGGAGTAGGCGATCGTGCCGTCCTCGCTGACAGCCCCGGTCTCGTATGGGTCGGTGATGGACGCGACCTGGTCGCCCCCGCCGAGCGAGCCGAGCGTGTCCTCGACAGCCGCCTTGTTCGCGGTCGCCGTCACCCGCCGGCCGTCAGGGGCCCGGAACACCAGACGGGCCTCGGCCCCTTGGGAGTTGCTCTCGGGGAAACGCTCGTCCAGCAGGTCGAACGCCTGCTGCGACTCGGTGCCCGGCATGGAGAGATCCTCTTCCTCCCCGCTCGGCGCCACAGCGGCGGCGGCCACCGCCAGCAGCAGGACCCCCAGCCACACACCACCCACGAGCCGGCGTCGCCGGAACGCCCACCGTCCGATCCGGTAAAGAAACGTCGCCACCTTCTGATCACTCCAGACACCATCGGCAAGCGGAATGCGTGGGATCCACGCGGCTCCCACACTTCCCGTCGGCGCCCGGACCGGGCATCGTCCCCGACTGCCGTCCTGCCCTGGTGCACCCGCACCAGCCACGCACGCGCCTGGTGCCCACGCACTACAGGCGGGACGGACGCATCACCTGGCGACGACATATCAATGACTGTTAGTGTATTGATATGACCGATGAGCGCGTGGACGCCTGTGACCTGCTCTGCCTGGATCTTCCGCATGCCGAGAGGATCCGCGGGCGCCTGCCGTCGCTCGGCTCGCTGGAGCCCGCCGCGTCGGCCGCCAAGGGGATGGCCGACCCGACACGGCTGAACGTGGCCGCGGCGCTGGCCGCCGGTGACGAGCTGTGCGTGTGCGACCTGGCATGGATCGTCGGGCAGGCGCAGAACCTCGTCTCCCACCACCTGCGCCAGCTGCGCAACGCGGGCCTGGCGACCTCCCGCAGGGACGGGCGACTGGTGATGTACGCGCTGACGGAGCGCGGCCGGGCGCTGCTCGGCGTACTCCTCGGTGACGACCTCGGTGTCGCCGTGGAGGTCTAGCGGGCGCGGGGAGATCCACCAGAGACAGCGAACGGCGGGGACAGGGGAGGAAATCTCGATGGGTGCGGAGTGCTGTGCTCCGGCCGAGGCGAGCGCCACGGCCGGAACGAAGGAACCGGGTCACGACCTCGAACGGCTGTGGCACATAAGCGAGTTGTGGTTCGCCGTAGCGGCGGCCGTGCTGCTGACGGGCGCGTGGTCGGCCGGCCGCGCCGGAGCCGAGATCCCTCGGACGGCACTGGAACTGGCCGCGGTCGCGGTCGGCACCGCCGCCTTCGTGCCCGCGACCGTCCGCAACCTGATCCGGCACCGGCACATCGGTGTCGGCACGCTCATGACCATCGCCGCCGTCGGTGCGGTCGCGCTCGGCCAGTACTTCGAAGCCGCCATGCTCGGTGTGCTCTTCTCCACCGCCGAGGGCCTTGAGCACTACGCCGTCGTACGCACCCGGCAGGGCCTGCGCGCGCTGCTCGGCCTGGTCCCCGACACCGCGTCCGTCCTCCGCGGCGGCCACGAGGTGCAGGTCGCGCCGGACGAACTGGCGATCGGTGACGTGATGCTGCTGCGCCCGGGGCAGCGCGCCGCCACGGACGGCGTGATCCGCTCAGGCCGCACCAGCCTCGACCTGTCCGCCATCACCGGAGAGTCGATGCCCGTCGAGGCGGCGGTCGGCGAACCGGTGTACGCGGGTGCCATCAACGGCGGCGGCGCGATCGAGGTCGAGGTCACCGCGCCGGCCAACGACAGCTCCCTGGCTCGGATCGTGCACATCGTCGAGGAGGCCCAGGAACGCAAGGGCACCGGGCAGCGCCTGGCCGACCGACTCGCCCGACCGCTCGTCCCCGGCATCCTGGTCCTCGCGGTGCTGATAGCCGGACTCGGCGCGATCCTGGGCGACCCGCTGCTGTGGCTGGAGCGCGCCCTGGTCGTGCTGGTGGCTGCCTCGCCCTGCGCCCTCGCCATCGCCGTGCCGCTCACCGTGGTCGCGGCCGTCGGCGCCGCGGGCCGCACCGGCGCTCTGGTCAAGGGCGGCCTGGCACTGGAACAACTGGGCACCGTACACACGGTGGCGCTCGACAAGACCGGCACCCTGACCCGGAACGAACCCCGTGTCGTCGCGGTCGTGACCACCAACGGAGCGACCGAGGCACAGGTGCTGCGATGCGCCGCGGCCCTGGAGGCCCGCAGCGAACATCCCCTGGCCGCCGCGATCACCACCGCCGCCGACCAGGTCCCGGAGGCCACGGATGTCACCGCGGTCGTCGGCCATGGACTTCGTGGTGATGTCGAAGGGACGCCGGTGCGGCTCGGCCGTCCCGGATTCATCGAACCCGCCGCGCTCGCGACGCTGGTGGTGCGGCTCCAGGACAAGGGTGCGACCGTCGTCCTCGTCGAACGCGACGGCACCCTGCTCGGCGCCATCGCGGTACGTGACGAACTGCGCCCGGAAGCCGCCGGGACCGTACGCGAACTGCACGACCTGGGTGTCAGGGTCACCATGCTCACCGGCGACAACGCCCGCACCGCCCACGCCCTCGCCGCCGCGGCGGGCATCGAGGACGTGCGCGCCGACCTGCGCCCCGAGGACAAGGCATCACTCATCACCGAGCTGCGCGCCCGGGGCGGCCGGGGCGGGGTGGCCATGGTCGGCGACGGCATCAACGACGCCCCCGCGCTGGCCACCGCCGACGTCGGCATCGCGATGGGCGCCATGGGCGCCGACGTGGCGATCGAGACCGCCGACGCCGCCCTGATGGGGGAGGACCTGCGTCACCTGCCTCAACTTCTGCGCCACGCCCGCCGCTCACGCGTCATCATGATTCAGAACATCGGCCTGTCCCTGGCCATCATCACGGCCCTGATCCCGCTGGCCGCCCTCGGTGTCCTGGGCCTCGCCACCGTGGTCTTCCTCCACGAAGTCGCCGAGGTCCTGGTCATAGCGAACGCGCTCCGCGCGGCCACCCGTCCGGCGGCTCGGCTCGAACCGGCCGGTGACCCCGGCGTGGCTCAGGCCGTGTTGTCGCGCGCGACGCGGTAGCGGAGGTACGCCACCCTTGAGTTGAAGGTGCGGGACTCGGCGAGTTCGAGATCCACCCGGCGCTTGTGCTGCGGGAAGTACGGGAGGCCACCGCCGAGCAGCACGGGGAAGACCCTGGCCCGGTACTCGTCGATCAGGTCCAACTCGGCCGCCTGGGCGGCGAGTTCCGCACCGCCGATCGCGATGGTGCCCTCGTCCGACTCGCCCCGCAGCCGCTCGATCTCCTCGGCCAGAGTGCCGGTGGCGAGGCGGGCGTTGCCCTCGACGGCCGAGAGTGTGGTGGAGAAGACGACCTTCGGGAGTGCCTTCCAGAGCTCGGCGAACTCGAGCGTGGAGAAGTCCAGCGCCGGGTTCTGTTCGGCGGTCTCCCAGTACAGCATGGTCTCGTACAGCCGTCGTCCCATGAGGTGGACGCCGGTCCCACGTACCTCGTCGGTGGCGAGGTTGAACACGTCCTCGTCGGGCACGCCCCAGTCGAAGGCGCCGTCGGGCCCGACCATGTATCCGTCGAGGGAGACGGTCATCGAGTAAGTCACGCTGCGCATCGGAAGTCCTCCTCAGTGACAGGTTCGACCCTACGACCGCCGGACGCCACCGGACTCATCGACGACTGCGAAATCCGGGGATTCCGTACGGCGGCCGGACCGCTTCCGTTCGCCCGGCACAAGCGCGCCCCGGACCGATGCGGGGTCCGGGGCGCGCGTGTGTCTCTGCCGGGTCAGCCGCCGGCGGTACTGTCCTGCTCGGTGGGTGTCACGCCGGGTCGATGCGGGAGATGGTGCCGTTGATGGCGAGCACGTACAGCTCGCCCTTGCCGCCCTGTGCGAAGGAGATGACCTCACCGCCGTTGACGCCGAGGTCGTTCGTGCCGGTCACCTTGCCGTTCCGCAACGACAGGGAGCGGATCGTGCCGTCGCAGTAGTCGCTGTAGACGTACTGGCCCTTGAGCGCCGGGATCGACTTGCCCCGGTAGACGAAGCCACCCGTCACCGAGCAGCCGAAGTTGGTGCGGTCGTACTCGAAGGCCGGCGGGACGTGGTTGGCGGGCTCGGTGCCACCGCGGAAGGTATGGGTGCCCTCCATCTGGCCCCAGCCGTAGTTCTCGCCACCCTTGCTGTTCGCGCGGGCCCAGTCGATCTCCTCCCAGTCGTTCTGGCCGACGTCACCGATGAAGATGTCACCCGTGCCGGAGTCGAAGGAGAACCGCCAGGGGTTGCGCAGCCCGTACGACCAGATCTCGTCCTTGGCGTTCGGGACGTTCACAAACGGGTTGTCCCGCGGAATCGCGTACGGTGTGCCGCCGCGCGGGTCGATCCGCAGCAGCTTGCCGAGCAGGGTGTCGAGGTTCTGGCCGTTGCCGTGCGGGTCGCCGCCCGAGCCGCCGTCGCCGAGCGCGATGTAGAGATAGCCGTCGGGCCCGAACTTGATGTCGCCGCCGTTGTGGTTCGCGTACGGCTGCGTCTGGGTGATGACGGTACGCCGGGTCTCGGGCCGGATCTTGCCGTTGCGTACGGCGAACTCGTCGACGGTGCTGGTGCCTTCGAGGTCCGTGTACGAGATGTAGAAGTGCGCCATCCTCTTGTCGAACGCGATGCCGAGGAGCCCGCGCTCACCGTCGGTGGTGGTCTCGTTGGTGATGTCGAGGACCGGCTGGCTGAGGCCTCGATCACTCAAGACCCGTACGGTGCCGGGGCGTTCGGCGATCCAGACGGTGCCGCCCGGTCCCGCGGTACCGGCGGTCGGGTTCTGGGCCGTGGCCACGTTCTTCAGCGTGATCTTCGCTGCCTGCCGTGGGGAGGCGGGCTCGTCGGCGGATGCCGTGGTCAGGGCGAGGGAAGCGAGGAGAGCGATGGTGCCTACGATCGCCGAGCTTCTGGTGCCAACTCTCACCGTGATCCTCCTTAGAGGCGGTCACTAGGAGGTCGCGCTGCTGCTCGGGCAGGTCCGGGGCGTCGCCCGCGCCGGCACGCGACCTGGGTGGGGGATGGTGCGCGACTGGCTGTGTATCGCCCATGAGGATACTGGGACACCGCCGTTTGGTATAGACCAACCGCTCATTCCCTCACCGCCGGTCCGGTGTCCATCCTCCTTGTGACGCAGGGTGGTTGGTCTTGAGAGGCGATGCCCGGATTCCGTGCCCGCGCACCGCGCTCGCCGTCCTGCCTACGATGGGCCCGCTGCCGCGCCGTGGTGCACCCGCGGGGCGGGGCGGGCAGACTCCGCCGCAGGTGACGTCGAAAGGGTCCCGATGACTGTTCCGCGCGACCGCTCCTTCGTGCAGGTCGATGTGTTCTCCACGCGCCCCTTCCAGGGGAACCCGGTCGCGGTCGTCATGGACGGGACCGACGTCACCGACGACGAGATGCAACGTGTGGCGCAGTGGACGAACCTCTCCGAGACCACGTTCGTACTGCCCGCGACCACGCCCGAGGCCGACTACCGGCTGCGCATCTTCACTCCGCAGGGCGAACTGCCGTTCGCCGGCCACCCCACCCTCGGTTCCGCGCGCGCCTGGCTCGCGTGCGGCGGCGTACCGCGCCACACCGACAGGGTCGTGCAGGAGTGCGGCGCGGGTCTGGTCACCGTGCGCCGGGGGACGGACATGCTGTCCTTCGCCGCCCCGCCGCGTATCCGCGAGGGCGCCCTGGACGACGCGTATCTGCACCGGATCATCAAGGCGTTCGGTATCCAGGCGGAGGATGTCCTGGCCCACCAGTGGGTCGACAACGGGCCCGGCTGGGCGGTCCTGCACCTGCCCACGGCGGACGACGTCCTCGCACTCGACCCGGATCTCTCGCTCATCCCCGAAGCCATGGTGGGCGCCATCGGGGCCTACCCGGAGGGCGCGGAGCACGACTTCGAGCTGCGTACGTTCGCCCCGGGCTGCGGAGTGCCCGAGGACCCGGCCTGCGGCAGCATGAACGCCTCCGTCGGGCAGTGGCTCACCGCCACCGGCGCCGCCCCGTCCGCCTACCGGGTCTCCCAGGGCACACGCGTCGGACGCGCCGCGACCATCGAGGTCAACGCGGAGGCTGACGGCACGGTCTGGGTCAGCGGCACCGCCACCGTTCTGGTCCGCGGCACCATCACCCTGTGACCTGACCTGACCTGACCTGACCTGACCCGGCCGTGTGCAGCACCTGAAGCCCAATCCGTCCCGTTGGCAGATTATTGCTCCACGACCCTGGCTACCACAATCCTGTAGCGCTCTGAGCGCGCAACTTGCTGCCAAAGTTGCGTCGCTTCGCTTCCGTCCGTCGTTGGATCGGTCACGCTTGAGGACGTCACCACCCACCGGCGCCAGCGAAGGGAGCCGCCATGACAGGAAAGAGCACGGTCGCCGTTCACGCCGACCGCGATGTCCATCCGAGCCACGCCGTGGCACCGCCGATCTACCAGACGGCGACGTTCTCGGCCGAGGACGCGGACACGTTCGCGAAGGCCGCTGTCGACCCGCGCGGCAAGGATTTCTACACCCGGTTCGGCAACCCCAACCACGCACAAGTCGCAGCCGTCGTGGCGGAGTTGGAGCACACCGAGGCGGCGATGGTCACCGCGTCCGGCATGGGCGCGCTCACCACCGCCGTACTCGCCCTGGTGTCGGCCGGTGACCATGTCATCGGGCAGAGGTCCACCTACGGCGGCACCGCGTCGATCCTGCTCAACCTGCTGCCACGCCTGGGTGTGTCGACGACGCTGGTGGACCAGACCGACCCCGCGGCCTTCGAGAAGGCGCTGACGCCGACGACCCGGCTGATCCTGCTGGAGTCACCGAGCAATCCGCTGCTCCGGATCACCGATCTGCGCGCCGTCGCCGACCTGGCCCGCGCGCACAACGTGCTGACCGTGGCGGACAACACCTTCGCCACCCCGCTCAACCAAAGGCCGACGGACTTCGGTGTCGACCTGGTCTGGCACAGCGCGACCAAGTACCTCAACGGCCATTCCGACGTGTCCGCAGGGGTGTTGGCGGGGCCGGCCGAACTGCTGGACCGGATCTGGGACGTCGGCCTGCTCACCGGCGCCGTACTCGGCCCGCTCGACGCGTGGCTGCTGCTGCGCGGCCTGCGCACCCTGCCGCTGCGCGTCCCGCGGCACAACATCAACGGCCTCGCCCTCGCGGAAGCGCTGGAGGCCCATCCGGCCGTGGCCGGGGTGCACTACCCCGGCCTCGCCACCCATCCGCAGCACAATCTGGCCACGCGGCAGATGAGCGGTTTCGGCGGAGTCCTCGGGATCGAGTTCACCGGCGGCTTCGAGGCGGCCGACACCTTCCTCGGCCGGCTGCGATACGCCCGCCGGGCGGCAAGCCTCGGCGGCGTCGAGTCGCTGGCAGTGCATCCGGCGTCCATGTGGCGCGGGATGCTCAACGACGAGGCGATGGCCGAGACAGGGGTTCCCCAGGGCCTGGTGCGATTGGCCGCCGGCGTGGAGGACACGGAGGACCTGGTCGCCGACGTACTCGCCGCGGCCGACACGCTGACCGGCGTGGCCGCGACCAACTGACCTGCGGTGCGCATGGCCGGACGCCCCGTCAGATACAGGGGACGCCGAGGCTCATTCGGCGCTCGCGCGCCAAGAACATCATGTGGGGACAGCGGAAATGATCTCGCACGACCTGAACCGTCCGAACGAAGAACACCGACCCGTACCCGCTCACGGAGGAGCCCACCCGATGAAGACCCTGCTCACCGGCGGCACCGTGGTCAGCATGGACCCGGCGGTCGGCGACCTCGAACGCGGTGACGTACTGATCCAGGACGGTGTGATCGTCGAGGTGGCCGCGCACATCGACGCGCCGGACGCCGAGGTGATCGACGCGACCGACCGGATCGTCATGCCGGGCTTCGTCGACAACCACCGCCACACCTGGCAGACCGCCTTCCGGGGCGTCGGCGCCGACTGGACGTTCCCCGAGTGGGCGGCGGCCATGCACGGCACGGTGAAACCCCACTACCGGCCCGAGGACGTGTACGTGGGCACCCTGCTCGGGCGGCTGGAGGCCCTGCACTCCGGTGTGACCACGATGCTGGACTGGTACCACGTCGCGCAGACCCCCGAGCACGAGGACGCCGCCGTCGCGGCGCTGCGGGACGCGCCCGGACGGTCGGTCTTCTGTCTCGGCGCGGGCTGGGGCACCCCCGACCCGGTCGACGCCGCCTTCCGTCGTGTCCACTCCGAGCTGTCCGGTGACGGCCTGGTCACCATGGCACTCGGGCTGCGCGGCGCGGACGACACCGGCATGGACATCCTCGCCGAGGAGCTGAAGCTGGCGGCCGAACTCGGCGTGCGCACCAGCCTGCACATCGTCTCCGACGGCACCCAGCGCCCGGTCGCCGACCTGCGCGAACACGGCCTGCTGCGGGACACCACCACGTTCGTGCACGCCAACGGCGTCAGCGACGAGGAACTGCGCATGCTCGCCGACGCCGGAAGCTCGGTGTCGATCAGCCCCGACGTCGAACTGAAGATGGGATTCGGCTGGCCCATGACCGGCCGGGCACTGGCTGCGGGGCTGCGCCCGACGCTGTCCGTCGACGACGTGCCGTCCGCCGGCGGCGACATGTTCTCCACGCTGCGTACGGCCTTCGCCGTGCAGCGCGGGCTGGACGGCGGACTGCGCTCGCGGGACCTGCTGGAGTTCACCACCATCGACGCCGCCCGGTCCTGTGGGCTGGACGCCCGGACCGGCAGCATCACACCCGGCAAGGACGCCGACCTGATCCTGCTGCGCGCCGACGACCTGACCGTCTTCCCGGTCACCGACCCGGCAGCCACCGTCGTCAGCGCGGGTCACCCGGGCCTGGTGGACACCGTTCTCGTCGCCGGACGCGTGGTGAAGCGCGACGGTGTGCTGGTGGACGTTGACCTGCCGGCCCTGAGGACGCGGCTGCTCGACTCACGCAACCGGGTCGCCGACGCCGCCGGAATCCCGCTCGACGGCACCTGGCACCCGCACGCCCCGACGGGGAAGTGACGGAACGTCAACTCGGCTAGGCCGGAAGCGTCTTCATCGTGACGTAGCTCGTGACCGTCGCCACGCCGGGCAGGCCGGCCAGCCGGTTGGCGTGGAAGTCCTCGTACGCCGGCAGATCGGCGACCTCGACCTGGAGCAGGTAGTCGAAGTTGCCGGTGATGTGGTGCGTGTGGACCACCTCCGCCAGCTTGGTGACCTCCCGCTCGAAGGCGACGACGTCCGCGCGGGTGTGCCGGAGCAGCCGGACGCCGGCGAACACCCGCAGGCTGCGGCCCAGGGCGGCAGGGTCGATCAGCGCCCGGTAGCCGCGGATCACACCGGCCTCCTCCAGCCGGTGCACCCGCCGCAGACACGGTGACGGCGACAGACCCACTCGCGCGGCGAGGTCGGCGTTGCTGATCCGGCCCTCCCTGTCGAGAACAGCGAGAATTGCCCGGTCCACCTCATCCATGGGCAGATTATTGCTCAGACGGACCAGGACGGACAATCGGATGCCGCGGTCCGGGGCCGCGACACGGACACTCACACAATGGTGACGGTGAACCGCTCCCAGTTGCCGATGCGTGACCGGTTGGCGACGAGGGAACCGTTCCCGCCGTTCTCCGCGGTCACGTACCTGCCGTTGACCTTGGCGAGCAGACTGACCGTACCGCCGGCGTTCACGACCAGCTGGAACACCTCGTACGAGCCGACCACCGCACGGTTGGCGATCAGCGGCTCGGCCCCCGCGTTCTCGGCGGTGACGTACTTGCCGTTGACGCGGGCCCGCAGCGCGATCGTGCCTCCGCCGCCGTCGAGCACGTCGAACTTCTCCCACCCGCCGACGGCCGTTCGGTTGGCGATCAGCGCCTTCGCCCCGGCGCGTTCCGCCGTCACGTACTTGTCGTTGGCCTTGGCGCGCAGAGTGATCGTCCTGCCTATGTACGAGGCCACGGTGGAGGCAGCCGCGGTGGTCGTCGGCGACGGGGCGGGCGTGGCGGCGGTGGAGACCTGCGGCCGGGTCGGCCGGGTCGCCGTGAGGGCGATCGTCCCCTTGAGCATCCTTCCGCCGTCGCCGGTCAGGCGCAGATAGTAGTCCGAGGAGCACGCGGTGCCGTCCTCGTCCAGCGCGAGCATGTCGGCGTCGGTGGGCACCCAGGACTGGGTCTCGGCGGTCTTCGCGATCTGGTTGCCCTCGTTGTACTCGTCGAACATCGAGACATAGATGCCCTGCACCCCGGCCCGGACCATGTTGTAGAACTGCCGCCACATGAAGTCGCCGTGCGCCCGCTGCCCGAGATGGAGACTGCCGGGCAGGACACAGGGCTGGTAGTCGATACCGTTCGCCGCGCAGTCCTCCATGTCGGGCACGGTCGCCACGTCGTAGAAGTGGTCGGCGTCACCGACGGAGCCGATCCGGCCCACCAGCCAGGGCGAGAGCATGTCGAAGGCGTGGTAGACGTCGATGAACCCGGCGCGCGAGTCCCGGTCACCTGTACGCCACCACGTCGGCACCCCGCCGATGACGTAACAGCCCTGATCCTGGAACCACTTGACGACGTCGAGACACGGGCCCGGCTCCCAGGTCCGCTTGCTGTCGTTGAAGCCGAAGCCCCAGATGCACACGACCGGCCTGCCGTTCTGCATCGCGTACGCCGAGGACGAGGTGTACGCCTTCATCCTTTCGGTCCAGTCCGTCTTGATCTCGGACTGCATGTTCGTCCAGCTGGTGACGTCGTACATGATGTAGAACTTCCGGCCGTACGCCTCCGCCGCCGTGCGCACCTTGGCGGTCATCGCGTCCCGGACCGGGCCCTCGTCGCCGGTGGGGTTGAAACGCTGGAGCGCGACGGTGTCGATGCCGTTCTGCTGCATCCACTGGAAGTGCGTGTTCACGGTCTGGTCGTCGTGGGACGAGAACAGGTCGGCGGTCCCGCCGTTGCCGAGGTTCGCGTACGCCGAACGGTACGTGTGGGTGTACTCGCGGGTGTCCGGCCAGGACACGATCGTGGTGTTGGACGGGGACGGCGGCTGGGCCTTGTCCTCGCTCCAGTGCCACCAGCCGTCGATGGGGGAGCCGTCACCGTCGGCGGCGAACCAACCCTGGTAGCCCACGCTGACCTTGCCGACGACATCACCGGCCACACTGGTCGCCGAACTCGCGGTGGCGGCGCGGGTGATGCCGAAGGCGGCGACCCCGGCTGCCGCGCTGCCGCCGACCGCCGTGGCGAGGACCTTGCGACGCGACCAGACCTGCTTGCGATGGGACACAGTCATGGTGGGAACTCCGTTGCGGGGAAGGCGGATGCGTGCGTTCGGCGGCCGGCGTTCGCCGCGGCCGCGGGGCAGCCGGAACGAGCGGCCGGACGGGTGTCGAGCGAGGCCGGGCGCGCCCGGGCCCATGGCCACGCGCCGTGCGATCGCCCCAGGCGCGGACGATCACCTCTGCCACCGGGAATTCAAGCCGCGCCGCCGAGCACGGGTCAAGGCGAGGGCGGTCGATGTGGGAAGCAGCTCTTTCGCCGATGTTTCTGTTACCGGCGGCGATGTCGCAGGTGGTGGCTCCGGGCACCACCGGACGCCGACCGCGCCGCCGTGCCCGAGAACTCGCTTGCCTTCACCACCGCGACCGTGACAACGTCCCCATGCAACTGTTCTCGCAGTCACGAAGCGGTGGTGGTCATGCTCATCGACGGCGTTCATCGGACCCTGCGGCCCCTCGGTGCCGCTCTCCTCACGATCGCCTCGGAGCACCCCCATGCCCACACAGCTCAGCACTCGTGCCGTCACCGGGTCCTGCGACGGCCGACGCGCCCCTGACTCCGTCACCTACGCCCACCCTCCGGGTGGCAACGCGGGCACGCCCGCGAGCCGGACCTCTCAGGGCGGTCCTTTTCCCCCGCGCGCAGCCGCACCACAGCTGTGACCCGCTTGGCGTGGCCGCCACCCGGGGGCCGCGCCGCACCGTACATTCGAAAGGGAAGGAGCCGACGATGACGGAAACACCAGCACCGAAGGACGAGAAGGCCGCCGAGGCCACGGATGCCCCGGAGGTCGCCGAGACCGCGGAGACCAACGACGACACCGAGGCCAAGCGCAAGTTCCAGGAGGCCTTGCAGCGCAAGGCCTCCGCCAGCAAGTCCCGTGAGGCCCACCAGGGCGGTCGCGGAAAGATCGGGGGCTTCAACGGCCCCCGGGGCCAGCAGCGAACCTTCCGCCGCAAGTCCGGCTGACCCCCGGAGCAGGCCCGGAAACCCCAGGGACCGTCACCGCACGGTGACGGTCCCTTTCGCGCGCCCGGATGTCCGTACGATGGGCCCCTTGTGGCATACGCGGCGGCGGAGAGGAGACAGGGCGTGACGGATCACCGGCGCCCCCGGCGACGGGGGCAGGGCGAGCTGGAGCTACAGGTCCTGTCGGCCCTGCGCGAGGCCGACGGTCCGGCGACGGCAGGCTGGGTGCAGGAGAGGCTCGGCAGCGACCTCGCCTACACCACGGTGATCACCATCCTCACCCGGCTGCTCGCCAAGGGAGCGGTCACCCGCGAGCGCACCGGCCGGTCCTTCGCCTGGACGCCCGCCTCGGACGAGGCGGGTCTGGCCGCCCGGAAGATGCGCAAGGTGCTGGACGGAGAGCAGGACCGCGAGGCGGTCCTCGCCAGCTTCGTGACCGCACTCGACGCCGACGACGAGCGCCTCCTGCGCGAACTGCTGCGTCAGCCGAAGGCCGAAGGGGAAAGCTGAAGCCTCATGGGGGTGTTCGTCTTCCTGCCGCTGGTGCTGCCGCTCACGGCCTGGCCGATCGCGCGGCTGGCCGAACACCGCCTGCACCCGCGCGTCGCGACCCGCCTGCTGACCTGCGTGGCCGCCGTGATGGCCCTGTGCAGCACCGTCTGTCTCGGACTGCTCATGGTGGTCGGCACCGCCCAGCTTCCCGGCAACCCGCTGCCCGACGGCTGGTCGGACCCGGAGGTGCGCGAGGCCGTCCCGTACGACGAGGTGGCCGGCAAGGCGGCCATCCCCGCGCTGATCGCCGTGGCCGTGGTGTGCGGCCGCACACTGTGGCGGCACACGCGGGTACGCCGCCGCGCCCACCGGGCCCTGGCCGGGCTGCCCGGCACGGAGGTCGCCGTACTCGCCGACGACGCGCCGTACGCGTACGCCCTGCCCGGTGGCGCCCGGGATCGCATCGTGGTGACCACGGCCCTGCTCGCCGGCCTCCAACCCGCCGAACGGCGCGCGCTGTTCGCCCACGAGCGGGCCCATCTCGCGGCCCGTCACCACAGGTTCCTGCTCGCCGTGCAGCTGGCGGCGCGCGCCAACCCCTTCCTGCGCCCGCTGCGCACGGCGGTGTCGTACACGACCGAGCGATGGGCGGACGAGGAGGCGGCCCGTGCCGTCGGTGACCGCCGCACGGTGGCACAGGCGATCGGCAGGGCGGCGCTCGTCTCCCGGGGCACGCCCGTCCCCGCACTGGCCGGCTTCGCCGCGCCGGGACCGGTGCCCCGCCGGGTCGCCGCGCTGCTGGGGCCCGCTCCGGCCACCCGCAGTTGGCCATCGGTGTTCACCGCCGTGGGCGTCGCCGCATGGACGGCCGCCGCGGGTACGGCCGTGTCCGCGCTGTCGTCCGCCAACGCCGCGGTGACGATGGCCCTCATCCTGCACGCGGCGACGCCGCTCTGACCCCGGACGGGCGCGGAGCGGCGTCGACCGCGCTCGGCAGCCGCAGAGCCTGAGGACGGCGGCGGCTACTCCTCCTCTTCGTCGCCCTCGAAGAAGTCGCCCACCTCGTCCACCACTTCGGCCGCGACCATGCCTCCGACGACCCCGACCGCGAGCCCCGCCGCGCCGGCCGCGACAGCCGTGCCCACGCCCGAGCGGTGGTGCCCGTCGTGCCCGTGGTGGCCCTCATGCCCGTACGACATCTGCGAGCCGTACGCCGTGCGGCGCTCGACCAGTTGCCGCATCCAGCCGTCGACCTCGGTGTTCCAGTCGCGCGATTCATGATGGCCGACGGTGAACCGGGAGACCGAGTCATGGCCCTCGGTGAAGAGTCCGCCGCGCTTGTCGGCCTCCAGGACCACCTCGACGCCGGCCGGCGAGGCGAGGAAGGTCAGCTCGATCTCGTTGACCTGGTGCGCGTACCGCGGGGCCGGGGTGAGCTCGATCTCCTGGAAGAAGGGCAGCTGCTGGCCCGTGCCACCGATACGGCCGTACTCCAGGTCGGCGGACCGGAACCCGAACCCGAGCTGCCCCAGGGCCTCCAGGATCGCCTCCTGCACGGGCAGCGGTCCCACGGTCAGCCGGTCGAGATCACCCTTGTCCTTCGCGCCGGCCACCGCCAGCTCGGTGCGCACCCCGAGCACAATGCCCAGGGGCTGGCCGTACAGCTCGCTGACCGGTGTCTCCCAGGGCAGGACGATTCGGAACGGCACCCCGCGCTCCTCGCCCGCCGCGAGCCCGAAGCCGCCGCCGACCACGAACCGGTCGAAGACGACGACCCCCTCGCTCTCCCCGCCGTCGAACTCGGCCTCGACCCTGGCCACCAGCTCCAGCGTGATGTGCTCGATGTCGAAGTCGGCGTCCCCGCCCCTGAGGCGGACCTCCCCCGACAGCTCCCCGCCCGGCCGGACCGACCCCGGGTCGAGAACCGTGTCCACCGTGGGCCCGCCCACACCGAGCGAACCGAGCAGCCGTTTGAACACCATCGCGGCGTCCACTCCTTTACGAGCGTCTGTGTACGTCCGTCACGTGCGGAACATCCGCAAGGGCCCGCACGTTCTCTACAAGCGAGTAGAAGCATAGAGTGGTGACCATCCACCCGACGTACCAAAAAGGAGCCAGAGTCCCGCAATGGGTGAGCCTCCCAGTACGGGCCGTGCCGAGCCCGGTCCAGGACACAGACGCCGGGGACCGGGGGTGGCGCGGTGACCGAGATCCTGCTGCTCCTCGTGGCCCTGCTGCTCACACTGGCCTGCGCCCTGTTCGTCGCCGCCGAGTTCTCCCTGACCACCGTCGAGCGCGGTGACCTGGAGCGGGCCGCGGCGGCCGGCGAGCGCGGCGCGCAGGGCGCGCTGCACGCCGTACGCCGGCTGACCGTCCAGCTGTCCGGCGCCCAGCTTGGCATCACCGTCACCTCCCTGGTGATCGGCATGCTCGCCGAACCGTCGCTCGCGGCGCTGCTGCGCGGACCGCTGAAGGCCATGGGCCTCGGCGGCGCGGCCTCCTCCGTCGCCACCGTGCTGGGCGTGGCCTTGTCGACCGTAGTGCTGATGGTGGTCGGCGAGCTGGTGCCCAAGAACTGGGCGATCTCCCGCCCGCTGGCCGTCGCCAAGGTGGTGGCCGGCCCTCAGCGCGGCTTCACCGCGGCCTTCGGCCCGTTCATCCGCCACCTGAACAACACAGCCAACCGGTTCGTACGCCGCTTCGGCCTGGAGCCCGCCGAGGAGCTGGCCTCCGCCCGCAGCCCCGAGGAACTGGTCGCGCTCGCCGAGCACTCCGCCGCCGAAGGCGCGCTGGAAGCGGACTCCGCCGAGCTGTTCGTGCGCACCCTGCACCTGAGTGAGCTGACCGCCGAGAACGTCATGACACCGCGCGTCGACGTCATCGCGCTCGAAGCACACGCCACGGCCGCGGACGCCGCGAACCTCACCCATGCCACCGGCCTGTCCCGCTTCCCCGTCTACCGCGACAGCCTCGACGAGGTCACCGGCACCGTCCACATCCGCGACGTACTCGCCCTGGCGCCGGAGCGGCGCGCCGTCACCCCGGTCACCGCCCTGGCCACCGAGCCCCTGCTGGTCCCCGACACCCTCACCGCCGACCGGCTCCTGGAGCGGCTGCGCGCCACCCGCACCATGGCCGTGATCATCGACGAGTACGGCGGCACGGCGGGCGTCGCCACGATGGAGGACATCGTCGAGGAGGTCGTCGGCGAGGTCCGCGACGAGCACGACCCCGTCGAGGTGCCCGACCTGGAGTCCGCACCCGCAACGGCGGACGGCCGCGCGGCGTGGGAGGCGGACGGCTCCGTCCGTATCGACCAGCTCGCCGCGATCGGGCTGACGGCACCGGACGGCCCGTACGAGACCGTGGCCGGCCTGGTCGCCACCCGCCTCGCCCGTATCCCCGTCAAGGGCGACGGACTGGACCTGGACAACGGCTGGCGGCTGGACATCCTCGACGTCGAGCACCACCGCGCCGACCGCGTCCGCATCACCGGACCGGCCCGCGTGCCGGCCCCGGCGGGGGAGTCCCGATGACCGTCCTGCAACTCGCCGTCGGCGCCCTGACCCTGCTCACCAACGCCTTCTTCGTCGGCGCCGAGTTCGCCCTCATCTCCGTACGCCGCAGCCAGATCGAGCCGCGCGCCAAGGAGGGCAACAAGCGGGCCCGGATGACGATGTGGGCCCTGGAACACCTCTCCGCGATGATGGCCACCGCCCAACTGGGCATCACCGTCTCTTCCCTGGTGCTGGGCGCCGTCGCCGAACCCGCCATCGCGCACCTGCTGGAACCCGGCTTCGAGGCGGCCCACATCCCGCACGGCCTCATCCACCCGGTCGCGTTCGTCATCGCGCTCACCGTGGCGACCTACCTGCACATGCTGATCGGCGAGATGGTCCCGAAGAACATCGCGCTCGCCGCTCCCGTCGGTACGGCCCTGCTGCTCGGCCCACCGCTGGCCGCCCTCACCCGCGCGCTGCGCCCGTTCGTGTTCGGCATCAACGCCTTCGCGAACATGCTGCTGAAGCTGCTCCGGGTGGAACCGAAGGACGAGGTGGAGTCCGTTTTCACCGACGACCAGCTGGCCCGGATGGTCGTCGACTCCAGCGCGGCCGGACTGCTCTCGCCCGCCGACGGCGAACGGCTGCGCGACGCCCTGGAACTGGGCACCCGCCCGGTCGGCGAGATCCTCGTCCCCGCACAGCAGATGCGCACCGTGGCCCACACCGTCACCCCGGCCGAACTCGAACGGACGGCCGCCGACGCGGGCTACTCCCGCTTCCCGGTCACCGGCCCGAACGACACCCTCCTGGGCTACCTGCACATCAAGGACACCCTCGGGATCACGGACCGTGACCGGCCCTTCCCGGGCGACACTCTGCACCCGGTCACCCGGGTCCGCATCGACACCCCGCTGGACGACACGCTCACCGCCCTGCGCGTGGACGGCAGCCACCTGGCCGCCGTCACCGGCGCGAGCGGCGCGGTCCTCGGCTTCGTGACCATGGAGGACGTCCTGTCCGAGCTGGTGGGCCCGGCACCCGCGACCGCCTGAGCACCGGCCGTGGCGTACGGCCGCCGGACGCGCCGTGACGCCACCCTCGGTCCCGTCCCCGCACGTCGACCCGTGGAGCACGCCCTTGTCCGCCAGACCGACGGACTCCACACAGCGCGTACGTCTCCGCGGACCGGCGATCTCGCACGAACTCGATCGGACGCCGACGCCGACGCCGTCATCGGCTTCCTGCACGCCCGCGACGCGTTGGTCGCCTGCGCTGTCACCGCGCGAGCGCCCGTGACCTTGCGCGTCCGGTGCCCGAGGTGTCGGCGGCCACCACCGTCGCCGACGCGATCGAGGTGCTGCGCCGCAACCGGGCCTCGTCGGCGGTCGTCGACGACGGCACCGGCCGGATCACCGGCATGGCGGGCCCGGACGACCTCCTCGCCCGCTGTCTGCAACCGCGGGGGGCTTGACCTTCGGCACGGTCCTGGGGGGTTTCCTGCGCGCTTCCCGTCAGCGGGCGTGGCGGCGGACCGACTCGATGAGCTGGTCGATGTCCTCCGGGGTGTGGGAGAAGGCGGTGACGAAGCGGACGATCCCGGGTTCCCAGCGGTCGTGGTAGAAGGCGTAGCCCTCGGCGAGGAGGCCTTCGGTGACGTGCTGGGGGAGCCGGCAGAAGAGGATGTTCGCCTGGGGCGTGGCGAGCAGGCCGGTGCCCGGGATGGCCTTGAGGCCGTCGCCGAGCCGGCCGGCCATCGCGTTGGCCCGGCGGGCGTTGTGCAGCCACAGGTCGTCGGTGAGATAGGCGTCGAGCTGGGCGGTCTGGAAGCGCATCTTGGAGGTGAGCTGACCGGCGCGCTTCGCGCGGAAGGCGAGTTCGCCGGCGAGTGCCGGGTCGAAGGAGACGATGGCGTCGGCGGTCATCGCGCCGTTCTTGGTGGCGCCGAACGACAGGATGTCGACGCCGGCCCGCCAGGTCATCTCGGCCGGAGTGGCGCCGAGGTGGTCCAGGGCGTTGGCGAAGCGGGCGCCGTCCATGTGGACGCGCAGCCCGGCGTCCTTGGCGATGGCGGACAGCCGGCGGATCTCCTCCAGGGTGTAGACACTGCCGCTCTCGGTGGCCTGGCTGATGCTCACCACGGACGGCTGCACGCTGTGCACGTCACCGGCCCGCCGCCGCACCGCCTCCCGGAGCGCCTCGGGGTCGATCCTGCTGTCCGGGCCGGGGACGCCGACGAGCTTGGCGCCGCTGGTGAAGAACTCGGGAGCGCCGCATTCGTCGTGGTTGATGTGGCTGTCGGGGTGGGAGAGGACGCTGCCCCAGGGCGGTGTGAGAGCGGCGAGGCTCAGGCCGTTGGCGGCGGACCCGGTGGAGACGGGGAAGACGTCGACGTCCCGCTCGAAGATCTCGCAGAGCCTGCGGCGGGCACTGTCCGTGTAGGGGTCGTTGCCGTAGGGCAGGACCTGGCCGGTCGCCGCGTCGGCGACTGCCTGGGCTATCCGCGGCGATGCCCCGGCCATGTTGTCGCTGATGAAGGCGCGGTGGGAGGGGATTACGGCTGGGGCTGGGGCTGGGGCTGGGGCTGGGGCTGGGGCGGGGGCCGGGTTCATGTGGGTGTTCCTAGGTCTGGGGGGAGGTTTCCCGTCCGAGGGGCTTCCCGAGCGGGGTAGGGCGGGGCCGGGCGGGGCGCTGGGCCTAGCTGCTGATCGGCGAGGCGAAGACGACCGTGATGTCCACTTCCTCGGCGCCGGTGCGGTAGAAGTGCGGGGCGTCGCCGGCGAAGGCGAGCATGTCGCCGGGGCCCAGGTCGTGCGGGGCGTCGACGGGGCCGGCGGTGACGTACCCGGTGGCGATCAGGAGGTGCTCGATCGTGCCGGTGGCGTGCGGGACACCGGCCAGCTCCGTCTCGGCCGGGATGCGCAGCCGCCAGATCTCCAGGCTGTTGCCGCTGCTGATGCGCCGTAGCAACTCTCTTGCGACCTCGCCCGGTTCGGCGGGTGTGGCGGGCCGGAAGACCGGTCCGGTGTCGGCGTCCCGGGCCAGCAGGTCGGCGATCGGGATCCGCAGGGTGATCGCGATCGCGTCGAGGGTGTCGATGGTCGGATTGCCGTTGCCGGCCTCCAGTTGGGACAGCGTGGCCTTGCTCAGACCTGCGCGCCGGGCCATCTCCGCGGCGCTCATGCCGCGTTGCTGCCGGCGCAGGCGGATCTTGGCGCCGACGGCGGCCGCGGTACTGCTCACGGGCTGCCGACCGGAGGGCGGGGGCGCGGGCGGCGGGGGCGGGGGCGGGGGCGGGGGTGTCATCAGAGGCTCCTCGGCCGGATCACCGAGGCCGCATACGTGGGTGTCCGGGCAGGGTGCGCTGTCCGGGTGGCCGAAACTGAGTAAACCATACGTTCACTATAACGAACGATTCCGGATTGGTGAACTGTCTGTTCGTTTTAATGAACGCCACCCCGGCTCGCCCGCCCTGTCGCGAACGCCGTGTTCGCCTGCTCCCGCACAGGAATTCGCCGTTCTGGACACCTGGCGCTAAGTTGCCTCTTGACCGCGCCCACCGGCCTGATCTGGAGGACACCCCCGTGAGCGAGAGCCCCGCCATGTCGAGTGAACTGCGCAGCAGAATCAAGACAGATCAGCCGCACACGGCCCGGATCTGGAACTACTGGCTCGGTGGCAAGGACAACTACGCGGTCGACCAGGCGGCCGGCGACCAGATCCGCACGCTGCACCCCGGGATCGGCGACTACGCCCTCGCCGACCGGCAGTTCCTCGGCCGCGCCGTACAGCACCTAGCGGGTGACCTGGGCATCCGCCAGTTCCTCGACATCGGCACCGGGCTGCCCACGGCCGACAACACGCACGAGGTCGCGCAGCGAGTGGCTCCGGAGTCCCGGATCGTCTACGTCGACAACGACCCGCTGGTGCTGGTGCACGCCCGCGCCCTGCTCTCCAGCACGCCGGAAGGCCGCACGGCCTACCTCGACGAGGACCTGCGCAACGTCGACGCGATCCTGGAGGAGGCGGCGAAGACCCTGGACTTCACGCAGCCCGTGGCGCTCATACTCCTCGGTGTCGTCATCTTCATCGAGGAGGACAAGGAGGCGTACGGCATCGTGCGCCGCCTCGTGGACGCGCTGCCCGCCGGGAGCCATCTCGTCCTGTCGCACACGATCACGCGCCCGGACATGCCGGACGTGGACGCCGCGGTCGCGTTCTGGAACGAGCACGGCACTCCGAAGCTGACCCAGCGCACTCCGGAGGCCGTCACCGAGTTCTTCGACGGCATGGAGCTGCTGGAGCCGGGTGTGGTCTCCTGCAACCGCTGGCGTCCCGAGAACGACAAGGACGCCGAGGCGGACGAGGTGGCCATGTTCGGCGGAGTGGCGCGCAAGGCCTGACCGCCCGCACCGTGGCCCGCACGGGCCGATCGCGCCGCACCGGGGCCGGAAGGCCTGAGTGTTCGGCGTCGTGGGCGCTCGCCGGGAAACGTCCCCGCCCGGCGGGTGGCAGCAGCGACACGGGCCCGGCACACATCGTGTGTGCCGGGCCCGGTCGTTCTGCGGATGATCAGCGGCGGCCGTTGAGGCCCTTGTCCACCGCCGCCGTCAGCTCGCCGTTGGCCGTGTCGCCGTCCAGTGACCAGAACATCGCGCCGCCGAGGCCCAGCTTGCGGATGTACGCCGACTTGGTCTTCAGGACCTGTGGGTCGTCGTACGTCCAGAGTGTGGTGCCGTCGAAGATCCAGGCGCTGCCGTTCCAGCGGTCCCGGTGCACGGTGTAAGTGCCCGACGCGGCCAGGCCCTTGAGGACCTTGTAGTCCTCGTAACCGTCCGCGTACGTGCCCTTCGCCGGGGCCGTGGCGGGCTGGTCGAGACCGTCGCCACCACCGCTCACCCCGGTCCAGCCCTGCCCGTAGAACGGCATGCCGACTACGAGCTTGCGCGGCTGGGCGCCCCGGCGCACCCAGTCCCGGACCGTCTGGTCCACGCTGAAGTCGCCCGGCGCGAACAGGGCCGACTGCTGGGCCGTCGTGGCCTGGCCCGACACGTGGTAGTCGTAGCCCTGGAGGTTCACGAAGTCGAAGTCCCGCATGATCCGCGGGATGTCGAACCCGGCGTCGATCGCACCCGGCGCGGCCGGCACGAACGCCGTCAGGTCGTAGTGCTTGGCCTTCTTGCCGCGCGGCGCCTGGCTCTTCGCGTACGCGTCGAGCTGGGTGCGGAACTCGTGCACCAGCGCGGTGAAGTTCTTCTTGTCCTCGGGCCGGTAGACCGTGTCCGTGTCACCCGGCGAGCCGGGCCACTCCCAGTCCAGGTCCACGCCGTCGAACAGCCCGGCGGCCGAGCCCTCGCCGCCGCGGGCGCCGTCGACCGGCAGGTTGCCCTTGATGTACAGGTCGATGCAGGACGCCACGAACTTCTTGCGCGACTCGGCCGTCAGGGCGGCGTCGGAGAAGTGGGTGGACCAGCTCCAACCGCCCAGCGAGATCAGCACCTTGAGGCCGGGGTGCTTCGCCTTCAGCTCGCGCAGCTGGTTGAAGTTGCCGGCGAGGGCCTGCGTGTCGGTGTCCGCCACACCGTCCACGGAGTTCTCGGCGTCGAGGGGGCGCGCGTAGTCGGCCCACGCGTCGGCCTCGCCCGGCACGTTGCCGGTGAAGCACTCGCCCGCGGCGTTCACGTTGCCGAAGGCGTAGTTGATGTGCGTCAGCTTGGCGGCCTGACCGCTCGTGTCCAGGTCCTTGACCTGGTAGTCGCGGCCGTACACGCCCCACTGCGTGAAGTAGCCCACGCGCTTGCCGTGCTTGGCGGTGGTGGTGCCCGACTCGGTGGCGCCGGCCGCCCCGGCGGCCGGCGCGAGGACGGCGATCAGGGACAGGGAGCAGGTGGCAACGGTCAGTCTTCCCAGGGTTCTTCGCATGGGTGGAAACGTATTGGTATGGACCATTGGGGTCAAGAGTTCAGCGGTTTTGCTGGAGGGGCGGTGCCTGCCTGGGGGCCCTCGCAGCCGTGTCGGCGGTCTCGCAAGTCCGCGTGTCGGCCGGTCGGCGCGAATTCGCCACCGCTGGGTCGACGTTGAAGCCGTCTCTGTCACGCGGAGCCGGTCGCGCCCCGGCGGCGAGCGCGTTCTCGTCGTGCCGTCGACGCGCGATGCGCGGTGACGGCGGAGGGGAGCGAGGGTGGTGGTCGGAACCGTTTCGGTGGCGTTCGCCGTGGTGGACGGGGCTGCGGAGCGTCATGTTCCGGAGGGAGGCACCCGGGTGTCGTCAAGCTCAATTCGGGTGACGTTCGGGCGCCTTGATCGGTTCCGTGTTTGAAGCGTCAAACTTTTGATTCGTATGTTTTCAGCCGTCCTTGTCAACTTGGGCCGGATCCCCGCGCTCTGGCTGGATCAGTGTTGTCGCTGTTGGTGCGGCCCGCCCCGGCCGTGGCCGGCGACCTGCCATGCGGACTGACAGGAGTAAAGTCGGCTCAATCAATTCGCTCGTAAAGTGTGTGTCATATTCAGTCCTTATGATGGTCAAGTCTTGCGGTGATGGCTGTTCTCCCATCCGACATCCGCGGCTTGGCACGCCATTGACGGATTGTCAGTCGGGTAGTCCGAGTGCCTGCCGCTAAAGAGCAGACAGATTGTTTTGCTGAGGGCCAGACGGTTGGGGGAACCGCTGATGTTCATGGAACTCTGGGCGAACGCGCCATGCCGCCGACCGGCCGTGAACGGCGTTTCGCCGGCCTTTGTCGCACCCCTCGCAGCAGTCCGGGGCCGTCACCGACCCCGCTCGTAGTCATGTCCTCCTCCCCCGGAACCCGGGGGAGTTGAGTCTCAAGGTGCGGAAGAGGCAACCGGGGTTGCTCCGACCTGGGCAGCCATGCCGATTATGTCACAGTTCATGGGGGTTTCTGTTGGTGTACCACGGGGGATTAGTACGGCCGGACTCCACACCATTGATGGAGCGACAACACCACATACAAGCTCTCGATGACGCATGTCGGGAATGTCAGAAGAGCAGCGGCGGCCTGATTCTTATAGAAGGCCGGTTCGGGACCGGTAAGACATCCCTGTTAAGAACGGTTCGTTCGCTGCCGGCCGCCGAGGGCTTCGGAGTTCTGCACGCGCGCGGGAACGAATCCGAGTCCGGGTTCCCCTACGGCATGGTCCGACAGCTCTTCGAGTACCTCTTGGCATCCGCAACTCCCGAAGAGCGCAACGCACTTGTGGCGGGACCCGCTGCCATGGCTGCACCACTCTTCGACTACGCGGACGGCGGAGTCCTCGGCGAAACCGATCCCGCACAGGAACAGACCCTGCTCCGGGGCCTGTTCTGGATGCTGGTCAATCTCTCCCAACGACGGCCCCTGCTCGTCCTGCTGGACGACCTGCACTGGGCCGACGAACAGTCACTGCGGTTTCTGCACTACGTGGAGAGCCGCCTCGAACACCACCCGATCCTGTGCGTCGCGGCCACCGCACCGGTGCACCACGGCAGCGACCCCGAAACCGCCCATGTCATCACCTCACCCAGCCTCCCCACCATCTGCCTCGACGAACTGAGCCGCGACGGCGTACGCGACCTGCTCACCGCGGCGTCGGGCCGCCATCCCGACCCCGACGTCGTGCGCACCTATCACGAGATCACCGGCGGAAACCCGTTCTTCCTCAGCGAGCTCCTCACGGAGACGCAGCACCACGGCGACGAGACACCCGACGTCGCCACCGCGGCCCGCGCCGCCCCACGCACCCTGGCCCGCGCCCTGCCCCGCTGGGTGGGCCTCGTCCCACCGCGCTACCGGGACAACGCCCACGTCCTCGCACGCAGCCTCGCCGTCCTGGGCTCCAGCGGCGACTTCGCCCAACTGGCCTCCGCCACTGACCTCCACCAGGACGAGGTCACCGACGCGGCCAGCGCCCTCATGGACATCGGTGTCCTCGCACAGGGCACACCCCTGCGGTTCCGGCACCCCATCGTGCGCAACGCCGTCTACGAACACCTGCCCAGCACCTTCCGCTACCGGGCCCACTCCAGCGCCGCCAAGGCCCTCGACCGGGACGGCGCACCGGCGGAACACGTCGCCGAACACCTCCTGCACGCCCCGCCCAGTGAGGACCGGCGCGCGGTCGACATCCTCGTCGCCGCCGGGGAGAAGGCCCTCGCCAACGGCAACGCGCACGTCGCGGTGTCCGTCCTGCGCCGCGCCATGCAGGAGAAGGTCCCCGACGAGATGCTCCCCGACCTGCTCATCCGGCTCGGCGAGGCCGAGCACCGGGCCCGCGACCCCCAGGCCGTCGACCATCTCACCCAGGCCCTGGAGGTGACCCAGGACCCGATCACCCGCGCCACCATCGCGTTCAGCCTCAGCGGCGCGCTCAGCATGGCCATGCGCTTCGGGGACGCCCTCGAAGTGCTCCGCAGCGTGCACGCCGACGTCGAGCCCCACGATCCCGAACTCGCCCTGCGCCTGCGCTCCGAACTCATCAAACTGGCGAGCCTGTCACCTGCCACCAAACCGGCCGCCGAACAGGATCTCGCCGCCCTCGCCTGCGCCGACGGCAACGACACCTCCACCACCCTGATCCGCGCCCAGCAGGCACAGGCCGCCCTCCTCAACGGCGAATCCGTCGAGAAGCTGGCCCGGCTCAGCGAGGACGCCCTGCTGCCCGGCACCCTCGTGGCCGGACCCGACGGAGGAGCACAGGCGTCCTGGATCGTCGCCTTCTGCCTCTTCTGCTGCGGCCGGCTCTCCCAGGCCGTGAGCATCCTCGACGAGGCGCTCCAGGAGGCGGAGGCCAAACACCTCCGCCTCGCCGCCGAGGACATCCGGGCGCTGCGCGCCATGGTGCATCTGCGCCGCGGAGCACTGGGCGAGGCCGAAGTGGACGCCCTGAGCGCGCTCAAGGGCGCCGACGGGGAATCCGTACCGGCCCTGGGCCGCCCGTTCGCCGCGCTCGCCCTCGTCGGTGTGCTCCTCCTGCGCAACCAGGTCGGCGCCGCGGCCGAGGCGTACGAGCGGTACGGAATGCCCACACACATCCCCCAGTTCTCCACCTACCTGCCCTTCATGGTCGCCCGAGGCCAACTCCGCATCGCACAGGGCGAGGTGGAGGCCGGCACCCGCGATCTGCTGCGCACGCACGAACTGCTCAACGAGTGGGGCGCCAAATGCCCGGCCCTCTCACCAGTGGTGTACGCGATGCACGCACTGTGCGACCTCGGCCGACTCGAGGAGGCACACGCCCTCGCCGAGGAACAGCTCAGCGCGGCCCGCGCGTTCGGCAGCGACCGCGAGATCGCACTCGTGCTGCGCGCCCGCGCCCGCGCGACGCGCGGCCCCATGCCCCTGGAAGACCTGGAACAGGCCGTGGAACTGCTGGCCGGTACACCCTTCACCGTCGACGAGTGCGGCGCCCTGATCCAGTACGGCACCGCCCTGCGCATCGCCGGCCAGCCCTCCGAAGCCCGCCGCCGGCTGCGCGCCGCCAGCGACCTCGCCGACGGCATGGGCGCGACGGCCCTCGGCAAGCAGGCCCGCCAGGAGCTGGCCGTCATGGGCGTCCGGGTACGGGAATCCGCCCGTACCGGCATCTCGGGACTCACCCCCAGGGAGCACCGGGTCTGTCTGCTCGCCGCCGAGGGCAAGAGGAACCAGGAGATCGCCCACATGCTCTTCGTCACCGTCAAGACGGTCGAATGGCATCTCAGTCAGGTCTACCGGAAACTCGGAGTCGCCTCCCGTGTCGAACTCCGGGACGCACTGACCCAGAACTGAAGACGCCACCGGTGACACCGCCCCCGACCCGGGGTCCAAACGCTGGGGCATGGCTGGGGGTGAACCCCGACCTGACGCCTTGACCGGCACACGAGAATCGCAGCGCGGCCACCGGAAGAATCGGCGACGGTGGCCGCGCGAGCGTCAGCTCGTGAACACGCCGGCAACCGACAGGCCTGGAGGCGACCGTGATCGACGAATCCCAGCGCAAGGCAGTCGTCCTTGACTACTACGAGCGCGTCAACGACAAGGACATCGACGGAATCGTGAAGCTCTTCGACGCCGAAGCCATCGTCGTCGACCCGGTCGGCGCTCCGCCCGTCACCGGAGAAGAGGCCATCCGCGCCTACTTCCAGCGCGTCGTCCACGAGTTCGACACCCACGACGTACCGGGAACACCCACCGGCGCCCAGGACGGCCAGAGCGTGGCCATTCCCCTCAAGGCGACCATCAACAACCCGCAGGACCCCACGGGCGGCGGCCGACTCGACGTCAACGTCATCTCCACGTTCCAGATCGGTGCGTCCGGGCTCATCACGGAAATGCGCGCCTACTGGGGCCTGACCGACATCACACCGGCCGGCACCTGACACCTGCCCGCACCTCCGACGGCGCCCCCGGGGGCGCCCCCGGAATCGCGGTACGCCGATGCTGGGGTGGCGGCCGGGGGTGAACCCCGAAGCCAGGGCCGCCACTTCTGGCGCAGAATCGACGAGTAGAACAAGCGGTGGCCGATGCGACCGCCGACCGGCCGGGCTCCGCTTACGGAACACGGCCGCCACCGACCCGGAGTCGGTACACGACAGACCACGCCCGCCAGGGCCACCCAGAAGAACACCTGCCGGCACACCGGATCAGACGCACAGGCGCACTGGCCGCCACCGTCACCGGTCCGGCAGGAAGCACCACCCATCAACACAGCAGCACAACTCGGGGGAAACAACAGTGATGCACCTTTCGGTCCGGCATGCCCGCCCGCGCGTGAACATCTCCGCCTGCGCAAGAACTCGGTGTTGACAACCGGACCGCCCCGCATCGCCCGCCGTGAGTTTCCGGCAGCGGCCCTTTTCCGACAACTCGTGGACGGTTCACGGCGCCCGTATGCCCGTGGCCGAGCCTTCCTCACCGCTGCGCTGTTCCCTTTTCCTTTCCGCCTGTGGAGTTGTGTTCCATGCCTGCCACTTCGCCCAATGAAGAGAAGCTTCGCGACTACCTCAAGCGGGTCACGGCCGATCTCCGGCAGGCCCGGCAACGCCTGAACGCGGCGGAGGCCAGAAGCCGTGAACCCATCGCCATCGTGGGCATGGCCTGCCGCTTCCCCGGCGGCATCGACTCACCGGAAAGCCTGTGGCAGCTGGTCGCCGACGGGGCCGAGGGAATCTCCGAACTTCCCACCGACCGCGGCTGGGACCTCGACGGCCTCTTCCACGCCGACCCCCTGCACACCGGGACCAGCTACATTCGCGGCGGCGGCTTCCTGCACGGCGCGGGCGGATTCGACGCGGGGTTCTTCGGTATCTCGCCGCGTGAGGCGCTCGCCATGGACCCCCAGCAGCGGCTGCTGCTGGAGACCTCCTGGGAGACCCTCGAACGGGCCGGAATCGTGCCCGGCTCGCTGCGCGGTGAGAACGTCGGCGTGTTCGTCGGCGCCGTCCCCCAGGAGTACGCACCCTCCCACGGGGACCCGGCCGCCGAGGATCTGGAGGGATACCTGGCGGTCGGCAACACCACCAGCGTGATGTCCGGCCGTATCGCCTACACCCTCGGCCTGCGGGGCCCCGCCGTCACCGTCGACACGGCCTGCTCCTCGTCCCTGGTGGCTCTGCACCTGGCGGTGCAGGCGCTGCGTCAGGGGGAGTGCTCCATGGCGCTCGCCGGCGGTGTCACCGTCATGGCCGCGCCCAACTGGATCGTCGACCTCAGCCGCCAGCAGGGGCTCGCCCCCGACGGCCGCTGCAAGGCCTTCTCGGAGGACGCGGACGGCTTCGGACCCGCCGAGGGCGTGGGCCTCCTCCTCGTCGAACGGCTCTCCGACGCACTGCGCAACGGACACCAGGTCCTGGCCGTGGTCCGCGGCTCCGCCGTCAACCAGGACGGCGCCTCCAACGGCCTGACCGCACCCAACGACGAGGCCCAGGAGGACGTCATCCGCCGCGCCCTTGCGGGTGCCGGGTTGTCGGTGGGTGAGGTGGATGTGGTGGAGGCGCATGGTACGGGGACCCGGCTGGGTGATCCGATCGAGGCGCAGGCGTTGTTGGCGACGTATGGGCAGGACCGGCAGGGCGGCCACCCCCTCTACCTCGGCTCGCTGAAGTCGAACATCGGGCATGCGCAGGCTGCTGCGGGTGTGGCGGGTGTCATCAAGATGGTGATGGCGATGCGGCATGGTGTGGTGCCGCGGACGTTGCATGTGGATGAGCCGTCGTCGCAGGTTGACTGGTCGTCGGGTGCGGTGTCGTTGGTGACGGAGGCGTCGCCGTGGCCGGAGACGGGCCGTGCGCGTCGGGCAGGCGTCTCCTCCTTCGGTATCAGCGGTACCAACGCCCACGTTGTGCTCGAACAGGCTCCCCAGGAGGAGCAGGGCGCCGAGCCGCGGGAGACCACGGCACACACCGTGCCCTGGGTCCTCTCCGCCAAGACCGAGGAAGGCCTCCGCGACCAGGCGGCCCGCCTCCTCAAGCACCTGAGCGACGGCGGCGACCGGATGCCGGCGGACGTCGGGCACTCCCTGATCGGAACCCGCGCGCTGTGGGAGCACCGCGCAGTCGTCGTGGGCAGCGACGACACCACCTTCATCGCCGGTTTGCAGGCCGCGGCCGCGGGCTGGCCGGGAGTGGTCAGGGGAACACCCGCCGCCGGCGGCGACAAGGCCGTGTTCGTCTTCCCCGGCCAGGGTGCGCAGTGGTCGCGCATGGGTCTCGAACTCGCCGACGTGTTCCCGGTGTTCGACGCGGCGCTGAGTGAGTGTGCGGAGGCGCTTGAGGCTTTCGTGGACTGGGATCTGCGGGCCGAGCTGGCCGGGGATCTGTCGCGGGTGGATGTGGTGCAGCCGGCTTCCTGGGCGGTGATGGTGTCGCTGGCGCGCCTGTGGCAGTCGTTCGGCGTCCAGCCGTCTGCGGTGGTGGGTCATTCGCAGGGTGAGATCGCGGCTGCTGTGGTGGCGGGTGCGCTCTCGCTGGAGGACGGGGCCCGGATCGTCGCGGAGCGCAGCCGCGTGATCGGTGAACGCCTGGCGGGCCGGGGCGGTATGGCTTCCGTCGCGCTGCCTGTCGCCGCGGTACGGGAGCGTCTCGCCGGCTATGGCGGCCGGTTGGCGGTGGCCGCGGTGAACGGGCCGTCGTCGACGGTGATTTCGGGTGAGCCCGAGGCGCTCGACGAGGTGCTGGCGGCGCTGGAGGCCGAGGACTGCCGAGTCCGCCGTATCGCCGTGGACTACGCCTCGCACTCCCCGCACGTGGAGTCCATCCGCGACGAACTCCTCGACGTCCTCGCACCGATCGCGCCCCGCGCCTCCCGCGTGCCGTTCTACTCGACGGTCGCGGGTGGGCTGTTCGACACGGCCGGTCTCGACGCGGGCTACTGGGTGCGCAACCTGCGGGGGACGGTGGAGTTCGAGGCCGCCGTGCGCGCGCTGATCGCCGACGGTCTGGGTGCGTTCGTGGAGTGCAGTGCGCATCCCGTGCTCGCGGTCGGCGTGGAGGAGTCGGGCGCGTCGACGGTGGTCGGATCTCTGCGGCGGGACGACGGGGGAGCGCGGCGGTTCGTGACCTCCCTCGCGGAGGCCTTCGTCCGCGGACTGCCCGTCGACTTCACGTCCCTCTTCACGGACGCACGGACGGTCGACCTGCCGACGTACGCCTTCCAGCACACCCACTACTGGCTGCGCCCCACAGCGCGAAGCGGCGATGTCACGGCCGCCGGACTGGGTGCGGCACACCACCCGCTGCTGGGTGCCGTCGTGAGCCTCGCCGACAGCGACGGTGCCCTGCTGACCGGGCGCCTGTCCCTGGCGGACCATCAGTGGCTCGCCGACCACGCCGTCGACGGGCACGTCATCCTGCCCGGCGCCGCGTTCGTCGAGATCGCCGTACGGGCCGGTGACGAGGTGGGCTGCGGACGCCTCGCCGAACTGACCCTCCAGAGCCCACTCGAACTGCACGAGGGCAGGCCCGTCTTCGTACAGGTCACCGTCGGCGCGGCGGAGCCCGACGGGAGCCGGCCGGTGTCCGTCCACGCGCGCACCGACGACCCCCACACCTTCTCCTGGGTCTGCCACGCCACCGGCACCCTCGCCCCCGCCGGATCCGACGCCGCGGGCTTCGATCTGGCCGCCTGGCCGCCGCCCGGCGCCACACCGGTGCCCGTGGACACCTTCTACGACGAGGTCGCCGCCGTCGGCTACCAGTACGGACCCGCCTTCCAGGGGCTGCGCGCCGCCTGGACCTCGGGCGACGACGTGTTCGCGGAGGTGGCGCCGGCCGCCCTGGAGGACTCCGACCGCTTCCTGCTGCACCCGGCGATCCTCGACGCGGCCCTGCACACCGTGCTGGTCGGCGGCGACGGAACCGGTGCGCTGCGCCTGCCCTTCTCGTGGAGCGGTGTGGAGGTGTACGCGACGGGCACCTCGGCCGTACGGGTCCACCTGACCCGCGGGGGAACCGACACCGTCAGCGTGCGTGTCGCCGACAGCGAGGGCGCTCCGGTCGCCTCCGTCGAGTCCCTCGTGCTGCGGGCACCCGCCACGGACAGACTCGGATCGCACGGCGGCGCCGATCTGCTCCACGTCACCTGGGAGCCGCTGCCCACCACCACGGACGTCACCGCACCCACCGTGGTCTTCACCGACGCCGCCGACGGTCTTGCCTTGCCGGACGGCCCGGTACCCGACGTCGTGGCCGTACCCGTGCCCACCGGCACGGATGTCCGTGACGCGGTGGGCTCCGCCCTCGGACTGATCCGGCGGTGGCTGTCCGACGACCGCTGGAGCACCTCCCGGCTCGCCTTCGTCACCCGCCGGGGCATCCCGGAACACGCGGCCGTGCAGGGCCTCGTCCGCTCCGCGCAGACCGAGCACCCCGGCCGCTTCCAACTGCTCGACCTCGACCCCGCCGACGATGCCACCGCCCCGGCCACAATCGCCGCCCTCGCCACCGCCGAGCCGCAGATCGCCGTGCACGACGGTGTTGTCGAAACGCCGCGCCTCACCCCGGTCACCGTCGACACCGATCCCGGAGCCACCCCGTTCACCCCGGACGGCACCGTCCTCGTCACCGGCGGCACCGGCACCCTCGGCAGCCTGCTCGCCCGGCATCTCGTGGCGAACCACGGCGTCCGCCGGCTGCTGCTCGTGAGCCGCGGCGGTCCGGATGCGCCGGGCGCCGCCGAACTGGTCGCCGACCTCACGGCCCAGGGTGCCCATGTGCGGATCGCCGCCTGCGACACCGCCGACCGGGACGCCCTGGCGACGCTTCTCGCCGACATGGACCCGGCCCACCCGCTGACCGCCGTGGTGCACACGGCGGGCAGCCTCGCCGACGCCGTGGTCACCTCGCTCACCGACGAGGACGTGGATCACGTACTGCGGCCCAAGGCAGACGCCGCCCGGCACCTCCACGAACTCACCGCGGACCTCGATCTCACCGCCTTTGTGCTGTTCTCCTCGGCAGCCGGCGTCCTCGGCACCGCCGGACAGGCCAACTACGCAGCCGCCAACGCCTACCTCGACGCACTCGCCACCCAGCGCCACCAGCAGGGCCTGCCCGCCGTCTCCCTCGCGTGGGGTTACTGGCAGCAGACCAGCGGCCTCACGGGGCACCTCGACCGCGGCGACGTGGCGCGCCTGGCCAGGACCGGCGTCGCACCGATGACCACCGAGCAGGGCCTCGCCCTGTTCGACGCGGCCCTGCGCGTCCCGCACCCGGCCGTCGTACCCCTGAAGCTCGACCGCACCGCCCTGCGCGGGGCCGCGGACGACGACACCCTCTCGCCTCTGCTGCGCGCCCACACACCCCGCACCCGCCGCCGCGCCACACCCGCGGGACAGGTCCGCTCCGCGGCCACCGACCTCGCCCAGCGGTTCCTCCGGATGCCCGCCGAACAGCGGGAGCACGCTCTCACCGAACTGGTCCGAGCCCAGGCCGGCGCCGTGCTCGGCCACGACACCGCAGCCGCCGTCGACGCCGCGCAGCCCTTCCGCGCCCTCGGTTTCGACTCGCTCGCCGCCGTGGAACTGCGCAACCGCCTCAACACCGCGACCGGCCTCCGCCTGTCCGCCACCACCGTGTTCGACCATCCCACCCCCGCCGCGCTCGCCGCACACATCGGCGTCCTGCTCGGCGGCGAGCCCGAGCAGCACCCGGGCACCGGAACCGGCGCGCGGGAAGCGGTCACGACCGAACCGATCGCCATCGTGGGCATGGCCTGCCGCCTGCCCGGAGGCATCGGTTCCCCCGAGGACCTGTGGCAGCTCGTCGCCGACGGAGTCGACGCCGTGTCGCCGTTCCCCACCGACCGGGGCTGGGACATGGACGCCCTGCTCGGCGCCACCGACGGGGCGAGCGGCACCTCCTACGTCCGTGAGGGCGGCTTTCTCTACGACGCGGCCGACTTCGACGCGGGCTTCTTCGGCATCTCGCCGCGTGAGGCGCTCGCCATGGACCCGCAGCAGCGGCTGCTGCTGGAGACGTCCTGGGAGGCGCTGGAGCAGGCCGGCATCGACCCGACATCACTCAAGGGCACCCGGACCGGTGTCTTCACCGGCGTGATGTACCACGACTACGCCAGCCGCATCGGCCACCTGCCCGACGGCGTCGAGGGTTACCTGGCCACCGGGACCTCCGGCAGCGTCGCCTCGGGCCGAGTCGCCTACACCCTCGGCCTCGAAGGCCCCGCGGTGACGGTGGACACGGCCTGCTCCTCGTCCCTGGTGGCTCTGCACCTGGCGGTGCAGGCGCTGCGTCAGGGGGAGTGCTCCATGGCGCTGGCCGGCGGCGTCACCGTACTGTCCAGCCCCGGTGTGTTCTCGGAGTTCAGCCGCCAGCAGGGGCTCGCCCCGGACGGCCGCTGCAAGTCCTTCGCCGACGGCGCCGACGGCACCGGCTGGGCCGAGGGTGTCGGCATCCTCCTCGTCGAGCGGCTCTCCGACGCCCGCCGCAACGGCCACCAGGTGCTCGCCGTTGTCCGCGGCTCGGCCGTGAACCAGGACGGCGCCTCCAACGGGCTCACCGCGCCCAACGGTCCCGCACAGCAGCGGGTGATCCGACAGGCCCTTGCGGGTGCCGGGTTGTCGGTGGGTGAGGTGGATGTGGTGGAGGCGCATGGTACGGGGACCCGGCTGGGTGATCCGATCGAGGCGCAGGCGTTGTTGGCGACGTATGGGCAGGGGCGTGATGGTGGACGCCCGTTGTTGCTTGGCTCGCTGAAGTCGAACATCGGTCATGCGCAGGCTGCTGCGGGTGTGGCGGGTGTCATCAAGATGGTGATGGCGATGCGGCATGGTGTGGTGCCGCGGACGTTGCATGTGGATGAGCCGTCGTCGCAGGTTGACTGGGCGTCCGGTGCGGTGTCGTTGGTGACGGAGGCGTCGCCGTGGCCGGAGACGGGCCGTGCGCGCCGGGCCGGAGTCTCCTCCTTCGGCGTCAGTGGCACCAACGCCCACGTGATCCTGGAGCACGCCGATCCGATCACACCCGCCGACATGACGTCCGTGCTGCCCTCCGCACCGGAGGCGGGCGGGGGACAGGTCCCCTGGGTCCTGTCGGCGAAGACGCATGAGGCCCTGCGCGCGACGGCCGACGATCTGGCGACCCTTGTCGCCTCCGGCACCGACCTGGACGTCCTGGACGTGGCCCATTCGCTGGCGCGTTCGCGGGCTCGGTTGGAGCGGCGTGCGGTGGTGGTTGGTGGTGACCGGGAGGAGTTGCTGGCCGGTCTTCGGTTGGTGGCTGCCGGTGAGCCGGGGGCTGTTGTCGGTGTGGCCGGGGGTGTGTCGCGTCCGGTGTTCGTGTTCCCGGGTCAGGGTGCGCAGTGGTCGCGGATGGGCCTGGAACTGGCCGACGTGTTCCCGGTGTTCGATGCGGCGCTGAGTGAGTGTGCGGAGGTGCTGAGGGCTTTTGTGGACTGGGATCTGCGGGCTGAGTTGGCCGGGGATCTGTCGCGGGTGGATGTGGTGCAGCCGGCGTCGTGGGCGGTGATGGTGTCGCTGGCGCGGCTGTGGGAGTCGTTCGGTATTCAGCCGTCTGCGGTGGTGGGTCATTCGCAGGGTGAGATCGCGGCCGCCGTGGTGGCGGGTGCGCTCTCGCTGGAGGATGGCGCCCGGATCGTCGCCGAGCGCAGTCGGGTGATCGGGGCGCGGCTTGCGGGTCGGGGCGGGATGGCGTCGGTCGCGCTGCCCGCGGATGTTGTACGGGAGTATCTCGCTTCCTATGGCGACCGGTTGGCGGTGGCTGCCGTGAACGGGCCTTCGTCGACGGTGATTTCGGGTGAGCCCGAGGCGCTCGACGAGGTGCTGGCCACGCTGGAGTCGGACGGTGTCCGGGTCCGTCGTATCGCCGTGGACTACGCCTCGCACTCCTCACACGTGGACTCCATCCGAGACGAACTCCTCGACGTCCTCGCGCCGATCGCACCCCGTACCTCCGATGTGCCCTTCTACTCGACGGTCACGGGTGGACTGCTCGATACGGAGGCTCTCGACGCGGCGTACTGGGTGCGGAATCTGCGGGGGACCGTGCAGTTCGAGAGCACTGTCCTGGCGCTGATCGCGGCTGGGCTGAGTGCGTTCGTGGAGTGCAGTGCGCATCCCGTGCTTGCGGTCGGTGTGGAGGAGTCGGGTGCTTCGGCGGTGGTCGGTTCGCTGCGGCGGGACGACGGGGGAGCGCGGCGGTTCGTGACCTCCCTGGCGGAGGCCTTTGTCCGCGGACTGCCCGTCGACTGGGCACCCCTCCACGGGACGGCACGCCGGACGGTCGCCCTGCCGACCTATCCCTTCCAGCGCAGCCGGTACTGGCTGGAGGCCATCGGTACACCGGCCGAGGTCACGCGGAACGAGGTGGAGGAGCGGTTCTGGGAGGCGGTGGAGCAGGAGGATCTGGAGTCGCTGGCGGCGTCGCTGGAGTTCGACCAGGACGGGCTGCGTGCGGTGTTGCCGGCGTTGTCGTCCTGGCGGCGGCGCAGCCGGGAGGAGTCCGTCATCGACTCCTGGCGCTACAAGACCGCCTGGCGTCCCGTCCCGGGTACCTCCGTGCCGGTGCTGTCGGGCAGCTGGCTGGTCGTGGTGCCCGAGCAGCTCGCCGACGACGAAACCACCGCGTCGGTGGTCCGGGCCCTCACCGGCAGGGGCGCTCGGACGATCACCCTGCCCGTCACGGCGGACGACGCCGATCGGGCCGCGCTGGTGGCGCGGATCCGCGCGGACCTGACGGACGGGCAGAGCCTCGGCGGCGTACTGTCCCTGTGGGCCCTCGACGAGACACCGACGGCCGGGCAGCCACTGGTGGCGGCCGGGCTCGCCGGGACCGTCGCCCTGATCCAGGCGCTCCAGGACCTGGGAACGGCCGGACCGCTGTGGTGCCTGACACGCGGAGCTGTCTCGACCGGCACGTCGGACCCCCTGGCCGGCGCGGTACAGGCCCAGGTGTGGGGAGTCGGCCGTGTCGCGGCCCTTGAACACCCCACGCTGTGGGGCGGGTTGGTGGATCTGCCCGGCACACTCGACGAACGCGCCCTGCGCAGGCTCTGCGGGATCCTGGCCGAGCCCGGCGGTGAGGACCAGCTGGCCGTGCGCGCCGGTGGGGTCTTCGCCCGCCGCATGGTGCGCGACGCCCTCGGGAGCAGCACGCCACCGCGGCGCTGGCAGCCGGACGGCACCGTCCTGATCACCGGTGGCCTCGGCGCCCTCGGCGCGCATGTCGCACGATGGCTGGCCCGTGCGGGGGCCCCGCACCTCGTACTGACCAGTCGCCGCGGTACGGACGCGCCGGGCGCCGCCGAACTGGAGCGGGAGCTGGTCGCGCTGGGCGCACGGGTCACCGTGGCGGCCTGTGACGTCGCCGACCGCACGGCGGTCGAGGCCCTCGTCACGCGCCTCGCGGCCCAGGGCGACCCCGTCCGTGCCGTGATGCACGCCGCGGTCCAGGCCGAACTCGCTCCGCTGACCGGGGCGACACCGGATCACTTCGCCGCCCTGCTGGGCGCGAAGGTGGCCGGCGCCGAGCACCTCGACGCGCTGCTCGGCGCCGACGTGGACGCCTTTGTGCTGTTCTCGTCGATCGCCGGGTTCTGGGGCAGCGGCGACCACGCCGCGTACGCCGCCGCCAACGCCCACCTCGACGCCCTCGCGGAACGCCGCCGGGCCCGCGGGCTGACCGCGACGTCCATCGCCTGGGGCATCTGGGACGCGTACAACGACTGGGACTCCCTCAGCGCCGCCGAGCGGGAGACGATCACGGCCCGGGCCGTACAGCAGGGCCTTCCGCTGCTCGACCCCGAGGCCGCGTGCACCGGCCTGCGGCAGGCGCTCGACCACGACGAGACGTTCGTTGCCATCGCCGACATCGACTGGCGGCCGTTCACCACCCTGTTCACCTCGGCCCGCCCGAGCGCCCTGATCCGCGAGATACCGGAGGCCGCCGCCGTGGTCGACGACGCCGCGGAGGACGTCGACACCACTCACGACACGGCGTCCCTGATCGGCCGTCTCCGCGGACTTCCCCGGGAGGACCGCTCCCGCGAACTCGTGGCGCTGGTCAGGTCCCAGGCGGCGGCCGTACTCGGCCACTCCACGGCCGACCAGGTCGACCTGGAACGGGCCTTCCGCGAGCTGGGATTCGACTCACTCACCGCCGTCGAGCTGCGCAACCGTCTCAACACGGTCACCGGCCTGCGGCTGCCCGCCACCGTGGTCTTCGACCATCCCACCCCCGCCGAACTCGCCGCACACCTCCACGACCGCTGCTTCCCGGACACGGCCGACGGCCCCGCACCGGCCGCACCCGTCCACACGACGGCCTCCACCCCGCACGACGAGCCCGTGGCCGTCGTCGGGATGGCCTGCCGGCTCCCCGGCGGCGTCACCACCCCGGAGGAACTGTGGCGACTGGTACGGGACGGAGGCGACGCGATCTCCGGATTCCCGGAGGACCGCGGATGGGACCTGGACGCCCTCTACGACCCCGACCCCACCACGCCCGGAACGACCTACGCGCGCGACGGCGGCTTCCTCTACGACGCGGCGGACTTCGACGCCACCTTCTTCGGAATCGCACCGCGTGAGGCACTGGCCATGGACCCGCAGCAGCGGCTGCTGCTGGAGACGTCCTGGGAGGCGATGGAACGGGCGGGCATCGATCCGACCTCGCTCAAGGGCAGCCTGACCGGCACGTTCATCGGTGCCAACCCCTCGGACTACCGCGCATCCATGGGCCAGGCGCCCGCGGGCTACGAGGGCCACCTGGTGACCGGCGGCCACAACAGCGTCGTCTCCGGCCGAATCGCCTACACCTTCGGCCTCGAAGGTCCCGCCGTCACGGTGGACACCGCCTGCTCCTCCTCCCTGGTCGCCCTGCACCTCGCCGCGCAGGCCGTCCGGCAGGGCGAGTGCACGATGGCGCTCGCCGGAGGTGTGGCCATCATGTCGACACCCGAGGGCTTCGTCGGATTCAGCCGGCAGCGCGGGCTCTCCCACGACGGCCGCTGCCGCACCTTCTCCAGCGACGCCGAAGGCATCGGCCTGTCCGAAGGCGTCGGCGTGATCCTCCTGGAACGGCTCTCCGACGCCCGGCGCAACGGCCACCCGGTGCTTGCCGTGATCCGTGGCTCCGCCACCAACCAGGACGGTGCCAGCAACGGCCTGAGCGCACCGAACGGCCCTTCACAGCAGCGCGTCATCCGCCAGGCGCTCGCCAACGCCGGACTGACGGCCGCCGAGGTCGACGCGGTGGAGGCGCACGGCACGGGTACGACGCTCGGTGACCCCATCGAGGCGCAGGCGCTCCTGGCGACCTACGGACAGGACCGGCAGGGCGGCCACCCCCTCTACCTCGGATCGCTCAAGTCCAACATCGGTCACCCCCAGGCGGCCGCAGGCATCGCGGGCGTGGTGAAGACCGTCCTGGCCCTCCAGCACGGTGTCCTGCCGCGCACACTGCACGTGGACGAGCCGTCGCCGGAGGTGGACTGGGCGTCGGGTGCGGTGGAGTTGTTGATGGAGGAGCGGGAGTGGCCGAGCACGGGGCGTGCGCGGCGGGCCGCCGTGTCGGGGTTCGGCATCAGCGGGACGAACGCGCATGTGGTGCTGGAGCAGGCTCCGGTGGAGGTGGCTCCGGCGGAGGAGCCTTCCGACGATCCGTCTTCGGGTGCGGGTGCGGGTGCGGTTGTGGGCGTGGTGCCGTGGGTGGTGTCTGCGCGGTCGGCGGAGGCGTTGGCGGCTCAGTTGGGCCGGTTGGCGTCGTTCGCGGAGTCGCGTACGGACGTTGGCGCGGTGGATGTGGCTCGTGCGCTGGCCGGACGCGCGGCTCTGGAGTACCGGGCCGTGGTCGCCGGCCGTGACAAGGACGCCCTGACTGCCGCGCTCGTGGCCGGTGGAGTCCGAGGTCGGACGGCTTCGGGCGGCGGTGGTGTGGGGTTGCTGTTCGCCGGTCAGGGTTCGCAGCGGGCGGGTATGGGCCGGGAACTCCGTGCGGCTTTCCCGGTGTTCGCGCGGGCTTGGGACGAGGTGTGTGCGGAGCTGGGGCGTTCGCTCGGGGACGAGGTTCCTGAGGGGACGGGGTGGGCGCAGCCGGCGTTGTTCGCGTTCGAGGTGGCGTTGTTCCGGTTGGTGGAGTCGTGGGGTGTGCGGCCGGATGTGGTGGTCGGGCATTCGGTGGGTGAGATCGCTGCCGCGCATGTCGCGGGTGTGCTGTCGCTTGAGAATGCGTGCCGACTGGTCGAGGCTCGTGGTCGGTTGATGCAGGAGCTGCCCGAGGGCGGCGCGATGGTGGCGATCGCCGCACCTGAGGACGAGGTCGCCGCGGTGATCGCGGGCCGACTGGGTGCGGTCGGGATTGCGGCGGTCAACGGTCCGTCGTCGGTGGTGGTGTCCGGAGTCGGCGCGGTGGTGGACGAGGTGGCGGCCGGGTTCGCGGAGTGGGGTGTGCGGACGCGGAAGTTGCGAGTGTCGCATGCGTTCCACTCGCCGTTGATGGAGCCGATGCTGGACGAGTTCCGTGCGGTGCTCGAAGGCCTTGCCTTCCACTCGCCGACGGTGGACTTCGTGTCCACGGTGGATGGCGGCGGCGATGTCGCATCGGTGGACTACTGGGTGCGGCACGCGCGAGCGGCGGTCCGGTTCGGCGACGCCGTGGCGGAGTTGGAGGACCGTCGTCTGTCGGCCCTCATCGAGATCGGTCCTGACGCGACGTTGACCGGTATGGCGGGCCAGGCGCTGCGGGCCCCGGAGGCCCTGTCGTTGGTGGCGCTCTGCCGCAAGGACACGGACGAGGCGGTGTCCGTCGTCGAGGGCATCGGTCAGGCCTGGGCGAACGGCACCAACATCGACTGGACACCCCTCTGCGAGGGAGGCGGCCACGTCGACCTCCCGACGTACCCCTTCCAGCGGACGCGCTACTGGCTGGGTTCGCGAACCGGCGCCGGCGACGCGCAGGGGCTCGGACTCGCGGGCACCGGACACCCGTTGCTGGGTGCCGCGCTGCCCATGGCGAACGGGCGCGGGGTCGTCCTCACCGGCCGGGTCTCCCGGTCCACCCAGCCATGGGTGGCCGACCACCAAGTGGGCGGAGCGGTACTGCTCCCGGGCACGGCATTCGTCGAACTGGCCGTACGCGCCGGCGACGAGGTCGGTTGCGGCCGGGTCGAGGAACTCACCCTCCAGGCACCCCTGGTGCTCCCGGACCGCGGAGGTGTCCAGCTCCAGGTCGTCGTCGACGCACCGGACGAGTCCGGCACACACCACGTGTCGGTGCACTCCCGCCCGGACCAGAGTGACGACTGGACACTCCACGCCGCCGGCCGCCTCAGCCCGTCCCACACCGCACCGGCGGAGGACGCGACCCCGTGGCCGCCCGCCGGCGCGGAGCGACTCGAACTGGGGAGTTTCTACGAGGACCTGGCGGACCGGGGCTATCACTACGGCCCGGTGTTCCAGGGACTGACATCGGCCTGGCGGGCCGGGTCCGACCTGCTCGCCGAGGTGATCCTCCCGGAGGACGCCGACGCGGACTCGTACGGCATCCACCCCGCGCTGCTCGATGCCGCGCTGCACGTGGCCCTGGTGGACATGGCTGACCCGGGTGAGGACCAGGTCCGGCTGCCTTTCGCCTTCAATGGCGTCGAACTGCACGCCTCCGGAGCGTCCGTCGCGCGAGTGCGGGTCCAGACCATCGGGACCAACACGGTCTCGCTCACCCTGGTCGATGTGGCGGGCCGCACGGTGGCCTCGGTCGAAAGCCTTGTCTCACGGTCCGTGAAGGGCACCCCGCAGACGGGCGGAGCAGGCGACACCCTGTACCAGCTGGACTGGAAGCCGGTCTCGGACGCCGTCGTCGAGCCGAACCCGGGGAACCTCCGCTGGGCGGTGCTCGAACCCGCGGACGCCGAGGTGCTGCACGCCGTCAAGGGCATCGCCGCGGCCGGCTTCGACTCCGCGGACCTGGACGGTCTGACCGCGCGACTGGACGCGGGTGGCAGCGCCCCCGAGGTCCTGGTGCTGGCGCCGCCCTCGCCGGGCGACGTCGACGACGACCTCGCCGCCGCCGTGCGTGATGTCACCGCCGATACCCTTTCGGTGGTGCGGCGCTGGCTCGCGGACGAGCGGTTCGGCGATTCACGCCTTGTCTGCGTCACCCGGGGCGCGATCCCGCTCGCCGGGGAGGAGCTGACCGACCTCCGACACGCCGCCCTGTGGGGGCTGTTGCGGTCGGCCGCCGCCGAGCACCCCGGCAGGTTCGCCCTCGTCGACGTGGACGGCTCCGACGCCACCTGGGACGTGCTGGCCACGGCCGTCGCCTCCGGGCACGAGCAGCTCGCCGTACGTTCGGGTGTCCTGCTCGCTCCGACGCTCGCCCCGGCGCTCGCCCCGGCCGAGACGGCACCCACCGGCCCCGAGTCCACCGATCCGGCGGACGTCCGCCTCGACGCCGGCACCGTGCTCGTCACGGGCGGCACCGGAACCCTCGGTGGCCTCGTCGCCCGTCACCTGGTCACCCGGCACGGTGTGCGCAGGCTGCTGCTCACCAGCAGGCGCGGCCACGACGCGGACGGCGCCGCCGAACTCGTGGCGGACCTGACCGCCGCCGGGGCGACCGAGGTGACCGTCGCCGCGTGCGACGCCGCCGACGGCCCGGAACTCGCCAAGCTGCTGGCCCGGTTCAGCGAGAACGACCCGCTGAGCGGAGTGGTCCACGCGGCGGGTGTGGTCGACGACGGCGTCGTCGGGTCCCTCACGGCCGAGCAGCTCGAACGGGTGCTGCGCCCCAAGGTGGACGCGGCGGTCAATCTGCACCGGCTCACCGAGAACATGCCGCTGACCGCCTTTGTGCTGTTCTCCTCGTTCGGAGGAGTGCTGGGCAACGCCGGGCAGGCGAACTACGCGGCGGCCAACACCTTCCTCGACGCCCTCGCCCACCATCGCCGCGACCGCGGCCTGCCCGCCGTGTCCCTCGCCTGGGGGCTGTGGGAGCAGAGCAGCGGCATCACGCGCACACTGGACCGCGGCGACCTGGCGCGCGGCAACCGGGCCGGCGTGCGGGCCCTCACCACCGACCAGGCACTCGCCCTGTTCGACCGTGGCCTCACCGCCGAACGCTCCCTGCTTCTCCCGGTCGCCCTCGACCAGCGTGCCCTCACGGCCCGCGCGGCGACCGAACCCGTACCACCCCTGCTCCGCAACCTGATTCGCGTCCCCGCCCGACGGGCGAGCGCGGCCAACGGTGCGGGCGCGGCCGGCCACGACGGGCCCACGCTCGCCCGGCAGCTCGGCGCCGCCCCGGCCGACCAGCGCGACACCCTGCTCCTGAACGCCGTACGCGCACACGCCGCCACGGTGCTCGGCCACGGCACGCCCGGCACGGTCGGCACCGACGTCGGCTTCCTCGACCAGGGCTTCGACTCCCTCATGGCCGTCGAACTGCGCAACCGGCTCGCCCTCGACACCGGACTCCGGCTGCCCGCCACGCTGATCTTCGACTGCCCGACGCCGGCGGCCCTCGCCCGCTACCTCGGCGAGGAACTCGGTACCGGCGACGGCACCGGGACCCGGGCCACCGAGGAGAGCGCCGTACGGCAGGCACTCTCCGCCATCCCCCTCAACCGGCTGCGCGAGGCCGGCGTCCTGGACACGCTGTTCCGCCTCGCCGGTCTCGGTGAGCCGGCGGCCCACACCACCGCGGACGGAAAGGACGGCGATCCCGGTCTGTCCAACGGCGACGGGATCGATGACATGGACCTCGACGACCTGCTCAGGCTCGCCGAGAACGACCGATGACCGCCGACCGCCCTGAAGCCAAGGAACCTCCCATGACCTCACCTCAGGACAACGCGGCCGCGGACCGGCCGACCCAGGACAAGGTGGTCGGCGCCCTCAGGACCGCGCTCAAGGAGACCGAGCGCCTGCGCCGCCAGAACGAACAGCTGGTCGCCGCCGCCGCGGAACCCGTCGCGATCGTCGGCATGGCCTGCCGCTTCCCCGGCGGAGTCAACTCACCGGAGGAGCTGTGGGACCTCGTGGCCAACGGCCGCGACGGTGTCTCCGGCTTCCCCGACGACCGCGGATGGAACCTCGACACGCTCTACGACCCGGACCCGGAGGCGCCCGGCAAGTCGTATGTGCGTGAAGGCGGCTTCCTGTACGACGCGGCGGAGTTCGACGCGGCCTTCTTCGGTATCTCGCCGCGTGAGGCGCTCGCCATGGACCCGCAGCAGCGGCTGCTGCTGGAGACGTCCTGGGAGGTGATGGAGCGGGCGGGCATCGACCCGGCCACCCTGCGGGGGAGCCGCACCGGCGTCTACGCGGGAATCATGTACCACGACTACGGCATGTCCATGGACCAGGTCCCCCAGGACGTCGAGGCGTTCATAGGCACCGGCAACGCGGGCAGCGTCCTGTCCGGCCGGATCGCCTACTCCTTCGGCCTCGAAGGCCCGGCGGTCACGATCGACACCGCCTGCTCCTCCTCGCTCACTGCCCTGCACCTCGCCGTGACGGCCCTGCGGCAGGGCGAGTGCACGATGGCCCTGGCCGCGGGCGTGACGGTCCTCGCCACACCTGACGTGTTCATCGGCTTCAGCCGGCAGCGGGGGCTCTCGCCGGACGGGCGCTGCAAGGCGTTCTCGGCGTCGGCCGACGGTACGGGGTGGGCCGAGGGGGCGGGCGTGCTCCTCGTCGAACGACTCAGTGACGCCCGCCGCAACGGACACAAGGTGCTGGCCGTGGTACGAGGTACCGCGGTCAACCAGGACGGCGCGAGCAGCGGCCTCACCGCACCCAACGGCCCGGCACAGCAGCGTGTGATCCGCCAGGCCCTCGCGGCCGCCCGGCTCTCCGCCGCCGAGGTCGACGCGGTGGAGGCACACGGCACCGGTACGACGCTCGGTGACCCGATCGAGGCGCAGGCCCTGCTGGCGACCTACGGACAGGACCGGAACGGGGGGCACCCCCTTTATCTCGGCTCGCTGAAGTCCAACATCGGACACGCCCAGGCCGCCGCCGGCATGGGCGGCGTGATGAAGATGGTCATGGCGATGCGGCACGGTCTGCTGCCCCGGACCCTCCACCTGGACGAGCCCACACCCAAGGTCGACTGGAACAGCGGCGCGATCAGTCTCCTCAGGGACTGTCACTCCTGGCCGGAGACGGGCCGCCCCCGGCGGGCGTCGGTGTCCTCCTTCGGCGCCAGCGGGACGAACGCGCATGTGGTGCTGGAGCAGGCTCCGGTGGAGGTGGCTCCGGCGGAGGAGCCTTCCGACGATCCGTCTTCGGATGCGGATGCGGATGCGGGTGCGGGTGCGGTTGTGGTGCCGTGGGTGGTGTCTGCGCGGTCGGCGGAGGCGTTGGCGGCTCAGCTGGGCCGGTTGGCGTCGTTCGCGGAGTCGCGCGCGGATGTCGGCGCGGTGGATGTGGCCGGGTCCTTGCTGCGGCGGTCCGGGCTGGACTACCGGGCGGTGGTGGCGGGTCGTGACCGGGACGCTCTGATCTCTGCGTTGGCGTCGGACGGTGGTGTCCGGGGTCAGGTCGGTCCGGGTGATGGCGGTGTGGGGTTGCTGTTCGCCGGTCAGGGTTCGCAGCGGGCGGGTATGGGCCGGGAACTCCGTGCGGCTTTCCCGGTGTTCGCGCGGGCTTGGGACGAGGTGTGTGCGGAGCTGGGGCGCTCGCTCGGGGACGAGGTTCCTGAGGGGACGGGGTGGGCGCAGCCGGCGTTGTTCGCGTTCGAGGTGGCGTTGTTCCGGTTGGTGGAGTCGTGGGGTGTGCGGCCGGACGTGGTGGTCGGGCATTCGGTGGGTGAGATCGCGGCGGCCCACATCGCGGGCGTGCTGTCGCTTGAGGATGCGTGCCGACTGGTCGAGGCACGTGGTCGGTTGATGCAGGAGCTGCCCGAGGGCGGCGCCATGGTGGCGATCGCGGCTCCCGAGGCCGAAGTCGCGGATGTGATCGCGGACCGGCTCGACGAGGTCGGGATTGCGGCGGTCAATGGTCGGTCGTCGGTGGTGGTGTCCGGTGCCGGCGTGGTGGTGGATGACGTTGCCGCGGGCTTCACGGAGAAGGGTGTGCGGACGCGGAAGCTGCGGGTGTCGCATGCGTTCCACTCGCCGTTGATGGAGCCGATGCTGGACGAGTTCCGTGCGGTGCTCGAAGGCCTTGCCTTCCACTCGCCGACGGTGGACTTCGTGTCCACGGTGGATGGCGGCGGCGATGTCGCCTCGGTGGACTACTGGGTACGGCACGCGCGTGCCGCGGTCCGGTTCGGCGACGCCGTGGAGGAACTGGAGAACCGTCATCTGTCGGCCCTCATCGAGATCGGTCCTGACGCGACGCTGACCGGCATGGCGGGGCAGGCACTTCAGGATCCGCAGGCCTTGTCCTTGGTGGCGCTCTGCCGCAAGGACACGGACGAGGCCGTGTCCGTCGTCGAGGGCATCGGTCAGGCCTGGGCGAACGGCACTAACGTCGACTGGACACCCCTGTGCGCAGGCGGAAAGCAGGTCGACCTCCCCACCTACGCATTCCAGCGCCAGCACTACTGGTTGCCCAAATCTGCCTCCGCCATCGACGCCGAGGGCCTAGGCCTGGTCGGCGCCGGACACCCCCTCCTCGGTGCTGCGGTGTCGATGGCGGACGGCCGGGGTGTGGTCCTCACCGGCCGCGTATCCCGCACCTCGCAGCCCTGGGTGGTCGACCACCAGGTCGGTGGTGTGGTCCTGCTGCCGGGTACGGCGTTCGTCGAACTGGCCGTGCGCGCCGGCGACGAGGTCGGCTGCGGCCGGGTCGAGGAACTCACCCTGCAAACGCCCCTGGTGCTCCCGGAGGAACTCTCCGTACGGATTCAGGTGGTGGTCGGCGAACCGGACGAGACCGGAAGCCGGTCACTGTCCGTCTTCTCCCTCGCGGACGCCGTCGACGACCAGACCTGGACCCTGCATGCCAGTGGCCGACTGACCTCGGCCGCCGCGACACCGGCGGACGACCTCACCGTATGGCCCCCGACGGACGCCGAGCCGGTCGATCTCACCGACTTCTACGAGCGGTTGGCGCAGGAGGGCCCTGGCTACGGGCCGGTGTTCCGTGGGCTGCGAGCGGCGTGGCGGCGCGGCGGGGAGGTGTACGCGGAGGTGGCGCTGTCCGAAGGGGTGGAGGCGAACGCCTTTGGCGTCCATCCCGCGCTGCTGGACGCCGCGTTGCACCCCATCGGCCTCGGCGGTCTGGTCGACCAGAACAGTGGGGCGATGCTGCCGTTCTCCTTCGACGGAGTGGAGATGCACGCCTCGGGTGCGACCGCTCTCCGGGTACGGATCATCCCGGCCGGAGGCAATTCGGTCGCCCTTCTGATGGCCGACGGTACGGGACAGCCGGTCACGTCGGTCGAGTCGCTGGCCCTGCGCCCGGTGTCGGCGGAGGCGCTCCGCGCGGCTTCGGCCGGCCACGACTCGCTCTACCGCGTCGAATGGGTCCCGGCCGTCCCCGCGTCGGCGTCCCCGGCCGGCAGGTCCCCGCTCACAGTCGTCGAGCTGACCCCCGGCGCGACCGATCTGCACGAGCTGGACGGTGCGGAGGCGCCCCGGGTCCTCGTCGCCCGGGTGCCGAGGGGCATCGACGTACGCGATGCCCTGGATCAGGTGCTGGCGCTGGCCCGCGGCCGACTCGCGTACGAGGGCTCCGGCAACGCCCCGCTGCTGTTCGTCACGCATGTCCACGACCTCGCCCACGCCGCCGTGCGGGGCCTGGTCAGGAGTGCGCAGGCCGAACACCCTGGCCGCTTCCTGCTGTTGGACGTGGAGGAGGACGGTCTGACCGCAGCCGTTCTCGCGGAGACCGTTGTGCCCGGCGAGGACCACGTCCGGCTGCGGGAACAGGGTCTGTTCGTGCCGCGGCTGGTCCGGGCCGTCACCCCGGACGTCCTGCGCCCGCCGGCGGAGGGCCCGTGGCGCCTCGAAACCGCGAAGGCGGGATCGCTGGACGCCCTGCGCCTGACCGTCGCCCCCGAGACGGCCGACCCGCTGGAGCCGGGGCAGGTCCGGATCGCCCTGCGCGCGTCCGGAGTGAACTTCCGGGATGTCCTGATCGCCCTCGGCATGTACCCCGGAGAGTCGGCCCCCTGGCTCGGCGACGAGGGCGCCGGCGTTGTGGTGGAGACCGGCCCCGAGGTCACCCACCTCGCGCCGGGCGACCGGGTCATGGGCATCGTCCCCCGGGCCTTCGGCACACATACCATCGCCGACGCCCGCATGGTCGTACGCCTGCCCGAGGACTGGTCCTTCGAGACCGCGGCCTCCGTCCCCATCGTCTTTCTGACGGCGTGGATGGGGTTGGTGGAGTTGGCGGGTGTGGGTGGCGGTGATGTGGTGCTGGTGCATGCGGGTGCCGGTGGTGTGGGGATGGCTGCGGTGCAGGTGGCGCGGCATCTGGGTGCTGAGGTGTTCGCCACGGCGAGTCCGGGCAAGTGGGCTGCTTTGCGTGAGCTGGGTCTGGACGAGGCGCATATCGGGTCGTCGCGGTCGCTGGAGTTCCGGGAGCGGTTCCTGGAGGTGACGGGTGGTCGTGGTGTGGACGTCGTACTCAACTCCCTGTCCGGAGAGTTCATCGACGCGTCCCTGGAACTGCTGCCGCGCGGCGGCCGCTTCATCGAGATGGGCCGCACCGACCTGCGAGACGCCGAGACCGTCGCCGCCGAGTGGCCCGGTGTCGCCTACCAGGCCTTCGATCTGATCGAGGCGGGTGCTGACCGGATCGGCGGGTGGCTCACCCAGGTGGTGGGGCTGTTGGAGAGCGGTGTGCTGACGGCTCTGCCGGTGGTGTCGTGGGACGTACGGCGGGCGCGCGAGGCCTTCCGGTTCGTGAGCCAGGCCCGGCATGTGGGCAAGGTGGTGCTGACGGTTCCGCGCGGGCTGGACGCCGATGGCACGGTGCTGGTGACCGGTGGTACGGGCACGTTGGGCGCGCTGGTCGCCCGGCACCTGGTGGCCGTACGTGGAGTGCGGCGCCTGGTACTGGCGTCACGGCGTGGTCCGGAGGCCGAGGGTGTGGCCGAGCTGGTGGTGGAGCTGGAGAAGCACGGCGCCTCGGTGACCGTGGCGGCCTGTGACGCGTCCGACCGGGACCAACTCGCCGCCACCCTCGCCGAGATACCCGCCGAACACCCCCTCACCGCGGTCGTCCACGTGGCAGGCGTCGCCGACGACGCCGCACTCGGCTCCCTCACACCCGAGCAGATCGAACGGGTACTGCGGCCGAAGGTCGACGCGGCCGTGAACCTGGACGAACTCACCGCCGACCTGGACCTCTCGGCATTCGTCCTCTACTCCTCGGCCTCCGGAATCTTCGGCACCCCCGGTCAGGGAAACTACGCCGCCGCCAACGCCTTCCTCGACGCCCTCGCCGAACGACGCCGAGGGCAGGGGCGGCCCGCACTCTCCCTGGCCTGGGGCATCTGGCAGGCCGAGAGCACACTCACCGCTCACCTCGGCGACAGCGACCGTGCCCGCATGGAACGGTCCGGTGTCCGTGAGCTGACCTCCGAGGACGGCCTGGCCCTCTTCGACGCGGCACTCGACACGGACGAGGCGGTGCTCGTGCCCGTCCGGCTCGACCTCGGAACGCTCCGGACCCGCGCCGCGTCGGATGCGGACATCCCCGGGCTCCTCCGGGGCCTGGTCCGTGCCACCTCACGACGTACGGCCGCCAGCGAGGCGGACACCTCGGGTGCCGAGGCGCTGCGCCGCCGGCTCGACGCCGCGTCCGAAGCCGAGCGGCGCCGACTGCTGGTCGAGGTCGTCCGCCAGCAGGCCGCCGCGGTACTCGCACTCAAGGACCCCGGCCAGGTAGAGGCCGAACGGCCCTTCAGGGAAACCGGCTTCGACTCCCTCACCGGCGTCGAACTGCGCAACCGGCTCAACACCGCCACCGGCGTCCGGCTTTCGCCCACCGCGGTGTTCGACCACCCCACTCCGCTGGCGCTCACCGAGCACTTGCTGGAACACCTCGCCCCGGACGGTGACAGCCGGGCCGTGCCCCAACTCCTTGAGGAACTGAGCCGCCTCGAGAACACGCTCAGATCCCTCGATGTCGACATGGCGGCCCACACAGAGGTCACCCTGCGGCTGCGCACGCTGCTCAACCGGTGGGACGCCAAGGCCGACCCGCCCGAAAGTGACCCGGCCGAGGACGTGTCGTCGGCCACCGACGAGGAGCTGTTCGACCTCCTCGACGACGAACTCGAAACCCCGTGACGCGGTCCTGGACAGGTGAGACTCGATCATGAGCAACGAAGAAAAGCTTCGCGACTATCTCAAGCGGGCCACGACCGATCTGCGTCAGGCGCGGCGCCGGATCTCCGAGCTTGAGGAACGCGACAACGAGCCCGTCGCGATCGTCGGCATGGCCTGCCGTTACCCCGGCGACGTCCGGACGCCCGAGGACCTGTGGCAGCTCGTCGCCGAGGGCCGCGACGCCATAGCGGGTTTCCCCACCGACCGTGGCTGGGACCTCGACGCCCTCTACGACCCCGACCTGCGCACCCCCGGCACCAGCTATGTCCGCGAGGCCGGCTTCCTGCACGACGCGGGTGAGTTCGACGGCGAACTGTTCGGCATCTCGCCCCGCGAGGCCCTTGCCATGGACCCCCAGCAACGGCTGCTGCTGGAGACCACCTGGGAGGCCGTCGAGCGCGCGGCGATCGATCCGGCGCGTCTCAAAGGCACCGACACCGGGGTGTTCATCGGCGCGGGACACCCCGGATACGGGGTCACCTTCGGTCAGCGCGACCTGCCCGAAGGCGTCGAGGGCTACTCGATGACCGGCAAGGCCGCGAGTGTCATCACCGGGCGGATCAGCTACACGCTCGGCCTCGAAGGCCCCGCCGTCACGGTCGACACCGCCTGCTCCTCCTCCCTCGTCGCCCTCCACCTGGCCGTCACCGCCCTGCGCAAGGGCGAGTGCTCGCTCGCCCTCACCGGCGGCGTCACCGTGATGCCCACGCCGGAACTCTTCGCGGAGTTCAGCCGGCAGCGCGGTCTGGCCCCGGACGGCCGCTGCAAGGCGTTCGGCGCGTCGGCCGACGGCACCGGCTGGGCCGAAGGTGTCGGCGTCCTCCTCGTCGAGCGGCTCTCCGACGCCGTACGCAACGGGCACCAGGTGCTGGCGGTCGTGCGCGGCTCGGCCGTGAACCAGGACGGCGCGTCCAACGGGCTCACCGCACCCAACGGCCCCTCCCAGCAGCGGGTGATCCGGCAGGCACTCGCCAACGCCGGGCTCGCCTCCCACCAGGTGGACGCCGTCGAGGCACACGGCACCGGAACCACCCTCGGCGACCCCATCGAGGCCCAGGCCCTCCTCGCCACCTACGGACAGGGCCGCGACCCCGAACGCCCGCTGTGGCTCGGCTCGTTGAAGTCCAACATCGGGCACTCCCAAGCCGCCGCCGGAGTCGGTGGTGTGATCAAGATGGTCATGGCGCTGCGCAACCGCGCCCTGCCCAGGACCCTGCACGTGGCCGAGCCCACGCCTCGCGTCGACTGGGACGCGGGCGCCGTCTCCCTCCTGACCGAGTCCCGGCCCTGGCCGTCCGGCGACGAACCCCGGCGCGCCGGCATCTCCTCGTTCGGCGTCAGCGGCACCAACGCCCACGTCGTCATCGAGGAGTTCGCGGCCGAAGCCGGATCCGTCACGAGCACCGGCCAGGACGCCGGCAGTGGGCAGGTCGGACCGTCCGGCGTTCTCCCCTGGACCCTCTCCGCCGCCGGTTCCAAAGCCCTGCGCGCACAGGCCCAGCGACTCCTCGACCACATCGAGTCCGGCGCCCCGGGAACGCCCGAGGAGACCGCCCGCTCCCTCGACACGACCCGTGCCCTTCTCACCCACCGCGCGGTGATCGTCGGCACCGACCACAACGACCTGCTCCACGGACTGCGCTCCCTGACCGACGGAACACCCGACGGCCGAGTGGTCCGAGGCACCACCACCGACGGGACCTCGAACCCCGTGTTCGTCTTCCCCGGCCAGGGTGCGCAGTGGTCGCGGATGGGCCTGGAACTGGCCGACGTGTTCCCGGTGTTCGACGCGGCGCTGAGCGAGTGTGCGCAGGCACTGAGGGCTTTTGTGGACTGGGATCTGCGGGCTGAGTTGGCCGGGGATCTGTCGCGGGTGGATGTGGTGCAGCCGGCTTCCTGGGCGGTGATGGTGTCGCTGGCCCGGTTGTGGCAGTCGTTCGGCGTGCAGCCGTCTGCGGTGGTGGGTCATTCGCAGGGTGAGATCGCTGCCGCCGTGGTGGCGGGTGCGTTGTCGCTGGAGGACGGGGCCCGGATCGTCGCGGAGCGCAGCCGCGTGATCGGTGAACGCCTGGCGGGCCGGGGCGGTATGGCTTCCGTCGCGCTGCCCGCCGACGCCGTACGCGAGCACCTCGCCTCCTACGGCGACCGGTTGGCCGTGGCTGCCGTGAACGGGCCGTCGTCGACGGTGATCTCGGGCGAGCCCGAGGCGCTCGACGAGGTGCTGGCGGCGCTGGAGTCGGACGGCACCCGTGTCCGTCGTATCGCCGTGGACTACGCCTCGCACTCCTCGCACGTCGAGTCGATCCGCGACGAACTCCTCGACGTCCTCGCGCCGATCAACCCGCGCTCCTCCGACGTGCCCTTCTACTCCACCGTGTCCGGCGACCTGCTCGACACGACTGGGACGGACGCGGCCTACTGGGTGCGCAACCTGCGGGAGACGGTCCGGTTCGGGCCGGTGGTCGAGCGACTGGTCGGCGACGGGTTCAGTACGTTCGTCGAGTGCAGCGCGCATCCCGTCCTCGCGGTCGGCGTGGAGGAGTCGGGCGCGTCGACGGTGGTCGGATCACTGCGGCGCGGCGACGGTGGAGCGGCCCGCTTCGTGGGGATGCTCGCGGAGGCGTTCGTCCGTGGACTGCCCGTCGACTGGAGCCCGTTGCTCGGCACCGGCCCCACAGTTGCTCTGCCCACCTACGCGTTCCAGCGCCGGCAGTACTGGCTGACGCCGCCGGCCGCCGACGCGGTGGCGCCGCGCGACGAGGCCGAGGCCGGGTTCTGGGAGGCCGTGGAGCAGGCGGACGTGGCCTCGCTCGCCGCGTCACTGGAACTCGACGGAGACCGGCTCGGGGAGCTGCTGCCCGCCCTGGCGTCCTGGCGTCGGCGCAGCCGCGAGCAGTCCGCCATCGACTCCTGGCGGTACCGGATCGCGTGGCGCCCCGCGACCGACCACGGACCCGCCCGGCTGGAGGGCCGGTGGATCCTCGTGGTGCCCGCCGGTGCCGACCAGGACCACTGGGCCGAGCACACCGAACGGGCACTGCGGGACGCGGGCGCCCAGGTCACCGTCCTCACTGTCGACGCCACCACCGCGGACCGGCGGTCGGTCGCCGCCGACCTCGCCGCCGCGACCAACGGCACCGGCGCCGGGGGAGTGCTCTCCCTCCTTGCGCTCGACGAGCGGCCGCACCCCGGACACCCGGCGGTCACCGCCGGATACGCCGCCTCCCTCGCGCTGGTCCAGGCGCTGGCGGACGGCGAACTCGCCGCACCCCTGTGGTGCGCCACCCGCGGAGCCGTCGGCACGGACCGGGAAGACCCTCCCGTCAGCGGTGTCCAGGCGCAGCTCTGGGGACTCGGCCGGGTCGTCGCACTGGAACTGCCCCAACTGTGGGGCGGGCTCGTCGACCTCCCCGAAACAGCCACCACCGACGGTCTACGGCTACTGGCCTCGGCCCTGTCGGGACTCGACGGCGAGGACCAGCTCGCCGTGCGGCCCGCCGGCCTGCTCGCCCGCCGTATGCTGCGGTCCCCCCTGGCGGGAACTCCCGCGCCCCGCACCTGGCGTCCCGAAGGCACCGTCGTCGTCACCGGCGGCACCGGCGCCCTCGGCGCGCACGTCGCCCGCTGGCTCGCCCACAACGGCGCTCCCCGGCTGCTCCTGCTCAGCAGGCGCGGTGCCGAGGCGCCCGGCGCGACGGAACTCGTGGCCGAACTCGCCGAGTCGGGCGCCGACGTCACCGTGGCCGCCTGCGACATCGCCGACCGGGAGGCACTCGCCGCCGAACTCTCCCGCATCCCCGACGACCAGCCGCTCACGGCCGTGTTCCACACCGCCGCCGTACTCGACGACGGCGTGGTGGGCGCACTCGACGCCGACCGGGTCGAACGCGTCCTGCGGGTCAAGGCACAGGGCGCGCTCAACCTGCACGAACTGACCAAGGACCACGACCTCAGCGCGTTTGTGCTGTTCTCCTCCTTCGCCGCGACGTTCGGCACACCGGGACTGGGCAACTACGCACCCGGCAACGTGCACCTCGAAGCGCTGGCCGAGCAGCGCAGGGCACAAGGGCTCCCCGCGACCGCCGTCGCCTGGGGCACCTGGGCCGGCGCCGGCATGGCCGAGGGCGCGGTCGGGGAACGGGCCCGCAGGCACGGCGTGTTCGCACTGGACGCCGAGCCCGCCACCCGGGCGCTCCAGCAGATCCTCGACCACGACGAGACCTGCTCCATCGTGATTGACATGCGCTGGGACCGCTTCGCCGTGGTGTTCACCTCCGAGCGACCCAGCCGGCTGCTCGACGAGATCCCCGAAGCACGCCGGGCCCTCGCCGAGGCCACACCGGCCGCCGGGATCGAGGACGAGCAGGAGGTGTCCGACCTGGTCCGGCGCCTGACCGGCCTGTCCGCCGCCGACCGGCACCACGAGCTCACCGACCTCGTGCGCCGCAACGCCGCGCTGGTACTCGGCCACGACGACCTCGCGTCCGTCGACGAGAGCCGCGCCTTCCGCCAGCTCGGCTTCGACTCCCTGACCGCCGTCGAACTCCGCAACCGGCTCAACACCCTCACCGGGCTGCGGCTGCCGGCCGGACTCGTCTTCGACTACCCCACCCCGGCCCGGCTCGCGGAGCACCTGCACACCGAACTCCTCGGCGACACCCTGGAGACACCCCTCGCCGTCGAGGCGGCCACGGCGGACGACGACGATCCCGTCGTTGTGGTCGGGATGGCGTGCCGGCTGCCCGGCGGCGTCGGCTCGCCCGAGGACCTGTGGCGACTCGTCGCCGGTGAGGGCGACGCGATCTCCGTGCTGCCCACGGGGCGCGGGTGGGACACCGACGCCCTCTACGACCCCGACCCGGCCGCGACCGGGAAGAGCTACGTCCGCGAGGGCGGCTTCCTGCACGACGCCGACCGCTTCGACCCGGAGTTCTTCGGCATCTCGCCGCGCGAGGCACTGGCGATGGACCCGCAGCAGCGGCTGCTGCTGGAGGTCTCCTGGGAGGTCCTGGAACACGCCGGTATCGACCCCACCTCGCTCAGCGGGAGCCGTACCGGTGTCTTCGCCGGAATGACCCACCACAACTACGGCGTCACCCATCCGGCGCTGCCCGTGCCGGAGGGCCTTGAGGGCTACCGGATGACGGGCAGCACCGCCAGCGTCGCCTCCGGCCGAGTCGCTTACACCTTTGGCTTCGAAGGCCCCGCGGTGACGGTGGACACGGCCTGCTCCTCGTCCCTGGTCGCCCTGCACCTGGCGGCCCAGGCGCTGCGGCAGGGCGAGTGCACCATGGCGCTGGCCGGCGGTGTCACGGTGATGTCGTCACCCGCGGCGTTCACCGAGTTCAGCCGCCAGCGCGGGCTCGCCCCGGACGGCCGCTGCAAGGCCTTCGCCGAGGCGGCCGACGGGTTCGGACTCGCCGAGGGCATCGGCATGCTCCTCGTCGAGCGGCTCTCGGACGCCCGCCGCAACGGCCACCAGGTACTGGCGGTGGTACGGGGCTCGGCCGTGAACCAGGACGGCGCGTCCAACGGGCTCACCGCACCCAACGGCCCCTCCCAGCAGCGGGTGATCCGCCAGGCTCTCGCCAACGCCCACCTCTCCCCGCACGACGTGGACGTGGTCGAGGCACACGGCACCGGCACCACCCTCGGCGATCCCATCGAGGCCGAGGCCCTGATGGCGACGTACGGACGCGAACGCTCGCCCGAGCGGCCGTTGTGGATCGGGTCGGTCAAGTCGAACATCGGGCACGCGCAGGCCGCCGCCGGTGTCGCCGGCGCCATCAAGATGATCATGGCGATGCGCCACGGTGTACTGCCCCGCAGCCTGCACGTGGACGAACCGTCCTCCCACATCGACTGGTCCGCGGGCGGAGTGTCCCTGCTGACGGAGACACAGCCATGGCCGCTGCGTGCGGAACCGCGCCGCGCGGCGGTCTCCTCCTTCGGCATCAGCGGCACCAACGTCCACGTGGTGTTCGAACAGCCCGAGCCGGCAGCCGACACGTCCGCCGACATGGACGAGACGAGCGCCGGACCCGGCGTGGTGCCCTGGACGCTGTCCGCCTCGTCCGACGAGTCGCTGCACCTGCTCGCCGCCCGCCTGCGCGAACACCTTGAGAACCACCCCGAGGTCGAACCGCTGGACGTGGGTCACTCGCTGGCGCGTTCGCGGGCTCGGTTGGAGCGGCGTGCGGTGGTGGTTGGTGGTGACCGGGAGGAGTTGCTGGCCGGTCTTCGGTTGGTGGCTGCCGGTGAGCCGGGGGCTGTTGTCGGTGTGGCCGGGGGTGTGTCGCGTCCGGTGTTCGTGTTCCCTGGCCAGGGTGCGCAGTGGTCGCGGATGGGTCTGGAACTGGCCGACGCGTTCCCGGTGTTCGATGCGGCGCTGGGTGAGTGTGCGGAGGCGCTTGAGGCCTTTGTGGACTGGGATCTGCGGGCTGAGTTGGCCGGGGATCTGTTGCGGGTGGATGTGGTGCAGCCGGCGTCGTGGGCGGTGATGGTGTCGCTGGCGCGGCTGTGGGAGTCGTTCGGTATTCAGCCGTCTGCTGTGGTGGGTCATTCGCAGGGTGAGATCGCGGCCGCCGTGGTGGCGGGCGCGCTGTCGCTGGAGGATGGCGCCCGGATCGTCGCCGAGCGCAGCCGGGTGATCGGCGCGCGGCTTGCGGGCCGGGGCGGGATGGCGTCGGTCGCGCTGCCTGCGGATGTCGTACGGGAGCATCTCGCCACCTATGGCGGCCGGTTGGCGGTGGCTGCCGTGAACGGGCCTTCGTCCACGGTGATTTCGGGTGAGCCCGAGGCGTTGGACGAGGTGCTGGCGGCGCTGGAGGCCGAGGGCGCTCGTGTCCGTCGTATCGCCGTGGACTACGCCTCGCACTCCTCACACGTGGAGTCCATCCGCGACGAGTTGCTCGACGTGCTCGCGCCGGTCGAACCCCGGCCGTCTCAGGTGCCGTTCTACTCGACGGTGACCGGCGGGAGTGTGGTCACGACCGCTCTGGACGCCGGCTATTGGGTGCGGAACCTCCGGGGGACCGTGCAGTTCGAGACGGCTGTCCGGGCGCTGATCGCGGACGGGCTGAGTGCCTTTGTGGAGTGCAGTGCGCATCCCGTACTGGCCGTGGGTGTGGAGGAGTCGGGTGCTTCGGCGGTCGTTGGTTCGCTGCGGCGGGACGACGGGGGAGCGCGCCGGTTCGTGACCTCCCTCGCGGAGGCGTTCGTCCGCGGACTGCCCGTCGACTGGGCACCGTTGTACGGCGAGGCGCGTTCCGTGGCGCTGCCCACCTATCCCTTCCGGCGTGACCGGTTCTGGCTCGACGCGGGGGACGTGTCGGTGGCGGTGCGGCGCGACAAGGTGGAGGAGCGGTTCTGGGAGGCGGTGGAGCAGGAGGATCTGGAGTCGCTGGCGGCGTCGCTGGAGTTCGACCAGGACGGGCTGCGTGCGGTGTTGCCGGCGTTGTCGTCCTGGCGGCGGCGCAGCCGGGAGGAGTCCGTCATCGACTCCTGGCGCTACAAGCCCGCCTGGCAGCCGCTGACGGAAGCCGACGACGGCACACCGCTGACCGGCACCTGGCTCGTCGTCACCCCGGCACACGATCCGGGAGGAACTGCCGCGGCCCTCACCCGGGCACTGGAGGACCGGGGTGCCGACGTCCGCCAGCTCGACGTGCATTCCGGGGATGTCGACCGCGTGAAGCTGGCCGCGCGGATCGCCGAGGTGGCGGGCGAGGAGACCGGCCTCTCGGGCGTCGTGGGACTGTGGGCGCTCGACGACGGGCGTCACCCGGAGTTCCCGGCCCTCACCACCGGTGCGCTCGGCAGCCTGACGCTGCTCCAGGCCCTGCACGACCTGGACGTCCAGGTCCCGCTGTGGCTCCTGACCCAGGGTGCCGTGGCCGTCACGGAGTCGGAGCGGCTCACCAGCCCGGCACAGGCTCAGGTCTGGGGCTGGGGACGCGTGGCCGCGCTCGAACATCCCAAGCTGTGGGGTGGTCTCGTCGACCTGCCCGTGGCGCCGGACGAGCGGGCACTGCGGCTGGCTGTGCGGGCCCTCGCCGTCCCCGCGGGGGAGGACCAGGTTGCCGTACGGCAGGCCGGGCTGTTCGGGCGCCGCCTTGTGCGGTCCGCGCTCGCCGGCCGGACGCCGGGACGTAACTGGACGCCACGCGGCACCGTCCTGGTGACCGGTGGCAGTGGTGGTATCGGCGGGCACCTGGCACGCTGGCTGGCCCGCGGCGGCGCCGAGCACCTGGTGCTGGTGAGCCGGCGGGGCGCGGACGCGATCGGCGCGCCCCAACTCGCCCAGGCCATCGAGGAGCTGGGCGCCAAGGTCACCTTCGCCGCCTGCGACATCGCCGACCGGGACGCCCTCTCCGCCCTGGTACGGCGGATCGAGGCGGACGGCTCGCCGATCACCGCGGTCGTGCACACGGCGGCCCACATCGAACTGGGCATGCTCGCCGACACCACTGCGGAGACACTGGGCGAGATCTGCCGCGCCAAGGTGCTCGGCGCCGAGCACCTCGACGAGTTGTTCGCCGACCGGGACCTGGACGCGTTTGTGCTGTTCTCGTCGATCGCCGGGTTCTGGGGCAGCGGCGACCACGGCGCCTACGCCGCCGCCAACGCCCACCTCGACGCGCTCGCCGAAAGCCGCCGGGCCCGCGGGCAGGCGGCCGTGTCGATCGCCTGGGGCATCTGGGACGCCGCGAACGACTGGGACGAACACAACACCGAGATACGGGAGTTGAAGAACGAGAAGTCCAGCCGGCACGGTCTGCCCCTGCTGGACGCCGAGCTGGCCTTCTCGGCACTCCAACGGATCCTCGACCACAACGAGACGTTCGTGGCCGTCGCGGACGTCGACTGGGACCGTTTCGTCGCCCTGTTCACCATGGCCCGCGCCAGCAGCCTGCTGGACGAGATCCCCGAGGCCCGACGTGCCCTGGCGGCCCCGGAACCCGATGCCCGGCCCGCCGACAACGGCGGCGAGCTGCCCCGGCAGCTGGCCGGCCTGTCCCGGCCCGAACAGGACCACCACCTTCTGGAACTGGTACGGGCCCAGGCTGCCGCGGTCCTCGGGCACGGACCGCAGTCGGACGCCGTGGACGCGGCGCGCGCGTTCCGGGAGATGGGCTTCGACTCGCTGACCGCGGTGGAACTGCGCAACCGGCTCACGTCGGCGACCGGCCTGCGCCTGCCCGCCACCCTGGTCTTCGACCACCCCTCGCCGATCGCGCTCGCCGCCCGGCTGCGCACCCTGCTCCTGCCGGACGACGCCGCCGCCCAGCCGGCCCTCGTCCGACTGGACGACCTGGAGGAGACGCTCGCGGCCACCCCGCCCGACAAGGAGACCAGGGAGCAGCTGGCCCGCAGGCTCCAGGCGCTGGTGTGGAGCTTCACCGGCGAGTCCGGGCCCGACGGAGAGACCACAGGACCGGCCTACGGCACGGCCACCGTCGATGTCGCCTCCGCGTCGGCCGACGAACTGTTCGACCTGATCGACAAGGGGCTGAGCCCGTCCTGACCCCGACGCCGCCCACCCCCTTCTTCCCAAGCGCCTGACTGGAGACCCCACGATGTCGAACACGTCCACACCCCCCGACGAACAGAAACTTCTCGACTACCTGCGCAAGGTCACCGTCGACCTCCAGCAGACCCAGCAGCGGCTGCGCACCGCCGAGGCGCGCGAGCACGAGCCGGTCGCCGTCGTCGCCATGGCCTGCCGCTTCCCCGGCGGAGTGCGCGACCCCGAGGGACTGTGGCGCCTGGTCAGCGGGGGCGGTGACGCGGTCACCGGATTCCCCGCGGACCGGGGCTGGAACCTCGCCGCACTGCACGACCAGGACGCCGACCGCGAGGGCACCACCTACGTCACACAGGGCGGCTTCCTCGACGGCGTCGACCAGTTCGACCCCGGGCTGTTCGGGATATCGCCGCGCGAGGCACTCGCCATGGACCCGCAGCAGCGGCTCGTCCTCGAAACCGCCTGGGAGGTGTTCGAACGCGCGGGCATCGACCCGCTGTCGCTGCGCGGCAGCCGCGTCGGCACGTTCGTCGGCGCCAACCCGCTCGACTACCGGTCGGGTCTGGCCACCGTCCCGGAGGGCTTCGAAGGACACCTGCTCACCGGCGGCGCGGCCAGTGTCGTCTCCGGCCGGATCGCCTACACCTTCGGCCTCGAAGGGCCCGCCGTCACCCTCGACACGGCCTGCTCCTCCTCCCTGGTCGCCCTGCACCTCGCGGTGCAGGCACTGCGGCGCGGCGACTGCTCGCTCGCCGTGGCCGGCGGGGTCGCGGTGATGTCGACGCCCGCCGAGTTCGTGGGCTTCAGCCGGCAGCGCGGACTGTCTGCCGACGGCCGGTGCCGGGCGTTCTCGGCGGACGCCGACGGCATGGGCCTCGGCGAAGGCGTGGGACTGCTCCTGGTGGAGCGGCTCTCCGACGCGGTCCGCAACGGACACGAGGTGCTGGCCGTCGTCCGCGGTTCGGCCATCAACCAGGACGGCGCCTCCAACGGCCTCACCGCGCCCAGCGGACCGGCCCAGCAGCGGGTCATCGAGGCCGCGCTGGAGGACGCCCGGCTGGCGGCGGACCAGGTGGACGCCGTGGAGGCGCACGGCACCGGCACCAAGCTCGGCGACCCGATCGAGGCACAGGCCCTCCTCGCCACGTACGGCAGGAACCGGTCCGCCGAACGGCCGCTGTGGATCGGCTCCCTGAAGTCGAACATCGGTCACGCGCAGGCCGCCGCCGGCGTGGGCGGAGTCATCAAGACCATCCAGGCCATGCGGCACGGTGTGCTGCCGCGCACCCTGCACGCCGAACAGCTCAGCCCCGAGGTGGACTGGGAGGCCGGCGCGGTCGCCCCCCTCGCCGAGAACACCCCGTGGCCCGACCGCGACCGTCCGCGTCGCGCCGGTGTCTCCGCGTTCGGGATGAGCGGCACCAACGCCCACGTGATCCTCGAACAGGCCGAACAGGCCGAACCGGCGGACCGGACGGCGGAACAGGCCGACGAGGCCGGCGCCGAGTCGGCCCAGGAGAACGACGACACGTCGGCCGACGCCCGGCAGCCTGCGGGCGGAGCCGTCGCATGGGTGGTGTCGGGTGCCACCGAGACCGCGCTGCGTGAACAGGGCGCCCGGCTCTGGGAGTTCCTGAGCGACCGGCCCGAGCCTGTCGATCCCGCCGACGTCGCCCGGTCCCTCGCGACGACCCGCGCCGCCCTCGACCATCGCGCCGTCGTGGTGGCGGACGACCTCACGGCGCTCGGCCCCACCGCGGTCCTCGGCCCCACCGCGCTCCTCGACGGGCTCGCCGAACTCGCCGCGGGCGGCACCGCGTCCGCCGCCGGACGAACCGCCCGCCTCACCACCGGCTCGGTGACGGAAGGCGCCGCACGGCCCGTGTTCGTGTTCCCCGGCCAGGGCGCCCAGTGGTCCGGCATGGCCCTCGCCCTCGCCGAGAGCCGGCCCGCGTTCGCCGCCTCCCTGCACGCCTGCGCCGAAGCCCTGCGACCGCACGTCGACTGGGACCTGCTCACCGAACTCGGCGGCGACCTCGCCCGCGTCGACGTCGTACAGCCCGCCTCCTGGGCGGTCATGGTCTCGCTCGCCGAACTGTGGCGCGCCCACGGTGTGGAGCCCGCCGCCGTCGTAGGCCACTCCCAGGGCGAGATCGCCGCCGCGGTCGTCGCGGGCGCGCTCAGCCTGGAGGACGGTGCCCGCGTCGTCGCCCGCCGCAGCCAGGTCATCGGCCGGAGCCTCGCCGGACGCGGCGGGATGGCCTCCCTGGCACTGAGCCGGGAGGCCACGCAGGAACGCCTGCTGTCCTGGGGGGACCGGCTCGGAGTGGCCGCCGTCAACGGCAGCCGCGCCACCGTCGTCTCCGGCGACCCGGAGGCGATCACCGAACTCGTCGCCGCCTGCGAGGCCGACGGCATACGTGCCCGTGTCATCCCCGTCGACTACGCCTCCCACTCCCCGCAGGTCGACACCGTCCGCGAGGAACTCCTGCGCGAACTCGACGGCATCGAGCCGCGCGCCTCACGCGTGCCGTTCCACTCCACCGTCGACGGACGCCCGCTCGACACCACCACCCTCGACGCCGCCTACTGGGTGCGGAACCTGCGGCAGACCGTCGAATTCGCCCAGGTCACCCAGCAGTTGGCGGACGCCGGCCACACCCTGTACGTCGAAGTCGCGGCGCATCCGGTGCTGTCCCTGGCGATCGAGGAGACCGCCGGACCCGACATCGTCACCGTCCCGTCCCTACGCCGCGACGACGGCGGCGCCGGCCGGTTCCTCACCTCCCTCGCCGAGGCGTTCGTGCACGGCGTCGACGTCGACTGGACGCCCGCGTGGCCCGGCGCCCGTACCACCGCACTGCCCACCTACGCCTTCCAGCACAAGCGGTACTGGCTGGAGTCCGGCCCCGCCGCCCTCACCGCCACCCCGACGGGCCGGGCCGAGGCCCGCTTCTGGGCGGCCGTGGAGCGCAACGACCGTACGGCCGTCACCGAGACGTTGCGTGTGCCGGAGGGCGCGGGCCTGGACGAGCTGCTGCCCGCGCTCGGCGCCTGGCGTCGCGCACGTGAGGAGCAGAGCACCGTCGACTCGTGGCGGTACAAGGTCGCCTGGGTTCCTGTGGCGCCGGTGACGCCTGTGGGACCGGGGGTCGCAGGGTTGGCGTCGGCGCCGTTGGCGGCGGCCGGCTCCGCGCCCGACGACGAAGCGCTCACCGGCCCGGCGCTTACCGGCTCCGCGCCCGGCGGCGATGCGCTCTCCGCCCCCGCGCCCAGCACCCCGGCGCTCACCGACCCCGCGCCCCGCATCCCCGCACCCCGCAGCCCCGTCTCCTCCGCGTCCGCGCCCGCCCTGAAGGGCACATGGCTGCTGGTCGTCCCCGAGGACCACGCGTCCAGCGCCCTCGTCACCGAGACGGCCGGCAGGCTCGAAGCGGCCGGCGCCGAGGTGCACGTCCTGCCGGTCGCCCCCACGGACGCCGACCGCGGCAAACTCGCCCCCCGCCTCCAGGAGACCGTCGGTGACGGAGCCGACCTCGCCGGGGTGCTCAGCCTGTGGTCCCTCGACGCCTCCGCGCTGCCCGAGAACCCCACACTCGGTTCCGCCACCCTCGGCACGCTCGGACTGCTCCAGGCCCTCTCCGACACCGGACTCACCGTGCCGCTGTGGTGCGTCACCCGAGGCGGCGTGAGCACCGGCTCCGCCGATCCCGCCGCCGACCCCGTGCAGGCGCAACTGTGGGGCATGGGCCGAGTCGCCGCCCTGGAGACACCCCGCCTGTGGGGCGGACTCGTCGACCTGCCGAGCGACGCCGAGGACACCGCTGCCGCACACGGCATCGTGGCCGCCGTCGCCCGTTCCGACGGCGAGGACCAGATCGCCGTACGCGGCGGACGCGCCCTGGGCCGCCGTATGGTCCGCGACCTGGCGGGCGACCGCACCCCCGCCCGGACCTACCGCCCGCGCGGCACCGTCCTCATCACCGGCGGCACGGGCGCCCTCGGCAAACTGCTGGCCCGCTGGCTGGCCCGCAACGGGGCCGAACACCTCGTCCTCACCAGCCGCCGCGGACCGGACGCCCCCGGCGCCGCCGAACTCGAGAACGACCTCACCGCACTCGGCGTCCGCGTCACCATCGCGGCCTGCGGCATCGCCGACCACAACGCGCTCGCCGCACTCGTCGAGTCGGTCGAGTCCTACGGCCCGCCCGTCACCGCGGTCGTCCACACCGCCGCGCACATCGACCTCGGCCCCCTGCTGGAGTCCACCGTCGAGGAGTTCACCAACACCTACGAGGCCAAGGTGCTCGGCGCGCACAACCTCGCCCGTGTCTTCGACGGACACGACCTGGACGCCTTCGTGATGTACTCCTCCATCGCCGCCTTCTGGGGCAGCGGCCTGCACGGCTCCTACGCCGCGGCCAACGCGCACCTCGACGCGATGGCCGAGCAGCTTCGCGCCGGTGGCCGGACCGCCGCCTCCCTCGCCTGGGGTGTGTGGCGGCCCGTCGACATCCAGGAGAGCTACGCCGCCGAGCGGATGGCCATCAGTGAGCGGGCCCAGGAACAGGGACTGCCCTTCCTGGAACCCGAGCTCGGTATCGCCGCCTTCCGCCAGGCGGTCGACCACGACGACGTCAATGTGGCGCTCGCCAACATTGAATGGGACCGGTTCGTGTCCCTGTTCACCATGGCCCGGCCCACCCGGCTGCTCGATGAACTTCCCGAGGCCAGTGCGGCTCTGCGGCGGATCGCCGAACAGGACGACCGGACGGTCGACGACAGCACGGAGGGCCACACCCTGCGGGACCGGCTGGCCGCACTGACCGCGGAGGAGGCCGGCCGGCACCTGCTCGACCTGGTGCGTGACCACGCCGCTGCCGCACTCGGCCACGACGGCCCCGACGCCGTACAACCCGCGCGGGCCTTCCGCGACCTCGGCTTCGAGTCCCTCACCGCCGTCGAACTGCGCAACCGCCTCAGCCGCGCGACCGGCCTCAGGCTGCCCGCCGGCCTTGTCTTCGACCACCCCACACCCAACGCGGTCGCGGCACTGCTGCGCGCCGAACTCCTGGACGACAGCCCCGTGACCGTCGAATCCCTGCACGCCCAGCTCGATCAACTGGAGACCGCACTCACCGCACTCACCGGCCTCGACGTCGACACCTCCGAACGCGCCCCCCTGACCGCGCGCCTGCGCGCCCTGCTGGACCGGTGGACCACGTCCGACACGACCGAGACGGAAGGGCCCGCCACCGTGGCGGAACAACTCGAATCCGCCAGCGACGAAGAGATGTTCGAGTTCATCCGCCGGGAGTTCGGCCGCTCCTGAGCGACCGGCATCCAGCGGCCGGCGGTCCGCGGTCGGCGTCGCGTACGCCGCACACCGCGGTCCGCCGCGCCGCGCACTTTCCGCACGGCACGCTCCGAACTCCGCACCGCATTCGGACCGAACTCCGGACCGAACTCCGGACCGTGCTCCGGACCGAACTCCGCACCGCATTCGGACCGAACTCCGCACCGCACCCCGGACCGAACTCCGGACTGTGCTCCGCCGGGCGGCGGCGATACCCCGCCGCCCGGCGCCCCGGCACCCCCAGACCTGCTGACTGCTTCACCTTGAACGACTCGTGGGAGACTCCAGTGGCCAACAGCGAAAAGACGCTCCGTGACTACCTCAAGTGGGTCACCGCGGACCTGCACGAGGCGCGTCAGCGCCTGCGGGACGCCGAGGACGCCGCCCACGAGCCCATCGCCATCGTCGGCATGGCCTGCCGTTTCCCCGGCGGAGTCGGCTCGCCCGAAGACCTCTGGCGGATGGTCCACGACGGTGTGGACGCCGTCTCCCACCTCCCCACCGACCGCGGCTGGGACGTGGACGGGCTCTACGACCCCGACCCCGACGCCCCCGGCAAGAGCTACGTCCGCGACGGCGGATTCCTCTACGAAGCGGCCCAGTTCGACGCGGGCGTCTTCGGGATCTCCCCGCGTGAGGCGCTCGCCATGGACCCGCAGCAAAGGCTGCTGCTGGAGACCTCCTGGGAGGTCTTCGAACGCGCCGGACTCGACCCGACCGGCGTCCGCGGCCGCCGTATCGGCACCTTCATCGGCGGCAACCGCCCCGACTACGCCGCACATCTCGGCCAGGTCCCCGACGCCGTCGAGGGCCACCTCCTGACCGGCAGCAACTCCAGCGTCACCTCCGGCCGGATCGCCTACACCTTCGGCCTCGAAGGCCCCGCCATCACCCTCGACACGGCCTGCTCCTCCTCCCTGGTCGCCCTGCACCTCGCCTGCCTGGCCCTGCGGCACGGCGACTGCGGCATGGCCCTCGCGGGCGGTTCCGCCGTCCTGTCCACCCCCGAGGGCTTCGTCGCCTTCAGCCGCCAGCGCGGCCTGTCCAAGGACGGCCGCTGCAAGGCGTTCGGTGCCGAGGCCGACGGCCTGGGCCTCGCCGAAGGCGTCGGCGTGCTGCTCCTGGAACGGCTCTCCGAGGCCCGCAAGAACGGACACGACGTCCTTGCCGTGATCCGCGGCTCGGCCATCAACCAGGACGGCGCCAGCAACGGCCTCAGCGCCCCGAACGGCCCCGCACAGCAGCGCGTCATCCGTGCCGCGCTCAGCGACGCCCGCCTCACCACCGCGCACGTCGACATGGTCGAGGCGCACGGCACCGGCACACCCCTCGGCGACCCGATCGAGGCACACGCCCTCATGGCGACCTACGGCCAGGGCCGCCCCGCCGACCGGCCGCTGTACCTGACCTCGTTCAAGTCCAACATCGGCCACGCCCAGGCCGCCGCCGGCGTCGCCGGAGTGATCAAGACCGTCATGGCGCTGCGCCACGGTGTCCTGCCCCGCACCCTGCACGCGGAGGAGCCCTCTCCGCACATCGACTGGTCGGCGGGAGCGGTCTCCCTGCTGCCCGACTCCCGTCCCTGGCCGGAGACGGGAGAGCCGCGCAGGGCGGGCGTCTCGTCCTTCGGCATCAGCGGAACCAACGCGCACGTGATCCTGGAACAGGCCGAGCCCGCCGACGAGCCGGCCCCCGGACAGGCCCCGCCGTGCGCCGGCGGTGGCGTCGTGCCGTGGCTGGTGTCCGCCAAGTCCGCGCAGGGCCTGCGCGCACAGGCGGCCCGCATGCTGGGCTACCTGCGGGCCCACCCCGAACTGCCCGCCCCCGACGTGGCGTCCGCCCTTGCGACGACCCGCGCGACGCTGGAACACCGGGCCGTGGTGGTGTCCGACGATCCCCAGGCCCTCCTCGCGGGCCTGGAGGCCGTCGCGTCGGGCACGGCCGCACCGGGCACCACGGTCGGCTCCGGACCGGTCGCGGACAAGGCCGTGTTCGTCTTCCCGGGCCAGGGCGCCCAGTGGTCCCGCATGGGCCTGGAACTGGCCGACGCCTTCCCGGTGTTCGACCAGGCGCTGGGTGAGTGCGCGGACGCGCTGCGGTCGTTCGTCGACTGGGACCTGCGGGCCGAGCTGGCCGGGGATCTGTCGCGGGTGGACGTGGTGCAGCCGGCCTCCTGGGCGGTGATGGTGTCGCTGGCCAGGCTGTGGCAGTCGTTCGGTATCCAGCCGTCTGCTGTGGTGGGTCATTCGCAGGGGGAGATCGCGGCCGCCGTGGTCGCGGGCGCGTTGTCGCTGGAGGACGGTGCCCGGATCGTCGCCGAGCGCAGCCGCGTGATCGGTGAACGCCTCGCGGGCCGGGGCGGTATGGCGTCGGTCGCGCTGCCCGCCGACGCCGTACGCGACCAACTCGGTACGTACGGGGACCGGTTGGCGGTGGCCGCCGTGAACGGGCCCTCCTCCACCGTGATCTCGGGCGAGCCGGAAGCTCTGGACGCCTACCTGGCGAGCCTTGAGGCGAAGGGCGTACGGGTCCGTCGTGTCGCCGTGGACTACGCCTCGCACTCCTCGCACGTGGAGAGCGTCCGCGACGAACTCCTCGACATCCTCGCGCCCATCACCCCGCGCTCCGCCGAGGTGCCGTTCTACTCGACGGTGACCGGCGGGATCCTCGACACCGCGGGCCTCGACGCCGGGTACTGGGTGCGGAACCTGCGGGGAACGGTGGAGTTCGAGGAGGCGACACGCGCGCTGATCGGCGACGGCTACGCCGCCTTCGTGGAGTGCAGCGCCCACCCGGTGCTCGGCCTCGGCCTGTCCCAGACCGCCGACGCCCTGGGCGTGCAGGTGGCGACCGTCGGCTCACTGCGACGGGACGAGGGAGGCGCCGAGCGGTTCGTCACCTCCCTCGCCGAGGGGTGCGTCAACGGCCTCGACGTGGACTGGACCCCGCTCGTCACCGGCGCCCGCGCGGTCGACCTGCCGACCTACGCCTTCCAGCGCACCCGCTACTGGCTGGAGAACGTCGACTCCGAGACCGTGGAGGCGGTCGGTGCCGCCGACGTCGTGGAAGCCGGCTTCTGGGACGCGGTGGAACGCGAGGACGTGCAGGGCCTCGCCCGCACGCTGGAACTGGACGAGGACAGGCTGGGCGACCTGCTGCCCGCCCTGGCCGCCTGGCGCGGCCGCAGCCGGGAACAGTCCGCGGTGGAGTCCTGGCGCTACCACCTGACCTGGCAGAACATGCCCGAGCGGAGCGACGCCCGGCTCACCGGCACCTGGCTCCTGGTCGTCCCGGAGGACACACCGGACGCGGACTGGGCCGACGCCTGCGACCGTATGCTGCGTGAGCGGGGCGCCGAGGTCGTCCGCCTCACCGTCGACACCACGACCGCCCACACCGGCCTCTCCACCCAGCTCGCCTCGGCCCTCGCCGACGGCCCCGTGCTTGCGGGCGCCCTCTCGCTCCTGGCGCTGGACCAGGACGCCCACCCCGACCACCCCGCGCTCACCCGGGGCACCCTGGCCACCCTCGCGCTCCTGCGCGACCTCGGCCGCCACGCCCCGTCCCCACCCCTGTGGAGCACCACCCGCGGAGCCGTGTCCACCGGCGCCGACGATCCGCTGACCCACCCCGAGCAGGCTCCCGCCTGGGGCGTCGGACGAGTCGCCGCACTGGAGTACCCCGAGCGGTGGGGCGGCACGATCGACCTGCCCGAGACCATCGACGAGTCCGCGCTACGGCGACTCGCCGCCGTACTCACCAACACGGACGGCGAGGACCAGATCGCCCTCCGCCCCACCGGCACCCTGGCCGCCCGGCTCGTCCGCGCACCGCGCCCCGACGGCCAGGCCCCCGCCTGGCGGCCCGAGGGCACCGTCCTGGTGACCGGCGGTACCGGCGCCCTCGGCGCCCACCTCGCCCGCTGGCTGGCCCGCGAGGGCGCCGCCCACCTCGTCCTCACGAGCCGGCGGGGCGCGGACGCGCCCGGCGCCGCCGAACTGGAACGCGAACTCACCGAGCTGGGCGCCCGCGTGACCCTCGCCGCCTGTGACGTCGCCGACCGCGCAGCCCTCGCCGCCCTGCTCGCCACCCTCACCGGCGACGACCGGCTCACCGCCGTCTTCCACACGGCCGGCATCGTCGACGACACCATCGTCGACACGCTGACCCCCGAACGCGCCGAGAGCGTCGCCCGGGCCAAGGCACTCGCGGCCCGGCATCTGCACGAGCTGACACAGGACATCGACCTGTCCGCCTTTGTGCTCTACTCCTCCTTCGCCAGCGTCTTCCCGAGCATCGGCCAGGCCAACTACGCCGCCGCCAACGCCTATCTGGACGCGCTCGCCACCCACCGCCGCGGCCTCGGACTGCCCGCCACGTCCGTCATGTGGGGATCGTGGGGCGGCGGCGGACTGGCCGACGGCGAGATCGGCGAACGACTGCGCGAGCAGGGCGTGCCGCCCATGGACCCGCGGACCGCTGTCGCAGCCCTGGCCCGCGCCCTCACCGACGACGACACGGTCGTCGGAGTCGTCGACATCGACTGGGCGCGCGTCGCCCCGACCGCCGTCTCCGTACGGCCCTACCCGCTCATCACCGGCGTACCGGAAGCACGCAGGGCCATCGCGCCCGCGCCCGGCGCCGAACCCGCCGACGGCGCCGCGAACCAGTTGGTCCAGCGACTCACCGGCCTCGACGACGCCGGACGCGACCGTGAACTGCTGCGCCTGGTACGTGAACAGGCCGCGGCCGCACTCGGCCACGCGGACGCCGACGCCGTGCCCGCCAACAGCCCGTTCCGGGACCAGGGCGCCGACTCGCTGATCGCGGTGAACCTGCGCAACGGCATCAGCCAGTCCACCGGTCTCCGCCTCCCCGCCACCCTGGTCTTCGACCACCCCACTCCGGCCGCGCTCGCCCGTCACCTCAAGGAGCACCTCTTCGCGGCGGACACGGCGGACGCCGCCAACCCGGCCGCCCCGTCGCCCCTCGGCGACAACGAGCCGATCGCGATCGTCGGCATGGCCTGCCGGCTGCCCGGCGGCGTCACCTCCCCGGAGGAGCTGTGGCACCTCCTCGCGCACGGCGCGGACGCGATCGCCCCCTTCCCCGACAACCGCGGCTGGGACGTGGACGCCCTCTACGACCCGGACCCGGAGGCGCCCGGCAAGTCGTATGTGCGCGAGGGAGGCTTCCTGTACGACGCGGCGGAGTTCGACGCGGCCTTCTTCGGTATCTCGCCGCGTGAGGCGCTCGCCATGGACCCGCAGCAGCGGCTGCTGCTGGAGACGTCCTGGGAGGTGATGGAGCGGGCGGGCATCGACCCGGACGCCCTGCGGGGCACCCGCACCGGCGTGTACGTCGGAGCCGGCCACCGGGGCTACGTCACCAACCTCGGCCAGCTCCCCGACGGCGCCGAGGGCTACACGATGACCGGCAACGCCTCCAGCGTGATGTCCGGCCGCATCGCCTACACCTTCGGCTTCGAGGGCCCCGCGGTCACGGTCGACACCGCCTGCTCCTCCTCCCTCGTCGCACTGCACCTCGCCACCCAGGCCCTCCAGCGCGGCGAGTGCGGCATGGCACTGGTCGGTGGTGTGGCCGTGATGCCGGACGCCGAGGTGTTCGTCGAGTTCAGCCGGCAGCGCGGGCTGTCGCCGGACGGGCGCTGCAAGGCGTTCTCGGCATCGGCCGACGGTACGGGCTGGGCCGAGGGGGCGGGCGTGCTGCTCGTCGAGCGGCTCGGCGACGCCCACCGCAACGGGCACAAGGTACTCGCCGTGGTGCGCGGATCGGCCATCAACCAGGACGGCGCCTCCAACGGGCTCACCGCGCCCAACGGCCCCTCCCAGCAGCGGGTTATCCGCCAGGCCCTCGCCGACGCCGGTCTCACGGCCGCCGACATCGACGCGGTGGAGGCCCACGGCACGGGAACCAGGCTCGGCGACCCGATCGAGGCGCAGGCCCTGCTCGCGACCTACGGCCAGGACCGCGAGTCCGAACGCCCGCTGTGGCTGGGCTCGTTGAAGTCCAACATCGGTCACACCCAGGCCGCCGCCGGCGTCGCCTCCGTGATCAAGATGATCCTCGCGATGGACCACGAGGTGCTGCCCCGCACGCTGCACGTGGACGAGCCGTCGCCGGAGGTGGACTGGGCCTCGGGCGCCGTGGAACTGCTGGCCGAGGCACAGGACTGGCCGCGGAACGGCCGGGTGCGGCGGGCCGCGGTCTCCGGGTTCGGGATCAGCGGGACGAACGCGCACGTGGTGCTGGAGCAGGCGCCGGCCGAGCCCACTCCGACACCGGAGTCCGCAGCGGACCCGTCCCCTTCGGCACGTGTGCTGCCATGGCTGGTGTCGGCGCGGTCGGCGGAGGCGTTGACGGCCCAGCTGGACCGGTTGGCGTCCTTCACGCAGTCGCGTGCGGACGTCGGAGCGGCGGATGTCGCGGGCGCCCTGCTGGGGCGTTCGGCACTGGAGTACCGGGCCGTCGTCGCCGGTCGTGACAAGGACGCGCTGATCTCCGCCTTGGTGTCGGAGGGGGGCGTCCGGGGCCAGGTGGGTCCGCGTGACGGCCGGGTCGGGCTGCTGTTCGCCGGTCAGGGCTCGCAGCGGGCCGCCATGGGCCAGGAACTCCACGCGGCCTTCCCGGTGTTCGCGCGGGCCTGGGACGAGGTCTGTGCGGAGCTGGGGCGTTCGCTGACGGACGAGGTCCCCGAGGGGACGGGCTGGGCGCAGCCGGCACTGTTCGCGTTCGAGGTGGCCCTGTTCCGGCTGGTCGAGTCCTGGGGTGTACGACCCGAGGTGCTGGTCGGACACTCCGTCGGTGAGATCGCCGCGGCGCACGTCGCGGGTGTGCTGTCCCTCGCGGACGCGTGCCGGCTCGTGGAGGCCCGGGGCCGTCTGATGGCCGCACTGCCCGAGGGCGGAGCGATGGTGGCGATCGCCGCGCCCGAGGCCGAGGTTGCGGACGCCGTCGCGGACCGGCCGGACGTGGTCGGGATCGCCGCGGTCAACGGTCCTTCGTCGGTGGTGGTGTCCGGCGTCGGCGCGGACGTCGACGAGATTGCCGCGGTCTTCGCGCAGAAGGGTGTGCGGACGCGGAGGCTGCGGGTGTCGCACGCTTTCCACTCGCCGCTGATGGAGCCCATGCTGGACGAGTTCCGTGCCGTGCTGGAGGGCTTGACGTTCAGCTCTCCGTCGGTGGACTTCGTGTCGACGGTCGACGGTGGTGGCGATGTCGCCTCGGTCGACTACTGGGTACGGCACGCGCGCACCGCGGTCCGGTTCGGCGACGCCGTACGGGAGTTGGAGGACCGTAGGCTCTCGGTGCTGATGGAGATCGGTCCCGACGCGACGCTGACCGGTATGGCGGCCCAGGCCCTCCAGGATCCGCAGGCCCTGTCCCTGGTGGCTCTGTGCCGCAAGGACACGGACGAGGCCGTGTCGGTCGTCGAGGGCGTCGGTCAGGCCTGGGTCAGCGGCGTCGAGGTCGACTGGACGCCCCTGTGCGTGGGCGGCACGCGGGTCGACCTCCCCACGTACCCCTTCCAGCGTCGGCGCTACTGGCTTGCCCGGACCACGGGTGCCGGTGACGCCGAAGGGCTCGGTCTGGTCGGGGCGGGACACCCGCTGCTCGGTGCCGCCGTGCCGATGGCGGACGGGCGGGGTGTGGTCCTCACCGGCCGGGTGTCCCGATCCGTCCAGCCCTGGGTGGCCGACCACCAGGTCGGTGGTGTGGTCCTGCTGCCGGGTACGGCGTTCGTCGAACTGGCCGTGCGCGCGGGCGACGAGGTCGGTTGCGGGCGCATCGAGGAACTCACCCTCCAGGCACCCCTGGTGCTCCCCGAGCGCGGAGGGGTCCGGCTCCAGGTCGTCGTCGACGCGCCGGACGAACTCGGCACGCGAGGCGTCTCCGTCCACTCCCGGCCCGACCAGAGCGACGACTGGACACTCCACGCCACCGGCACCCTCACGTCCTCCGACACGGTCACACCACCGGCGGACAACCTGACCGTCTGGCCCCCGACGGACGCCGAACCGGTCGATCTCACCGAGTTCTACGAGCAGTTGGCCCAGGCCGGCTCCGCGTACGGGCCGGTGTTCCGCGGGCTGCGGGCCGCGTGGCGGCGCGGCGGAGACGTGTACGCGGAGGTCGCGCTGCCCGAGGGGGTCGAGGCGAACGCCTTCGGTGTGCACCCGGCGCTGCTGGACGCCGCGTTGCACCCGATCGGCCTCGGCGGCCTGGTCGACGTCCAGGACGGAACGACTCTGCTGCCGTTCTCCTTCAACGGAGTGGAACTGCACGCCACCGGAGCCTCCGTGGCCCGGGTACGACTCACGCCCACCGGCGGTGACTCGGTGTCACTGCTGGCGGCGGACGGGGCCGGCGAACCCCTGGTCTCCGTCGCCTCGCTGATGCTGCGACCGGTGACCGCGGAGGCACTGCGCGCGGCCTCGGCGGGTCACGACTCGCTGTACCGCGTCGAATGGGTGCCGGTGGCCGCCGAGTCCGCCGGACCGGCGGTGACGGTGGTGAGCGGCGTCGCGGACCTCGACGGTGCCGCCGACGCGCAGGCCCACGGATCCGGCCGGGACCACCTGCTCGTGACCTACGTCGACCCCGCGGCCGACGTGCGCGAAGCCGTCAACGGCACACTCGCCCTGATCCAGCGGCTCCTCGGCGACGAACGGTTCGCCGACGCCAGGCTCGCCGTCGTCACCCGCGCCGGCGTACTCGCGCACGCCGCCGTGTGGGGCCTCGTCCGGACCGCGCAGACCGAGAACCCGGGACGGTTCTTCCTCCTCGACAGCGACCAGGACCGGCCGGAACGCACGGCCGTCGCCGAGGCCATCGCCACGGGGGAGAACCAACTGCGTTCACGCGACGGCCAGTTGTACGGCCCCAGGCTCGCGCGTGCCGTGTCCGCCGACGTGCTTCAGCCGCCCGCGACCGCCGACTGGCGGCTCGCGGTACGGGGCGGCACCGGCACCCTCGACGACCTGGCGCTTGTCCCACTGCCCGACCTCGGCGGCGAGCCGCTGCGCCCCGGCGAGGTCCGGGTCGCGGTCCGTGCCGCGGGCCTCAACTTCCGGGACGTGCTCATCGCGCTCGGCATGTATCCGGGCGACACCGCACCCGCGATCGGCAACGAGGCGGCGGGTGTGGTCCTGGAGACGGCGCCCGACGTGACGGACCTGGTCCCCGGGGACCGTGTGTTCGGCCTGATGCCCGACTCCGTCGGACCGGTCGCACGCACCGACCGCCGCTTCCTCGCCCGGCTGCCCGAAGGCTGGTCCTTCGATACGGCCGCCGCCACCCCCGTCGCGTTCCTGACGGCGTGGATGGGGTTGGTCGAGTTGGCGGGTGTGGGTGCCGGTGATGTGGTGCTGGTGCATGCGGGTGCCGGTGGTGTGGGGATGGCCGCGGTGCAGGTGGCGCGGCATCTGGGTGCTGAGGTGTTCGCCACGGCGAGTCCGGGCAAGTGGGGGGCGCTGCGTGAGCTGGGCCTTGATGACGCGCACATCGGGTCGTCGCGGTCGCTGGAGTTCCGGGAGCGGTTCCTGGAGGTGACCGGTGGTCGTGGTGTGGACGTCGTACTCAACTCCCTGTCCGGAGAGTTCATCGACGCGTCCCTCGAACTGCTGCCGCGCGGCGGCCGCTTCATCGAGATGGGCAAGACGGACATCCGCGATCCGCACACCGTACGGACCCAGTACCCCGACGTCGCCTACCAGGCCTTCGATCTGATCGAGGCGGGTGCTGAGCGGATCGGCGGGTGGCTGACCGAGGTGGTGGGGCTGCTGGAGGCAGGAGCACTGCATGTCCTGCCGGTGGTGTCGTGGGACGTACGGCGGGCGCGTGAGGCGTTCCGGTTCGTGAGCCAGGCCCGGCATGTGGGCAAGGTCGTGCTGACGGTTCCGCGCGGGCTGGACGCCGATGGCACGGTGCTGGTGACCGGTGGTACGGGCACGTTGGGCGCGCTGGTCGCCCGGCATCTGGTGGCCGTGCACGGAGCGCGGCAGCTGCTGCTCGTGTCACGGCGTGGTCCGGAGGCCGAGGGTGTGGCCGAGCTGGTGGTGGAGCTGGAGAAGCACGGCGCCTCGGTGACCGTGGCGGCCTGTGACGCGTCCGACCGGGACCAACTCGCCGCCACCCTCGCCGAGATACCCGCCGAACACCCCCTGACCGCGGTGATCCACACCGCCGGTGTGGTGGACGACGCGGTCCTCGGCTCGCTCACGCCGGAACAGGTGGAACGGGTACTGCGGCCGAAGGTGGACGCGGCCGTGAACCTGGACGAGCTCACCGCCGACCTTGACCTCTCCGCGTTCGTCCTCTACTCCTCCGTCGGCGGCCTCTTCGGAGGCGCCGGCCAGGGCAACTACGCCGCCGCCAACGCCTTCCTCGACGCCCTCGCCGAACAGCGCCGCGAGCGGGGGCGGCCGGCCCGGTCGCTCGCCTGGGGACTCTGGGAACAGTCCAGCGGCATGACCGCGCACCTCGGCCGCGGCGACCGGGCGCGGGCCGACCGCTCCGGCGTACGGGCCCTCACGTCGGAAGAGGGCCTGGCCCTCTTCGACGCGGCCCTCGACACCGACGAGGCACTGCTTGTACCCGTCGGGCTCGACCTCGCCACCCTGCGCGCCCGCGCCACGTCCGAGGACGTACCCGGACTGTTCCGCGGACTCGTCCGGGCCACCGGGCGCCGTACCGCCGGAGTGGTCGACGCGTCCGGCGCCGAGGCCCTGCGCCGCCGGGTCGAGGCGGCCTCCCCGGGCGAACGCCACCGGATCGTGCTCGACCTCGTCCGGCAGCAGGCCGCCGCGGTACTGGGACTCGGCGACACCGACCAGGTCCCGGCCGAACGGCCCTTCAGGGAAGCCGGCTTCGACTCCCTCACCGGCGTCGAACTGCGCAACCGGCTCAACGCGGCCACCGGCGTACGCCTCTCCGCGACGGCCGTCTTCGACCACCCCAGCCCCGTCGAACTCACCGGCCACGTGCTGGAGCACCTCGCCCCCGGCGAAGGTGACGGACCCGCGGGCGAGGACCGGTTCGAGGCCGAGTTCCGCAGGGCCCTCGCAGAACTGCCCCTGTCCACACTGCGCGACGCGGGCGTCCTCGGCCCCCTGCGGCGCCTGACCGGCTTCGGTGACGAAACCGGAGAGACGGAGGCCGCGACCGACGCCGCCTCCATCGCGGCCATGGACGTCGACGCCCTCGTCGACATGGCGCTCCACCAGAACGAAGCGTGAAGCGACACCGAGACGGAGTTCGCATGACCACATCGACCGACAAGCTCGTCGCCGCACTGAGGGCGTCGCTGACGGAGGCGGAGGACCTGCGCCGCCGCAACAAGGAGCTGACGGCCGCGCAGAGCGAGCCCGTCGCCATCATCGGAATGGCCTGCCGCTACCCGGGCGGCGTACGGTCCCCGGAGGACCTCTGGCGCCTCGTCGCCGACGAGGTGGACGCCATGTCCCCCTTCCCGGCCGACCGCGGCTGGGACCTGGACGCCCTCTTCGACCCCGACCCGTCGAGGACCGGCACCAGCTACGTCCGCGAGGGCGGCTTCGTGCACGGCGCCGGAGAGTTCGACGCCGAGTTCTTCCACATCTCGCCCCGCGAGGCGCTCGCCATGGACCCCCAGCAGCGACTGCTCCTGGAGACCGCCTGGGAGGCCGTGGAACGCGCCGGCATCGACGCCGACACACTCAAGGGCAGCCGGACCGGAGTCTTCATCGGCTCCGGCACCCCCGGCTACGGCGCCGACATCAAGAACGCACCCGAGGAGATCCAGGGCTACACCCTCACCGGACTCGCCACCAGCGTGGTCTCCGGCCGGGTCGCCTACACCTTCGGCCTCGAAGGCCCCGCCGTCACCGTCGACACCGCGTGCTCGTCGTCACTCGTCGCCCTGCACCTCGCCGTACAGGCGCTCCGGCAGGGCGAGTGCACGATGGCGCTCGCCGGCGGAGTCACGATCATGTCCGACCCCGGTGTCTTCCTGGAGTTCAGCCGCCAGCGCGGACTCTCCCCCGACGGCCGCTGCAAGGCGTTCGCGGACGGCGCCGACGGCACCGGCTGGGCCGAGGGCGTGGGTGTCCTGCTCGTCGAGCGGCTCTCCGACGCCGTACGCAACGGCCACCGGGTACTGGCGGTCGTCCGCGGTTCGGCGGTCAACCAGGACGGCGCGTCCAACGGCCTCACCGCTCCCAACGGCCCCTCCCAGCAGCGCGTCATCAGGCAGGCACTGGACAACGCCCGGCTGACCGTGGACCAGGTCGACGCCGTCGAGGCGCACGGCACCGGAACCACCCTCGGCGACCCCATCGAGGCCCAGGCGCTCCTCGCCACCTACGGCCGGCGCCGGACCACCGACCGCCCGCTGCGCCTCGGGTCGATCAAGTCGAACATCGGTCACGCCCAGGCGGCCTCCGGCGTCGCCGGCGTGATCAAGATGGTCATGGCACTGCGCCACGGCACACTCCCGAAGACCCTCCACGTCGACCAGCCCTCCACCCACGTCGACTGGGAGTCGGGTGCCGTCACCCTGCTCACCGACGCCGAACCCTGGCCCGAGACCGGCGACTCCCGCCGCGCGGCCGTGTCCTCCTTCGGCGTCAGCGGCACCAACGCCCACGTCATCCTCGAACAGGCCCCGCCCGTCGTACGCCCGGACACCGCCGCCCCCGTGCACCCGGCGCCGTCCGCCGTGCCGTGGATCGTCTCCGCGCGCGACGCACAGCAGCTGCGTACGGTCGCCGACAGCCTCAAGAGCCACGTCGAGCGACACCCCGAGCCGACGCCTGCCGAGATCGGCACCACACTCGCCACCCGCCGCACGGTGCTGGAACACCGCACGGTGGTCGTCGGCGCCGACCGCCCCGAACTGCTCACCGGCCTCCACGCCGTGGTGGCCGGCGAGCCCCACCCGACCGTGGTCACGGGCACACCCACCGGCGGCGACAAGGCGGTGTTCGTGTTCCCGGGCCAGGGCGCCCAGTGGTCCCGCATGGGTCTGGAACTGGCCGACGCCTTCCCGGTGTTCGACGCGGCGCTGAGCGAGTGCGCGCAGGCACTGAAGGCCTTTGTGGACTGGGATCTGCGGGCCGAACTGGCCGGTGATCTGTCCCGGGTGGACGTGGTGCAGCCGGCTTCCTGGGCGGTGATGGTCTCGCTCGCACGCCTCTGGCAGTCGTTCGGGATCCAGCCGGCCGCCGTCGTCGGTCACTCCCAGGGCGAGATCGCCGCCGCCGTGGTGGCGGGCGCCCTGTCGCTGGAGGACGGGGCCCGGATCGTCGCCGAGCGCAGCCGCGTCATCGGCCAACGGCTCGCGGGCCGGGGCGGTATGGCATCGGTCGCGTCGCCCGCCGGTGCCGTACGGGAACACCTCGCGCCCTATGGCGACCGGTTGGCGGTGGCCGCGGTCAACGGGCCGTCCTCCACGGTGGTTTCGGGTGAGCCCGAGGCGCTGGACGAGGTCCTGGCGGCGCTGGAGTCCGACGGCACCCGGGTCCGTCGTATCGCCGTCGACTACGCCTCCCACTCCTCGCACGTCGAGTCCATCCGCGACGAACTCCTCGACGTCCTCGCACCAATCACACCCCGCACCTCCGACGTGCCCTTCTACTCCACCGTGGTGGGCGGGCTGCTCGACACGGCCGCTCTGGACGCGGGCTACTGGGTGCGGAACCTGCGGGGCACGGTGGAGTTCGAACAGGCGACCCGCGCCCTGATCGGCGACGGCCTGACCGCCTTCGTGGAGTGCAGCGCGCATCCCGTACTCGCCGTCGGCGTGGAGGAGTCCGGCGCCTCGTTGGTCGTCGGGTCGCTGCGGCGCGACGACGGGGGAGCGCGCCGGTTCGTGGCCTCCCTCGCCGAGGCGTTCGTCTGCGGCCTGCCCGTCGACTGGCGGCCGTTGTACGGCCCGGCGGAGCCCGCGGAACTGCCGACCTACCCCTTCCGGAACACCCGCTACTGGCTGGAGCCCGGCGAGGACGTGACGTCCGAGGCGTCCGCCCGCGACGAGGCCGAGACGGGTTTCTGGGACGCGGTGGAGCGCGAGGACCTGACCGCGCTGGCCGAGTCGCTGGACCTCGACACGGACGGGCTGCGGGAAGTGCTGCCCGCCCTGGCGTCCTGGCGCCGGCGCAGCCGCGACGAGTCCGTCGTCGACTCCTGGCGCTACAAGACGGCATGGCGGCCCGTCGGGAGTGCCGGGACCACGGTCTCGGGTACCTGGCTGCTGGTCGTGCCCGAGCCGCCCGCGGCCACCGACGCCGACTGGGTGCGGGCGGCGGGCACGGCCCTGGAGGAGGCGGGCGCCACCACGGTACGGGTCGCCCTGGTTCCCGGGGCGGAACGCGCCGAGTACGCGGCACTGCTCGCCGCCGCCCGTGCCGGCATCACGGACATCGCGGGAGTGCTGTCGCTGCTGGCCCTCGCCGAGGAGCCGGTACCGGCGTACCCGTCGACGCCGGGCGGCCTCACGGCCACGCTGACGCTGGTGCAGGCGCTCGGCGACGCCGGCATCGACGCCCCGCTGTGGTGCGCGACGCGCGGTGCGGTCTCGACCGGGCCGTCCGACGCGCTGACCAGCCCCGCCCAGGCCCAGGTCTGGGGCCTGGGCCGGGTCGTCGCCGAGGAGAACCCGCACCGGTGGGGTGGTCTGGTCGATCTGCCGCCGTCCGCCGACCAGCGGGCCCGAGCCCGGCTCGCCGCCGTACTCGGCGGCATCGACGACGAGGACCAGGTGGCGGTACGCCGTTCCGGCGTCCTCGCGAACCGGCTCGTCCGGGCCTCCTGGGGCGACGGACGGCCACTGCGCGCCTGGCGTCCCGAAGGCACCGTCCTGATCACGGGCGGCACGGGAGCGCTCGGCGGACATGTGGCCCGGATGTTCGCCGCCGCGGGCGCACCGCACCTGCTGCTGGTCAGCGGCCGTGGCCCGGAGTCGCCCGGCGCCGCCGAGCTGGAACGCGAACTCACCGAGCTGGGCGCCCGGGTGAGCCTCGTCGCCTGCGACGTCGCCGACCGCGACGCCCTGGCGGCCGTACTCGACTCCGTACCGCAGGAACTGCCGCTGCGGGCCGTGGTGCACACCGCCGCCGTACTGGACGACGCGGTCGTCGACGCCCTGACTCCCGGGCAGGTGGACCGGGTGCTGCGGGTCAAGGCGCGCGGGGCGCGCAACCTCGACGAGCTGACGCGGGACACGGACCTCACGGCGTTTGTGCTCTTCTCCTCCTTCGCCGGCACGTTCGGCGTGGCCGGACAGGGCAACTACGCGCCCGGCAACGCCTATCTCGACGCCCTCGCCCGCGCCCGGCGCGCGGCCGGACTGCCCGCCACATCGGTGGCCTGGGGGCACTGGTCCGGCGGCGGCATCGCCTCCGGCGCCGCCGAGGAACAGCTGCGACGCCGCGGCGGCTCCGAGATCGAGCCGCGCCTGGCACTGCGGGCCCTTCAGCACGTGCTCGACCACGACGAGACGGTGGTGGCGCTGGCACTGATCGAGTGGGACCGCATCGCCGCGACCGCGCAGGGCGTGGACAGCGGGCCCCGGCCGTTCCTGCGGGAACTGGACGACGTACGCAGACTGCTCCGGGCCGCGGAGCGTGAGCCCGCCGCCGTGGACGCGGCCGCGGGCGGCCTGCCGGCGGCCCACGAGCTGGCCGCGCTGCCCCGCGAGGAGCGGGAGCGGGCACTGGTCGACCTGGTGCGCACCCACGCCGCGGCCGTGCTGGGCCACACCTCGGCCGATGTGCTGGACGCCGAACGGCCCTTCCGCGAGCTGGGCTTCGACTCCCTCACCTCGGTCGAACTGCGCAACCGGCTCGGCACGGCGACGGGAGTGAAACTCCCCGCGACCGTGGTCTTCGACCATCCCACGCCACGGGATCTGGCCACACACCTGCGGGGCGCGCTGCTGGGCGACACCTCCGGCGACGGACCGGCCACGGAGGCCCAGCCGCAGGGCGGCGCCACCGACGGCGCGGACGATCCGGTGGTGATCGTCGGGATGAGCTGCCGGCTGCCCGGCGGTGTCGAGACCCCCGACGAGCTGTGGCAGCTGGTCCTGGACGAGCGGGACGCCGTCGGCGGACTGCCCGAGGACCGGGGCTGGAACGTCGACCTCCTGGTCGAGGCCGGACTCGAGGTGCCCGGCATGCGGTACGTGCGCCAGGGCGGATTCCTGCGCGACGCCTCCCGCTTTGACGCGGCCTTCTTCGGCATCACCGACGACGAGGCGCTCGCCATGGACCCGCAGCACCGGCTGCTCCTCGAGCTGTCCTGGGAGGCGCTGGAACGGTCGGGCACCGCCCCGGGAGCACTGCGGGGCGCACCCGTCGGTGTCTTCCTCGGTACCTTCTCGCAGGGCTACTGGTCGGGGCTCCAGGAAGTGCCGGAGGCCACCCGCCCCTATCTGAGCGGAGGGATCTCCCCGGCGCTCGCGGCCGGCCGGATCGCCTACACGCTGGGCCTGGAAGGACCGGTGCTCACCCTCGACACCGGCTGCTCGTCGTCCGCGCTGGCCCTGCATCTGGCCTGCCAGGCCGTCCGCAACGGTGAGTGCGACCAGGCCCTCGCAGGTGGCGCCTCCGTGCTGGCCAACCCGGCCGTCTCCCCGGGCATGGGCATCGGCGCGGCGGGCGACGGCCGCTGCAAGTCGTACGCGGAGAGCGCCGACGGCACCGGCTGGGGCGAAGGCGCCGGCATGCTCCTGGTCGAACGGCTCTCCACGGCACGCGCGCGGGGCCACCGGGTGCTCGCCGTGATCCGGGGCAGCGCCGTCAACCACAACGGCACCGGCAACGGCATCGGCGCGCCCAACGGCCCGTCCCAGCGGCGGGTGATCCGGCAGGCCCTCGCGAACGCGCGCCTGGCGCCCGGCGACATCGACGTGGTGGAGGGGCACGGCACGGGCACCGCACTCGGCGACCCGATCGAGGCCCAGGCGCTGATGTCGGTGTACGGGCCGGACCGCGACCCGGACCAGCCGCTGTGGCTCGGCACGGTGAAGTCCAACATCGGCCACCCGCAGGGAGCTTCGGGTGTCGTCGGGGTGATCAAGACGGTCCTGTCGATGACATACGGCAGCCTGCCGCGCTCACTGCACTCCGACGAGCCGAGCGGGCACGTGGACTGGAACGGCGGGGGAGTGCGGCTGATTCAGAAGACCATGCCCTGGCCGGAGACCGGTCGGCCACGTCGCGCCGGAGTGTCCTCGTTCGGCGCCAGCGGCACCAAGGTCCACGTCCTCCTCGAACAGCCCGCGCCCGACGACGCCGGACCGCGCACCAAGGATCACCCCGCGACCCTGCCGGTGCTGCCCGTTGTGCTGTCGGCACGGGAGGGAGACGCCCTGCGTGAGCAGGCGGCGCGGCTCCGGGCGCACCTGGAGTCCCGGCCGGAGATCGGAGTGTCCGACGTCGCCTGGACGCAGGCCGTGGGCCGCTCGGCGTTCGCCCGGCGGGCCGTGCTGCTCGCCGATGACCGTGACGCGCTGCTCGACGGACTTGCGGCCGTGGCGGAGGGACAGGAGAAGGAGACCGTGTTCCTCGGCACCGCGGGCGGCGACCTTCCCGTCGCCTTCACTTTCCCCGGCAACCCGGTGACGCCGGGCGTCGCACGTCAACTGCACGACGGCTACCCCGAGTTCGCCGACGCGCTCGAAGGCGTGTGTGCCCACCTGGAGCCGTTGCTGGAGCACTCACCACTCGACCTGCTGCTGAGCGGCGGCACCGAGGCGGCCGAACCCGGCTCTCCCACGGCGTGCGCCGCGTCGTACGCCCTCGAACTCGCCCTGTCCAGGGTGCTGTCGGGGTGGGGTGTGCGACCGGCCGCCGTCTCCGGGCGGGGGCCCGGCGCGGTCGCCGCCGCGGTGGCGGCGGGGGCTCTGGACGAGGCGGACGCGGCACGGCTGCTGACGGCCCTCGCCGCCGGGGCCGAGCACAACGCCGTGCTACCGGCGACGACCTGGCGCCGGCCTACGGTCTCCGTGCTGGTCGCGGATGGGGACAGCCAGGTGCCGGGACCGACGGACGGGGCCGCCGCCGGTGAGCCGGGTTCGGACGCCTACTGGAGGGCCGCCTGGGCGGCGGAGACGCCCACCGCGCCCACCGGTGCGACGGTCGTTGAACTCAACGGCACCACGTCGACCGACCCCGGCTGCCTGCCACTGCCCGTCGCGGGCACCGGCGCGCTGCCGGCCACCCTGGCCCGCCTGCACACCCGGGGCGCCGCCGTCGACTGGGCCCGGATGTGCGGGGACGGGCACCGACTGGCCGACCTGCCCACCTACCCCTTCCAGCGCGACAGCTACTGGCTGCGCACCGCGCTCGACGCCCTGACCGCCGGAGCCACGGCCGTCTGACCCGGCCCTCCCCGTGCCGGTGCCCGTCGTCTCGGGCACCGGCACGGGCGGCCGTACCGCAACCGCACGACCCACCCGACCAGGAGGCTCAACCGCCCATGCCGTCAACCAACACACATACGGACCTGTGGATACGGGGGTTCGGCAGCGCACCGGCCCAGCACCCCGGGGTGCGGCTGCTGTGCTTTCCGCACGCCGGCGGGTCGGCGTCGTTCTACCACCCGCTGTACCGCGCGGTCGGCGACGCCGCCGAGGTCCTCGGCGTGCAGTACCCGGGCCGCCAGGAACGCCGGTCCGAGACCCCACCGACCGATCTCGACGCCCTGGTCGACGGGGTCCGCACCGAACTCGAGGAATGGACCGACCGGCCCGTGGTCTTCTTCGGACACAGCATGGGCGCTGTAGTCGCCTACGAGGTGGCCCGCAGGCTGAAGCGGGAGAACGGCACCGGCCCGCTGGGCCTGATCGCCTCCGGCCGTCGCGCCCCCGGTGTCCTGGTCGAGGAGAACGTCCATCTGCGCGACGACACCGGCCTGGTGGCGGAGGTGCGGACACTGAGCGGCACCGCCACGAACCTGCTCGACGACGCCGAGGTCAGGGAGATGATCCTGCCTTCACTGCGCGCCGACTACACCGCGATCGAGACCTATCGCCACCGCCCGGGGCCCGAACTGGGCTGCCCGATCACCGTCCTGGTCGGCGACTCCGACCCCCGAGTCGGCCGGGACCACGCCCGTGCGTGGTCCCGGCACACCACCGCAGCATTCGAGCTGCGGACCTTCTCCGGCGGCCACTTCTACCTCGGCGACCAGTGGCCGGCGGTCGGCGCGACCGTACGCGCCTGCCTCACGGCGTTCGGCGCTGCCGCGCGCTGACCCGCGCGCCGGCGCCGGGCCGGCCGCACATCCCTGCCCGCACCATTCTCTCGACGGAGTGTGATTCCCCATGAGTTCCGCCAAGTCCGACGTCATGACCGACCACGAGCCCAACATCATCCTGCGCGGCGGCCCCGACTGGCTGCCCGAGGAGGAGCGGACCCGCTTCGAGTCCGACCTGGGGGAGAAACTGAAGGTACTGATCGGGAACGCCTACGAGCACTTCGTGCCGACGGGGGAGACCGTCGAGCGTGAGGGGGTGCGGCTGCGGGTCTTCCTGTGGTCGCGCCGCACCTACGTGGCGGAGTGACCGGCTTCCACCGGCACACGACGTCGACCGGCAGCCACCGGACACACCAGGGGGCCGTGCCCGAAAACCGGGCACGGCCCCCGTGCGTACCGTGCACACGGCCCCCGTGTGCACCGCCGTCCTACGCCTCCCCGGCCGCCGGCTGCTGGGCCCGTTTCGTGCGGGCGAGGCCCGGCCGCCACCAGGCGCGGTCGCCGAGCATGCTCATCAGGGCCGGCACGAGCACCATACGGATCACGGTCGCGTCCACGATCACGGCGGTGGCCAGGCCGATGCCGATCATCTGGATGAGTGTCTCCGGCACGGACACGAAGCTGAGGAACACACACGCCATGATGATCGCCGCCGTGGTGATGACCCGGGCCGTGGACCCGATGCCGCGCACCACCGCGCGCTGGGCGTCGCGGTCGCGGTCGTAGGCCTCCCGGACGGCGGACAGCAGGAACACCTCGTAGTCCATGGAGAGTCCGAAGAGCACCGCGAACAGCAGCATCGGCACGGCCGACATGATGGGGACGGTCTTGTCCAGGCCGAGCAGGTCGAGTCCCCAGCCCCACTGGAACATGGCGATGATCACGCCGAACGACACGCCGATCGACAGCAGTGTCATCGCCGCCGCCTTGAGCGCGACCACGGGTGCCCGGAACATGCCGTACAGGAGCAGCATTCCGGCGCCGACCACGGCGAGGATCACCCAGGGCAGCCGTTTGCCCACCACGTCGGCCATGTCGATGACCACCGCGGTCGCCCCGCCCACGAGGGCCTTGCCGCCCGACGGCCCCAGCGCCTCGGGCGCCACGTCGTCGCGGATGCGGTGGACGAGCTGGGTGACCTCCTCGTCCTGCGGCGCGTGCCGGGGGATCACGGTCACCACGGCCGCCTCGCCGTCCTCGCTGGGCGCGGGCGGCATCACCGTCTGCGCCTCGCGGTCGGATTCGAGCGCGCGGTGCAGCCGGTCCAGGCCCGCGGCGTCCGCGCCGTCCACGGTGATCACCAGCGGGGCGTTCCAGCCCGGCCCGTAGTGCTCGGCCACCAGATCGTAGGCGCGGCGCTGGGACAGCTCCGTGGGCTGGATGCCGTCGTCGGGGGTGCCGAGGCGCAGCGCGAACACGGGAATGGTCAGCAGCAGCAACAGGGCGGTCGATCCCACGGCGTACAGGACCCGGTGGCGCTGGACGTGACCGCCCCAGCGGTAGGTGAGGGTGTTCTCGTCGTCGGGGTCGGGCCGGCGCTCGCCGCGGTGGCGCAGCCGGGGCACCGGCAGGGCGTCCACCCGGTGGCCGAGGAGCCCGAGCAGGGCCGGAAGCAGCGTGACAGCGGCGACGACCATCACGCCCACGGTCAGTGCCCCCGCGATGCCCATCGCGCCGACGAACGGGATGCCGGCGAACATCAGGCCGAGGATGGCGACGACGACGGTACCGCCGGCGAACACCACGGCGTGCCCGGCGGCCGCGGTCGCGCGCCCGGCGGCCTCCACCGGCGCGTGCCCGTGGGCGAGTTCCGTGCGGAAGCGGCTGAGGACGAACAGGGCGTAGTCGATGCCCGCGCCCAGGCCGAGCATCACCGCGACGATGGGCGCCGAGGTCGGGATGTCCACGATCAGACCGACCAGCAGCACCAGGGCCGTGCCGGCGACGATGCCGACGGCGGCGACGGCCAGCGGCAGACCGGCGGCGACCACCGAACCGAACGCGACGACGAGGACCACCAGAGCCGTGCCCACCCCGACGAACTCGGCGACGCTGGTGGACGGTTCGGTGCCCAGGTCCACCACCATGCCGCGGTACTCGACGGCGAGCCCGGCGTCCCTCGCCGGTTCGGCTGCCTCTCGCAGACGCTCGTAGTGCGAGGCGTCCAGCTCGCCCAGTTCCTTGTCGTAGTCGACGTTGACCATCGCCGCCTTCCCGTCGGGACTGGGGAAGGGGTCGTCCACACCGGCCACGTCGGGCTGCTCGCGGATGTCGGCGAGCATCCGCTGCACGGCGGCCGTGTGCGCGGGATCGTCCAGGTCGCCCTCGGGGGCCTGCCAGACGATCTGTGCGTTGACCACACCGAAGGACGGGAAGTGCTCACGGGCCACGTCCGTGGCTTCCTGAGACTCGGCGCCGGGCACGCGGAAGTCGTTGACGAAGGCGCTGCCGGCGGTCTGCCCCAGCGCGAGCAGGGCCGCCGCCATCAGCAGCCACGCGGAGATCGTGCGCCACGGTCGCCGGGCGCAGAGCGCACCGAGCCGTTCCAGTAAGCGTTCCATGACCCCATGGAATCGTAAAATCACACTCGATGCAAACTTTCAGCGCGTGCGAATATGCAGTCGAAGAAGAAATGGGCCTAAAGTGTTGCGCATGACAGAAGTCCCAGCGACCACCGGCCCGCACCCCGCCGACCCCGCCCCGGCGACTCCCGTGCAGGGGCTGCGGGAACGCAAGAAGCAGCGGACCCGGTCCACGCTGATCACCGCCGCGGTGGAACTGATGTACTCCAAGGGGTACGACGAGACGACCGTGGCCGAGATCGCCGCCGCGGCCGAGGTCTCCACCCGGACGTTCTTCGCCTACTTCCCGACCAAGGAGGACATCCTCTTCGCCGACACGAAGCAGCGCACCGAGGACGCCGTACAACGCGTCACGGCCCGGCTCCCCGGCGAGGGGCCCTCGGACGCCCTGCTGCGCGCCCTGCGCGAGACCGTCGCCGGCGAGGCCACCGCCCAGGAACTCGCCGGCGAACTGGCCTCGCGCCGGATCCGCCTGGTGCTGTCCACCCCGGCCCTCCAGGCCGGCGCCATGCGCCGCATCACCAGCGCCCAGCGCGAACTCACCGAAGCGCTGCTGGCCGCCTTCCCCGACGACCTCACCCCGGCACAGGCCGCGGCCGCCGTCGGCGCGCTCGTCGGCGCCCTCGTCAACACCGCCCTCACCGTCATGCCCGGCGACCCCGGCTCGGACGAACTGCTCGAGGCGCTCGCCGCAGCGGCCACCGTCGCCGTCCGCGGCATCGGGATCCTCGGCACACCCGGCACGGACCCCCGGTACCAGGCCCTCTGACACCCGCCCCGCCCGTCCCCGGGTACGGCAGCCCGGGAATGTCTGGGGGTATGGCCGGGGCAGGACACCGGGGCGAGCCCGGCCCGCACCCGCACAGAATGTCGACCGGCGCCCGACGGGCGCCGGACGGCATCGACAGGGCCGCACCAAAAGGACCAACAGGTCAGCGGGGGCTGAGGGCATGAGGAACGACGAGTCGAAGGCGCCGGGTATCCAGCAGGAGACCGGGACACGGCCGGCCACACCCGTCGCGGTGATCGGCGCGGCCTGCCGGCTGCCGGGCGCCGCGGGACTCGAGGAGTTCTGGGAACTGCTCCGCTCCGGCGTGGACGCCGTGCGTGAACTCCCGCAGACACGCCAGGACATCGCGGGCGCGCCAGCCGTCGCCGGATACCTCGACAGCGTCGACACCTTCGACCCGGAGTTCTTCGGCATCTCCCCGCGAGAGGCCGCCGCCGTGGACCCGCAGCAGCGACTGCTGCTGGAACTCGGCTGGGAGGCACTCGAAGAAGCCGGCACGGTGCCCGCCGCGCTGCGCGGCACCCGGACCGCCGTGCTCGCCGCGGCCATCTGGGACGACTACGCCGAACTCACCCACTCCGGCGGCCCGGACGCCCTCACCCACCACTCGTTCGCCGGCACCCGCCGGGCCATACTGGCCAACCGCCTCTCCCACACCCTCGGACTGACCGGCCCGAGTCTCACCGTGGACACCGGCCAGTCGTCGTCCCTCGTCGCCGTCCACCTGGCCTGCGAACTGCTGCGCAACGGCGAGGCCGGCATCGCCCTCGTCGGCGGCGTCAACCTGATCACCGGCCCCGGCTCCACGGCCACCTCCCAGCGCATGGGCGCACTGTCACCCACGGGACGCTGCCACACCTTCGACGCACGGGCCGACGGATACGTCCGCGGCGAGGGCGGTGCCGTACTCGTCCTCAAACCGCTCGACCGCGCGCAGGCGGACGGCGACCGGATCCTCGGTGTGATCCGCGGCAGCGCCGTCAACAACGACGGAGACGGCGCCGCACTCGGCGTGCCACGCCGCGAGACCCAGGAGGAGGTCGTGCGGCTCGCCCACCGGCGGGCCGGCACCGATCCCGCCGCCGTCCACTACGTCGAACTGCACGGCACCGGCACCCCCGTGGGTGACCCCGTCGAGGCCGCGGCACTCGGCGCCGTCGCGGGCACCCCGCGACCGGCGGGCGACCCCCTGCCCGTCGGTTCCCTCAAGACCAACATCGGCCACCTGGAGGGCGCGGCCGGAATCGCCGGCCTGCTCAAGGTGCTGCTCGCCATCGGGCACCGGGAACTGCCCGCCACCCTGCACCACGAGACCCCCAACCCACGGATCCCCCTGGACGCACTCAACCTGCGCGTCCAGACCTCCCGCACTCCGTGGCCCCGGCCCGACACCACTCCGCTCGCAGGCGTCTCCTCGTTCGGGCTCGGCGGAACCAACTGCCATGTCGTCGTCGAGGGACCCGACCCGGCCGAGACAGTGGCCGAGACCGAGACCGAGACCGAGACCGAGACCGTGGCCGGTTCCGTTCCGGCCCGGAGCAACGGGCTCAACCGGTCCGAGCAGCCGGGCCCCGTCCTGTGGCCGCTGTCGGCAACGACCCCGCCCGCCCTGCGCGAACAGGCGGCACGCCTGCGCGAACACCTGGCCCGCCACCCCGGTACCGCGCCGCAGGACATCGGCTACTCCCTCGCCACCACCCGCACCCCGTTCCGGCACCGTGCGGTCGCGCTCGCCCACAGCCTCGACGACCTCAACGAAGCGGTCTTCGCCTTGGCCGAGGGCCTGCCGGACCCCCGCCTGACCGAGGGCACAGCCACCGAGGACACACGCGGGCCCGTGTTCGTGTTCCCCGGGCAGGGGGCGCAGTGGTCGGGCATGGGCCTCGAACTGGCCGCGGCCTTCCCGGTGTTCGACGCGGCGCTGAGCGAGTGCGCGCACGCGCTTGAGGCTTTCGTGGACTGGGATCTGCGGACGGAACTGGCCGGGGATCTGTCGCGGGTGGACGTGGTGCAGCCGGCTTCCTGGGCGGTGATGGTCTCGCTGGCGCGCCTGTGGCAGTCGTTCGGCGTGCAGCCGTCTGCCGTGGTGGGTCATTCGCAGGGTGAGATCGCCGCCGCCGTGGTCGCGGGCGCGTTGTCGCTGGAGGACGGCGCCCGGATCGTCGCCGAACGCAGCCGCGTCATCGGCCAACGCCTCGCGGGCCGGGGCGGCATGATGTCGATCGCCCTGCCGGCCGACGTCGTACGGGATCATCTGCGCGGTCACGGTGACCGGTTGGCGCTCGCGGCTGTCAACGGCCCCTCGTCGACGGTCGTCTCGGGCGACCCGGCCGCGCTCGACGAACTGCGGGCGACCCTGGAGGCCGACGGCACGAGGGTACGCCGGATCGCCGTGGACTACGCCTCGCACTCCTCGCACGTCGAGTCGATCCGCGACGAACTCCTCCAGGTGCTCGCGCCTGTCGCACCTCGCGACTGCGATGTGCCGTTCCACTCCACCGTCACCGGCGGGGCGTTCGAGACCACCGGTCTCGACGCCGCCTACTGGGTGCGCAACCTGCGCAGCACCGTCGAGTTCGAGACCACGACCCGCACCCTGGTCGCCGCCGGACACCCGGTGTTCGTCGAAATGAGCGCCCACCCCGTCCTCGCCGCCGGCCTACAGGACTCCGGAGCCCGCGCGATCGGGTCACTGCGCCGCGACGACGGCGGCCGGGACCGCTTCCTCGCCGGCCTCGCGGCGGCCTGGGCGAGCGGGCTCGCCGTCGACCTCGACGCCGTGTTCCGCGGTCAGGACGCCCGGCGCTGCGCGCTGCCGACGTACGCCTTCCAGAGGCAGAGGTACTGGCTTACGGGCCCGTCCACCGCGGCGCCTGTGGAGGGGCTGCCCGCTACGTCCGCCCACACCGCGCCGGCCACCTCCGGTACGGCCACCGCCGCCACCGCATCCCTCGCGGAGCCCGCGCCCTACGCCTCCCCCCTGTCCCATCTCACCGGCCGCACCGCGGACCAGCAGCGCCGGGCGCTCCTGGAACTCGTGCGGCGCCACGCCGCCGCCGTGCTGGGCCACACCAACGCCGGCCGAGTCGAGAGCGACCGCACCTTCAAGGACGCCGGGTTCGACTCGCAGATGACGGTGGAACTCCAGAGCAGCCTGAACCAGGCCACCGGCCTGCAACTGCCCTCCGGAGTCCTGTACTCCCACCCCACGCCGACGACCCTGGCCGAGAGACTGCGCGAGGACCTGCTCGGCACCGCCGACACCGACACACCCGACACGGACACCCGGACCATGGGCGACGCGGTCGCCGTCGTCGGTATGGCCTGCCGCTTCCCCGGCGGAGTCACCTCCCCGGAGGACCTGTGGCGCCTGGTCGCCGACGGCACCGACGCCATCGCCCCCTTCCCCACCGACCGCGGCTGGGACCTGGGCGCCCTCTACCACCCGGACCCCGAGCACACCGGCACCTCGTACGTCCGCCATGGCGGATTCCTCGACGGCGCCGCCGAGTTCGATGCCGGCTTCTTCGGGATCTCGCCGCGTGAGGCGCAGACCATGGACCCCCAGCAGCGGCTTCTGCTGGAGACGTCCTGGGAGGCCGTCGAGCGGGCCGGGATCGTCCCCGAGACCCTGCGGGGAACCAGCACCGGAGTCTTCGCCGGCGCCATGGCCATGGAGTACGGCACCCGACTGCACGAGGCCCCCGAAGGCTTCGAGGGACAACTGCTCACCGGCACCGCGGGCAGTGTGCTCTCCGGCCGCGTCGCCTACGGACTCGGCCTCCAGGGCCCCGCCGTCACCGTGGACACGGCCTGCTCCTCGTCCCTGGTCGCCCTGCACCTGGCTGCCCAGGCACTGCGGCAGGGCGACTGCTCCATCGCGCTCGCGGGCGGTGTCACCGTCATGCCGAACCCGGGCATGTTCCTGGAGTTCAGCAGGCAGCGCGGGCTGTCGCCGGACGGACGCTGCAAGGCGTTCGGATCCGAGGCGGACGGCACCGGCTGGGCCGAAGGCGTCGGCGTACTGGTCCTCGAACGGCTCACGGACGCCCGCCGCAACGGGCACACCGTGCTCGCCGTACTGCGTGGCTCCGCCGTCAACCAGGACGGCGCGAGCAACGGCCTCACCGCACCCAACGGAGACGCCCAGCAGCGGGTGATCCGGCAGGCCCTCCGGTCCGCCGGTCTCACCGCCGACGACGTGGACGCCGTCGAGGCACACGGCACCGGAACCCGGCTCGGCGACCCGATCGAGGCCCAGGCCCTCCTCGCCACGTACGGCCAGGACCGCGACAGCGCCCATCCGCTCCGACTCGGGTCCCTGAAGTCGAACATCGGCCACGCGCAGGCCGCCGCCGGCGTCGGCGGTGTGATCAAGACGGTCATGGCGCTGCGCCACGGCACCCTGCCCCGGACCCTGCACGCCGTCGAAGCATCCCCCTATGTCGACTGGTCGACAGGCGCGGTGTCCTTGCTGACCGAGGCCGAGCCCTGGCCCGACCGGGGCCGGCCCCGGCGCGCCGCGGTCTCCTCCTTCGGCATCAGCGGAACCAACGCGCACGTCATCCTGGAGGCGGCACCGCAGGAGAGCGCGAAGCCCCCGCTTGCCCCTCCCCGGACCGCCCCGGTGGCCTGGCCGCTCTCCGCCCGCAGCGGCCCGGCGCTCGCCGCGCAGGCCCGGAAGCTGCGTACGTACGTCGAGACGCACGAGGAACTGGCCCCCGCCGACATCGGCCACTCCCTCGCCACCACACGCGCCCTCCTGGAGCACCGCGCCGTGGTCGTCGGCCACGACCGGGAGGAACTGCTGCCCGCACTGGCCGCACTCGCCGACGGTGCCCCCTCCGGCCTCACGGCCACCGGCACCGCGACCTCCGGCGGAGCGGTGTTCGTGTTCCCCGGGCAGGGCGCGCAGTGGTCGGGCATGGCTCTCGAACTGTCCGCGGCCTTCCCGGTGTTCGACGCGGCACTGAGCGAGTGCGCGGAGGCGCTGTCGCCGTTCACGGACTGGGATCTGCGGACGGAACTGGCCGGGGATCTGTCGCGGGTGGACGTGGTGCAGCCGGCCTCCTGGGCGGTGATGGTGTCGCTGGCCCGGTTGTGGCAGTCGTTCGGCGTGCAGCCGTCTGCGGTGGTGGGTCATTCGCAGGGTGAGATCGCGGCCGCTGTGGTGGTGGGTGCGCTGTCCCTGGAGGACGGAGCCCGGATCGTCGCCGAGCGCAGCCGGATCATCCGGCGCCGGCTCGCCGGCCGGGGCGGCATGGCCGCCGTCGCGCTGCCCGTGGACACTGTGCGGGCCCATCTCGCCGAGATCGGCGAGGAGATCGAGGTCGCGGCCGTGAACGGGCCCACGTCGACCGTCGTCTCCGGAGAGCCCGACGCCCTCGACGCGTTCCTCGCCCTGCTGGAGCCGGAAGGCGTCCGGGTCCGCCGGATCGCGGTCGACTACGCCTCCCACTCCTCGCACGTCGACTCCGTCCGCGACGAACTCCTGGAAGTACTCGCCCCCGTCCGGCCGAGGCCGTCGAGCGTGCCGTTCCACTCGACGGTCACCGGTGAGACCGTCGACACGACCGACCTGGACGCCGCCTACTGGGTGCGCAACCTGCGGCACACCGTCGAGTTCGCCACCGCGGTCGACGGGCTCGCCGCCGAAGGACACGGCCTGTTCGTCGAGATGAGCCCCCACCCGGTCCTCACCATGGCCGTCGAAGAGGCGGCGGACGGTTCCCTGACCGCCGTGGGCTCCCTGCGCCGCGACGACGGCGGACCGGACCGGTTCCTGGCCTCCCTCGCCGAGGCGCACGTCCACGGCGCCACCGTCGACTGGGCACCCGCCTTCCCCGGAGCCACGGCCGTGGACCTGCCCACCTACGCCTTCCAGCGGCAGCGCCACTGGATGGACTCCGGCACCACCCGCCGCACCGACGGCGACCACCCGCTCGCCGTCACCGTCGTCCGCCTCGCCGACGGTGACGGCGCCCTCCTCACGGGCACCCTGTCGCGCGCCACCGCGACCTGGATCCCGGACCACGCGGTGGCCGGTGACGTACTGCTGCCGGGCACCGCGTTCGTGGAGCTCGTGCTCAGCGTCGGCGAACAGGTCGGCTGCGCCCGCCTGGAGGACCTGACCCTCCAGGCCCCGCTGCCACTGCCCGAGAACGGCTCCGTACGGTTCCAGATCGCCGTCCGTGAACCGGACACCGGCACCGGCCACCGCCCCTTCACCGCGCACTCGCGCCCCGCCGACGCGGCCCCCGACGCCCCGTGGATCTGCCACGCCACCGGTCTGCTCGCCCCCGCGGGCACACCGGCGGCCCCGGCGGCCGACTTCACCGCATGGCCGCCGCCGGGCGCCGAGCCGCTCGCCCTGGAGAAGCTGTACGGCGAACTCGCGGCCCTCGGTTACGAGTACGGCCCCGCGTTCCGGGGCCTGACGCAGGCCTGGCGACGTGGCACCGAGGTCTTCGCCGACGTCGCGCTGCCCGCCGACCGGCACGCGGAGGCGGCGTCCTACGGGGTGCACCCGGCGCTGCTCGACGCCTGTCTGCACGCCGCGCTGCTCGACCGGATCGACGCCGCGTCGGCCGGGCCCGCGCTGCCCTTCGCCTGGTCCGGCGTCGAGTTCCACGCCACCGGAGCCACGGCCGCCCGGGTGCGGATCACCCCCGGCGAACCCGGCTCCGACACCGTCACCGTGACCGTCGCCGACACCTCCGGGCTTCCGCTCGCCGACGTGGAGGCACTGGTGCTGCGCGAGGCACCCGCCACCACCGCCGCGCGGGACACCGTGCCCGACGGCCTGTACCGGATCGACTGGGTGCCCACCCCGGCCGGCGAGCCGCGGGACGTGGACTGGTGCCACTACCGAGACCCGCTCCCGGGCCCCGTACCACCCGTCGTCGTCACCCATGTCACACCGGGCACGGACGTGACCGAAGCGGTCGAAGGCGCGTTGCGCACCGTCCAGCACTGGCTCGCCGACGACCGGTGTGCCTCCTCCCGGCTGGTGTTCGCGCTCACCGGTGACACGCCGGCCGAGGCCGCCGTCGCCGGGTTCGTCCGCACCGCACAGACCGAGCACCCCGGGCGCTTCACACTGCTGCACGTACCCGCGGCGGCGTCCGACGCCGACCTCGCCACCGTACTGGCCACCGACGAGCCCGAACTGCGGGCCGTCACCGACGGGCACACCGTCCCGAGGCTCGCCCGCGCCTCCGCCCACCGGGTACTGACCCCGCCCGCCGACGGACTCTGGCGGGTGGACGTCACCACGAAGGGCGCCCTCGACCATCTCGCGCTGCTGCCCGCGCCGGCCGCCGAAGAGCCGCTGAAGGACGGCCAGGTACGGGTACGGATGGCCGCGGCCGGACTCAACTTCCGGGACGTCATCGTGTCGTTGGGCATGGTGCCGGGACTGGAGGGCATCGGCGTCGAGGGCGCCGGCACGGTCGTCGAGACGGCCCCGGACGTCACGAGCATCGCCGTCGGCGACCGGGTGATGGGACTGCTGCCCGACGCCATGGCACCCGTCGCCGTCGCCGACGCCCGCACGCTGGTCCGGGTCCCGGACGGCTGGACCTTCCGGCAGGCGGCGTCCGCCCCGGTCATCTTCCTCACCGCCTGGCTCGGCCTGGTCGAACGCGCCGAACTGAAGCCCGGCGACCGTGTCCTCGTGCACACCGCCACCGGCGGACTGGGCCTGGCCGCACTGCAACTGGCACAACGCGCCGGCGCCGAGGTGTTCGCCACCGCGAGCCCCGCCAAGCACGACTTCCTGCGCGAACTCGGCCTGGACAACGACCACATCGCCTCCAGCCGCGACCTCGGCTTCCGCGACCACTTCCATGCCGTGACCGGAGGCGCCGGCATGGACGTCGTGATGAACACCCTCAGCGGCGAGTTCACCGACGCCTCCCTCGAACTGCTGCCGCACGGCGGCCGGTTCGTCGAGATGGGCAAGACCGACGTCCGCGATCCGCACACCGTCGCCGCCGACCATCCCGGCGTCCGCTACCTGTACTTCGACCTGCTCTCCGAAGAACCCGACCGCGTCCACGACGGCCTCGTGCACCTCGCCGAGCACCTGGCCGACGGCGAACTGCACCTGCCGCTGATCACCAGCTGGGACATCCGGCACGCGCCGGAAGCGTTCGAGACCCTGCGCGGGGCGACCCACCTCGGCAAGATCGTGCTGACCCTCCCGCACACCTGGGACCCCGCCCGGACCGTCCTGATCACCGGTGGCACCGGCACCCTCGGCAGCCTGCTCGCCCGCCACCTCGTCACCGAGCACGGCGTACGCCATCTGCTGCTCACCAGCAGGCGTGGTGCCGCCGCCGAAGGCGCCGACCGCCTCGCCGGGGAGCTGCGCGACCTCGGCGCCAACGCCGACATCGTCGCCTGCGACGTCGGTGACCGTGCCGCCCTGGGCGAACTGCTCGCCGCCGTCCCCGCGGACCGGCCGCTCGGCGCCGTCGTCCACACGGCGGGCGTGCTCGACGATGCCACCGTGGAGGCCATGACACCCGGACAGGTCGACCGGGTGCTGCGCGCCAAGGTCCACACCGCCGACCTGCTGGACGAGCTGACCGCCTCGGCCGACCTCGACGCGTTTGTGCTCTTCTCCTCGGTCGCCGGCGTCCTCGGCACGGCCGGACAGGCCAACTACGCCGCGGCCAACGCCGCTCTGGACGCCCTCGCGGCGCGCCGCAGGCGACAGGGCAGGCCCGCGGTGTCGCTCGCCTGGGGCCTGTGGGAGCAGGCCAGCGGCATGACCGGGCACCTCGACGGCCAGGACGTCGGCAGGCTGTCCCGCACCGGCGTCGCCCCGCTGCGCTCCGCCGACGGACTCGCCCTCTTCGACGCCGCGCTCGCCACCGACGCGCCCCAGATCGTCGCGGCCCGCCTCGACCACACCGCGCTGCGCGACCAGACCCCCGCCGCGCTGCCCGCCGTACTGCGCGCCATGGGCGGTACCGCACGACGGCGCGCCACCGCCGTCACCCCGGACGCGGCGGACGAGGCGACCCTGAGTAGGCGCCTGGCCGCCGCCTCCCCCCAAGAGCGCGGGCAGGCCCTGCTCGACCTGGTCCGCACCCACGCCGCGACCGTCCTGCGGCTCGCGAGCGCCCAGGAGGTGGACGACGACCGCCCCTTCCGCGAGGTCGGATTCGACTCCCTGACCGCGGTGGAGCTGCGCAACCGGCTCAACACCGTCACGGGTCTACGGCTGCCGAGCACGGTCATCTTCCGGCACCCCACCCCTGCCCAGCTCGCCGAACGGCTGCACACCGAGCTGTTCCCGCAGACGGACGGTGCCGCCGCCACCGCCGCCCTCGCCGACCTCGACCGGCTGAGCGGCTCGCTCACCGGCATGGCGGGCGCGGAACGCACGGCCGTCGCCGAACGCCTGCGGCAGCTGCTGCGGGAGGCCGACGGGACCGGCGGCGACGACGTGCTGCTGACCACCGGACACGAGGACCTGGCGAACGCCGCCGACGACGACGAGATATTCGCGCTGATCGACAAAGAGCTGGAGATCGAGTGAGCCCGCACAGCCTGCCGCATCTGCTGGAGGACATCCGGCGCTTCGCCCGCGCCGAACTCATCGGCCACCACGCCGAACTGGACTCCCTGGCCGAGGCACCCCTGCCGTTGTACCGGAAGTTCGCCGACGCCGGCATGGCGAACTGGTGGCTGCCCCCGAAGCCGGGCGCGGACGGCCTCTCCCTGGAGGACAGTGTCGAGATCGTCTCCGAACTGGCCTACGGGGACGCGGGCGTCGCGTTCACCTCGTTCATCTCCATCCTCGGTACCACGATGGTCGATCTGTACGGCACCGACGAGCTGCGCGAGACCTACCTCGCCCCCATGGCGGAGCGGGGCGGATTCTGCGCCACCCTCGCCAGTGAACAGGCCGCGGGCAGCGAACTGGCGAGGATCACCACCACGGCGACCAGGGACGGCGACGACGTGGTGGTGAGCGGCGACAAGTTCTTCTCCACGAACTCCGCCTTCGCCGACTTCCTCGTCGTCGTCGCCCGCTCCGCCGAGGACCCGGAGGAGCACCTCGCCGTGGTCGTTCCCCGCCACACCCCCGGTGTGCAGGTGGAGCGCCGCTGGGACATGGTCGGGTTGCGCGCCTCGGGCACGTACAAGGTGTCGCTGCGCGACTGCCGGGTCCCCGCCACACATGTGCTGCGGGGCAACGGACTGCGACTCCTGGAAATCGGACTGAACGCCAGCCGCATCCTGATCGCGACCACCGCGGTCGGGGTCGCGCGCTGCATCCGCGACCTCTGCATGGAGTACGCGAAGCGCAAGTCCCTCCAGGGCGGCAAGCTCGTGTCCCACCCCGTGTTCGGCGCGAAGCTCGCGGACATGGAGACCCACATCCTGGTGATGAAGGACACCTGCCTCGCCGCCGCCCGTGACTTCGACGCGGTCATGAACGGCCCCGATCCGGCAGCGGAGTTCGTCCGGCGCGGCACCATGCGCTCCGCCATCAGCGCGAAGCTGTTCTGCGGTCGCGCCGGATGGGACATCGCCGGCACGGGCTCGGAGATGTTCGGCGGCCTCGGGTACACCAACCACATGATCATCAACAAGCTGATGCGCGACATGCGGTACGTGTCCATCGTCGAGGGCGGCGAAGACGTCCTGCGCGACCTGCTGTACAAGCGGTACGTCGTCCCCGCGGGCCAGCGCGCCTGAGCGGCGGCTCGCGGTTCAGTACTCGGGTTTGATCTTCGAGGAGAGGTAGGCCAGCGCCGCCGTCACCGCGATCAGGCCGCCGGCCAGTTCGTCGTAGCCCTGGAAGTAGGTGACGGGGACGCCGATGCCGCAGGCGAGCGCGATCAGGTCGACAGTGCGCCCGAGAACCCGTCGGAACCGGCCCGGCGGGGGAGGGGAGTGCGGGTTCGGCGGGCTTCCCCACAAGGGAAAAGGACCCGGCCTCGGCTTCCAGTCCTCGTCCAGGTACCGCACGAACTCCGGGTGGTGGCGGCCGTAGCCGAGGCGGTGGGGTGCCAGCCGCCGCCACGGCAGCCGGCCGCTCCTGATCGCGATCCAGGCCAGAGTCGGCAGACACGCCACGACCGCCCAGACCACGGAGAGGGTCCGCTCGCCGGTCGAGGCCGGGAGAATGCCGAGGAGCCGGTCCAGTTGGCCACTGGCGGAATAGGCGATCACCGCGGCGAGGGCGAGCACCACCGCGGTCAGCTCGATCTGGTGGCCCGTGTGGCAGCGGGCACAGCGCGGCACCAGCACGACCTGCCTGCGCCACGTGGTCCTGAGGACGATGATCCACCGGGTGAAGTTGGTCTCGGCGCCCTGGTGCAGACCCATCACCCGGTCGTGCCACGACGCCGGTGTCGGGTCCCCGCAGAACCAGCAGTCCCGCTCCACGTGCCGACTCCCCCTCACGACCGGCCACGCCGGTTCGGTCCCGCCGTCCCGCCATCGCGCTGTGGGGCGTTGTACGAGCCGTTGCCGGGCTGTGGGCGGCAGCCTAGAGGCTGATCTCCGGTCAGTGCCAGGCCGGATACTGACGGCGGCAGCACGCGAGATCAAAAAGAAGGCAACGACCGCTGGTCCTGACACGTGCGCGCAAGGTGGGCGTGGTAGACAACGCCCACCTGGATGCGGGTATGTGGACGACAGGAGTGGGTGGCCGTGCTGCTGAAGACCTTTCGCTGGGCGTTCGCGTTCACAGCGCTCGGCCTGGCCCTGGGAGTGCTCTACGACGGCTGGACCGCGCTGGGGATCGTCGCGATTCTCGTGGTCCTGGAGGTCTCCCTCTCGTTCGACAACGCCGTCGTCAACGCCGGAATCCTGAAGAAGCTCAACGCTTTCTGGCAGCGCATCTTCCTCACCATCGGTGTGCTCATCGCGGTCTTCGGCATGCGGCTGGCGTTCCCGGTCGTCATCGTCGCCATCACGGCCGGGCTCAATCCGTACGACGCGGTCCACCTGGCGCTGACCGACAAGGACCGCTACCAGCAACTGGTCACCGACGCGCACCCGGCGATCGCGGCCTTCGGTGGCATGTTCCTGCTGATGATCTTCCTGGACTTCATCTTCGAGGACCGGGACATCCAGTGGCTGCGGTGGATCGAGCGCCCGCTGGCCAGGCTCGGCAAGGTCGACATGCTGTCGACGTGTCTCGCGCTGGTGGTTCTGCTCGTCACCTCGTTCACCTTCGCCGCCCACGCCCACCAGCACGGCGGAACACATGTCGACAAGGCACAGACCGTGCTCTTCTCCGGCATCGCGGGCCTCGTCACCTACCTGGTCGTCGACGGCCTGTCGGGCTTCTTCGAGAACCGCCTGGAGGAAGAGGAGGAAGAGGAGAAACGCGCAGGACAGGGGGAGCGGGCCGAACAGGAGGAGCGGGCCGAGCTGGAGAAGACGCCGAACGCCCGCACCGGCGGATCCCGCACAGGCGTGGGACTGGCGGGCCAGGCCGCGTTCTTCACCTTCCTCTACCTGGAAGTCCTCGACGCGTCCTTCTCCTTCGACGGCGTGATCGGCGCCTTCGCCATCACCAACGACATCGTCCTGATGGCGCTCGGCCTCGGCATCGGCGCGATGTACGTCCGTTCTCTGACGGTCTACCTGGTCCGCCAGGGCACGCTCGACGACTACGTCTACCTGGAGCACGGCGCCCACTACGCGATCGGGGCGCTCGCCGTGATCCTCATGGTCAGCATCCAGTACCAGATCAACGACGTCGTCACCGGCCTCGTCGGCGTCGTCCTGATCGGCTGGTCCTTCTGGTCGTCGGTACGCCGCAACCGGGCGCTCGCGCGGGCGGAGCAGGGATCGGAGCCGGCCGCACCGTCGCGAGTGCCTTAGCGGTCCGTCACCCCGCGTCGGAGCGTGCAGCTGGCCCGTACGGGTGTGACGTTCAAACGTCTGATGTTTGTTGTAGGCTGCTTCCATGAAACGCATCAGCGCACCACGGCGGACCGCCAGCCTGTCCGCTCAACTCGTGGACAGTCTCCGCTCGCACATCGAGACGGGAGGCTGGCCGGTGGGCACGCGGATCCCGCCGGAGCAGGACCTCATGGAGGAACTCGGCGTCGGACGCAGCACGCTGCGGGAAGCGATCGGCGCACTGGTGCACCTTGGGCTGCTGGAGCCCCGCGCGGGGGACGGCACCTATGTCCGCTCCTCGAGTGAGCTCCAGTCGGTCATGGTCCGGCGGGCGAGTTCCGTGCAGCGGGACAAGGTCCTGGAGCTGCGGACCGTACTGGAGGAGTACGCCTCGGGAGCCGCGGCCCTGCGCCGCAGCGAAGAGCAGTTGCAGCAACTGCGCGAGCTGCTGGCCGACGCAGAGGAGGCCGGCGCCGACGAGGACACGACCGCGGCCACGGGCGTCGACGCGCTCTTCCACCGGGCCGTCGTCCGGGCGAGCGGGAACGACCTGCTGATCGAGGTGTACGACTACCTCGGTACGGCACTGACCTCGTCCCTCGGCGGTCTGCCCTGGGACGCCACGCATGCCGAGGAACACGCCCGCCTGCACCGGCGGCTCGTCGACGCGATCGAATCCCGGGACGCGGACGACGCCCGTGCGGCGGCCGCCGCGATCGTCCAGCTCACCCGCGACCACGAGACCACACCACCACAAGCGGCGGAGGATCAGTGACCACGCAGCCGACACCGACCTCACGCAAGCCGTCTTCTTCCTCGGAGCCGTCGCTCATCGACCGCGTCGACAGCGCCACGCCCCTCGTGTCGGTCGGGCTCATCATCGCTATCTGCCTCGTGGCGGCCAATCTGCGCACCCCCCTCACCGGGGTCGGCGCCCTGCTGCCGGAGATCGAGCACGGCAGCGGCCTGACGTCGAGCTGGGGCGGGCTGCTCAGCACCCTCCCGCTGCTGACGTTCGCCGCCACATCCCCCCTGGTCGCCAGGACCTCCCACCGCTGGGGCAGCGCCCGTCTGCTGGTCGCGGCACTCGGTGTGCTGGCCGTCGGTACGGTGGTCCGCTCCCTGCCGTCGGTGATCTGCCTGTTCGTCGGCACGGTGATGCTCTCCGCGGCCATCGCCTTCGGCAACGTACTGCTGCCCGCGCTGATCCGGCGCAGCGTGCCCGCGCACCGCATCCAGAGCGTCAGTGCTCTCTACGTGACCGTCATGGGCCTCATGGCAGCGGTCTCCTCCGGGGTCTCCGCACCGCTGGCCCAGTCCGTGCCGGGTTCCTGGCACACCGCCCTGGCCTGGGGCGTCGCCTTCACCGTCGCGGCGTTCCTCGCCTGGCTGCCCCGCATCCGGGGTGACAAGCCGCAGGCGGCCACGGGCGGGACCCACAGCCCGGTGCCCTGGCGGTCGCGGCTCGCCTGGCAGGTCACCTTCTTCATGGGCTTGCAGTCGCTCGCCTTCTACACCGCCGTCGCGTGGCTGCCCAGCGTCCTCGTCGACCGCGGCATGAGCAGCACGGCGGCCGGATGGATGCTGTTCTACTACCAGGTGGTCTCACTGGCCGCCAGCAGCCTTCTCCCGCTCCTGACCCGGGGCCGGCACGACCAACGCTGGACCGCGACCGGGGCTTCGCTCCTCGCGGCGGCGGGCTTCACCGTTCTGGTCGCGGCCCCCGCACTGGCCGTCCTGGCGTGCACCCTGCTCGGACTCGGCGGCGGCGCGTGCCTCGTCCTCGCCCTGACCTTCCAGAGCCAGCGCGCCGGCAGCGCGGGCGAGGCCGCCGCGCTGGCCGGTATGGCACAGTCCATCGGCTACCTCGTGGCGGCGGCCGGCCCTCTGCTCCTCGGCATCGTGCACGACGCCACGCACAGCTGGACGCTTCCGCTCACCGTCCTGGCCGTCCTCGGAGTCGCCACGGCGATCGCCGGACACGGCGCGGGCCAGGACCGCCACCTGAGCCGTCCGTCCCCCTGACACGCCCCGCCACTCGGGCCGCTCAGGCGCCGAGGCGGTTGATGTCCAGGCTGTACAGAACACGTTTCTGCTCGGCCTGACGGGTGACGGCGAGCATGGCGCGGCCGAGGTGTTCGGTGGTCGTGGTGTGCTTGGGCGCGATGCGATGCAGTACGGGATACAGCCAGCCCGTCAGCGCGTAGGTGACGCGGTAGACGGTGGTCCTGGAGACGGCGCCGTGGCGGGGCTGGATGTAGCCGGGCCGGAACATGTACGCGTTCATCGGCAGGGCCAACAGGGCGTTCTCCGTACGTCCCTTGACGCGGGCCCACATCGTCCGGCCCTGCTCGGTGCTGTCCGTACCCTCGCCCGAGACATAGACGAAGGTCAGCTTGGGGTTGTGCTCCAGGAGCGTGCGAGCGGCGGCGAGCGTGAAGTCGTACGTGATGTGCGTGTAGTCCGCCTCGCTCTTGCCGGCGGAGGACACCCCGAGGGGGTAGAAGCAGGCGTCCACGTCGGTGAGTTGGCCGCTGATGGCGGACAGGTCGGCGTAGTCCTGGTGGATGATCTCGTGCAGCTTGGGGTGGGTGACCCCGAGCGGGCGGCGGTTCACGACCACGACGCGGGTGACTTCACCGTCCAGCAGGCAGGCGCGCAGCACACCGTGTCCGACCATGCCGGACGAGCCGAAGATGACGACGTTCATGAGGGGCTCCGTACGGCGGCGGGAAGCTACGTGTACAGCGCCACATCCTCGCACGCGACGACAGCGGCCGAGGACAAGGAGAGCGTCGGCGCGGCGACGGCGGAGCGGGGCTCCACGCCGTCGGCGCCGAGGAGGGAGACGATCAGTCTCGTCTCAACTCCGCTGGATCAGAACGGCATACGGCCGCGGGTGCGCCGGCCGGCCGAACCGCTGCGGCCAACAGCCTTGGAACTGCTGCGGAACGGCTTGCTGAACACGCGGCCCAGGATGCCGGGGGCCTTTCCGCCGGCCCGCGAACCGGCACCGAGCGTCCGCTGGGTACCGCGCTCCGGATGTCGGGACAGACGCGGTACCAGGAAGGCGAGTATCGCGAGCACAACACATACACCGACGATTCCTACGATCACCATGGGGGACTCCTTGTTGTGGGATGTCCCTGTCGGTTGCCCCCTGAGTCGTCGGGCATGCGTGACGACCGCTGTCCGCTGGGGAGTTCGTCCGGAAACGCCGCTGGGCCCGTCGCCGTCGTCGCGACCGGTTACTGCGACAGCAGACCGCTGCGGAGCTTGACGAGGGTGCGGGTGAGCAGCCGTGAGATGTGCATCTGGGAGAGGTCGAGCTCGCGGCCGATGTCCGCCTGGGTCATCTCCTGGCCGAAGCGCATCTCGATGATGGCCCGTTCGCGCTCGTCGAGTCCCTGGAGCAGAGGCGCGAGCGCGTGGAGGTCTTCGAACAGCTCCAGCGCCGGGTCCTCGTCGCCCATGGTCTCCGCGTACGTCGGTGCGCCGTCCGCGCTCGCGCTGTCGCTGCCGGGGCTGTCGATGGAACCGGCGACATAGCCGTTGGCGGCCACCAGGCCCTCGATGACCTCTTCGTCGGTGAGGTCGAGGTCGGCGGCGAGTTCCTTCACCGTGGGCGGGCGGTTCAGCGTGGCGGCGAGCGCTTCCGTGCTCTTGGCGAGCTCGACACGCAGCTCCTGAAGGCGCCGCGGCACATGCACGGCCCACGTGGTGTCGCGGAAGAAGCGCTTGATCTCGCCGACGATGTACGGGATCGCGAAGGACGTGAACTCGACCTCCCGGGAGAGGTCGAACCGGTCGATCGCCTTGATCAGTCCGATCGTGCCGACCTGGATGACGTCGTCCATGTCGCCGCTGCCGCGGTTGCGGAAGCGGCGGGCCGCGAAGGTCACGAGGGAGATGTTCATCTCGATCAGCGTGTTGCGGGCGTACTGATGCTCGGGCGTGCCCTCTTCCAGTGACTGAAGCCGGTCCAGGAACATCCGGGACAGCACACGCGCGTCCTTGGGGGCGACCTTGCCGCCGTCCTCGATCCAGGGCAGTTCAGCCGCGACCTCGGGCGTTCCGGGTGTTCCGGATGTTCCGGGTGCTCCGGATGTGCCGATTGCGTCGGTGTTCGCGGTGTTCGTCCGGCGGACATGCACGGAACTGGTCACGGTGCCGCCTCGGATGGAAGACATGGTGAGCGTCTTCTGCCCGCCCTGGCCCAGGGCATGTGTGCGAGAGCGCCGCGATTTGCCAGGAGAGCTGTGCCGGCCGCGCACCCGTCCGAATGGCCCAAGATCCCCGCCTCCTGGTGGCCCAGATAGTTGGGCCACTGAAGCGTTACGTTCGACAGGTGACCGTCGCTGTCGGTCAGTACCCCGTAGAAGGAAGACATGACATGCCCGACAATCCACCTGCCCCCAGAGCGCGCCTGGCGACGGTCGGTTTCACGCTCGACGACCTGGCCGTCCCGGACACCGCGGCCTCGGCCACGGCATGGGAGCTGGCCTCCGCCTACCAGTCACCCGCCCTGCTGAACCACTCCGTCCGCGCCTATCTGTGGGCGGCCGCCCGTGCGAAGGCACAGGCCATCAACGTCGACTCCGAACTCCTCTACGTGGCGGCCCTGTTCCACGACATGGGACTGGCGCCCGAGTTCGACAGCCACACGGTGTCCTTCGAGGTCGCCGCCGGCCACCTGGCGCGGGTTTTCACCGCCGGTGCGGGGTGGCCGGCGGAACGCCGCGAACGGCTGGCGGAGGTCATCGTCCGCCACATGTGGCCCGAAGTGGACGTCTCCATGGATCCCGAGGGGCACGTGCTGAACCGGGCGACAGCACTTGAGATCGTCGGCAAGGACGCGGACTACTTCGCCCCCGAGTTCAGGGCCGAAGTGCTCGGACGCCATCCCCGGCTCGATCTCGCCGCCGAGTTCCTGACGTGCTTCCAGGAACAGGCGGGGCGCAAGCCCGACAGCTCGGCGGCCGGGGCCGTACGGTCGGGACTCGAAGCGAGGATGGCGGACAACCCGCTGGACCGTCCCCAGCCCCCGACGGACAGCTGAGCCCGCAGCCGGACGGGCCGAAGCCCCGAAGGCTCACGGCCAAGCACCGGACCCGGAGGTTCACGGCCAAGCACTGGGCCCGGAAGCCCACGGCCAAGCACTGGACCCGGAAGCCCGTCGGGCCCAGCACTGGGCCCGACGACCCACGGCACAACGCTGGAGCAGGCCCCCCAGGCCCTCGCCCCCCCGGGGCCCCCGCCCCCCGCAACGCCCTCAGCCCCGCTGCCGTGGCGCCCCCCGTTCGGCGCGGCAGTGGTCGGCGTCCGGCGTCAGCCATGCGTCCGCGTCCCGCCGGATCAGGGCCGCGTCGAAGGTCTCGTACTCCCGGATCACGGCCCTGATCGAGCCCCGATCGCGGTACTTGTCCATGATCGCGACATGCTCCGGCAGACGTACGAACCCCGCGAGGGCCCGCCGTCCGGTCCACACCGAGACGGATCCGCAGCGCCGGGCCAAGGGCGCGACCCACAGCCACATGCCGACCGCTCCGTCGAGATCCGGCCAGCGGCGCCGCAGCGCGAAGCCGTCACGCGCGATGCCGGGCAGATCGCGGTGCGAGTCGCTGGTGAAATCGGTGACGCTGACGATCACGGCACCCTCTGCGGCGCCGCCCGCCGGGCCCTCGCGCCAGGCACTCCTCAGCACGGCTTCGGCGTCCAGGACGGGTCACGGCCGACCAGCGCGAGCAACTGGTCGGCCGGCGGGGCGTCGTCGCGTACGGCGATCCGCCGGCGGAACGCGGTCCCGGCCCCGCGGCCCTCGTCCGGCACCAGGGCGGCAACACGCAGAGCGGCAGTGGTGAGTTCGGCGTCCGGCTGCCACGGGACGCCGATCGTCACCGCGACGTCCCACGCGTGAACGACGTAGTCGAGCAGATGGAAGCCGATCGCGGTCCGCCCCGGGACGGCGAAGCCCTCGCCCACCTCCGGAAGCGCGAACCGCCGCTCCAGGACCTCGTCGTCGGCGAAGGCCGCGACGACCTTGCCCACGGACGCCGCGTACGCTCCGGCCGGATCGTCGCCGAGATCGCCGTCGTGCCAGACGGCCCACGGCGTGCCCGCATCGCGGGCGGAGGCGGCGAACCCCTTGTTCTGGCTGACCAGATGGCGGAGCAGGCCGTACAGGGTCCAGTCCGCGCACGGTGTCGCCCATCTCAGGTGGTCGGTCTTCACCAGGGAGACCGCGTCCCCGGCCAGTAACAGCGCCTCGCGGTCCAGTCGTCGTATGTCCATGCCGGGAGCGTAGGATCATGCAGTGGTTCAACTCCAGATCCAATAAGTGGCCGGATGATTGAACCAATTGTCAGCCGCGTGAACCGGCTGCCGGGGCCGGAGGCGACCGGCCGGGCCGATGACGGAAGGCCGAGATGGACGTACACGTCAGGCTCGACGGGCAGCGTGACCTGTCCGGCCAGATCTACCGCCAGCTGCGCACCGCGATCCACGACGGACTGCTGCGCCCCGGCGAACCACTGCCCCCGACCCGGGAGTTGAGCCGTCGGCTCGCCGTGGCCCGCAACACCGTCGGTGTCGCCTACGAGCGACTCGTCGCCGAGGGCTACGCCGACAGCAGGGTCGGCTCCGGGACCTACGTACGTACGACCGGCCTGCCCGCGTCGGGGACCGCGACCGACGCGGACACCAGCGTGTCCGGACTGCGACCGCGCGCCCTGTGGGCTGACCTGTCCCCGTGGGCGGCACCGGAGCTCACCGGGCCGACCACGGCGACCCACGACTTCCGGGTCGGCCTGCCGGACGCCCGCCTCTTCCCGTACGACGCCTGGCGGCCCCTGATCGCCCGGGAGCTGCGGCACTCCGCGGCCGGGGCGGTCGGATACGGCGATCCGGCGGGCCACGCCGGACTGCGGGCGGCCCTCGTCCGGCACATGGGACTCTCGCGCGGTGTGCGGACCGGCCCGGAGGACGTACTGGTCACCAATGGCACACAGCAGGCGCTCGACCTCATCGGGCGGGTGCTGCTCGAACCGGGCGACCGGGTGGCCGTGGAGAGGCCCGGCTACCCACCGGCCCGGCTGCCGTTCCTCGCGCAGGGCGCCCAGGTCACGGGTGTCCCGGTGGACGCCGAAGGCCTGGTGGTCGACGCCATCCCGCCGGGCACCCGCGCCGTGTATGTCACCCCTGCCCACCAGTTCCCGCTCGGGATGCCGATGTCCCTGCGGCGCAGAACCGCGCTGCTGCGGTGGGCTCGGCGCAACGGCGCGGCGGTGATCGAGGACGACTACGACAGTGAGTTCCGGTACGGCGGACGGCCGGTGGAGACGCTGCGGAGCCTGGACCGGGACGGACACGTCATCTACGTGGGGTCGTTCTCCAAGGTGATGCTGCCCTCCCTGCGGATCGGCTTCATGGTGGCGCCCCCCACACTCCGCGCGGCACTGCGCACCGCCAAGTACAGCGCCGACTGGCACACGGCGGTGCCCACCCAGGCGGCGCTCGCCCGCTTCGTCGACGACGGACTGCTCGCCCGGCACATCCGCCGCATGCAGCACACGTACGAGACCCGGCACCACACCATCACCCGCGCGCTCACCGACCACTTCGCGGACCTGACCGAACTCGTGCCGTCCGCCGCCGGCCTGCACGTGACCACGTTCACCCGGGGCCGGCTCGGCGACCCCGACGCCCTGGCCGCCGCGGCCGAACGGGCCCGGGCATCCGGCGTCGCCGTCTACACCCTGGCGGAGGTCGCCGCGAAGCGCGCCACCCGCCCGGGCCTCGTGTTCGGCTACGGCTCGATCGGTGCCTCGGACATCGAGCCGGGCCTGCACCGCGTACTCGCGTCTGCGTCCTGACCTTCGGGCGGGAAACAGTAGCGCCGCCGGTATGCCAGGCGGCATACTCGACCCATGGCAGACACCAGCGTCAAGATCGACGAAGAGACGCGTGACCGGCTCAAGGCACTGGCCGAGAGCAGCCACATGTCCATGAAGGAGTACCTCGCCGAGCTGGCCGTGCGCGAGGAGAACGCCCGCCGCCTCGAAACGGCCACCGCCGTCTTCCGCCGCGCCACCGGCGAGCCCGGCATCAGGGAAGCCTTCGACGCCGAGTTCGGCGGCCTTCCGGCGGCAGCGTCGGGCACCCGGCGGGCGGCCTGAACCCGTGGACCTGTACGTCGACTACCGATGGTTCCTGGAACGCCAGGAGGACATCCTCCGGGACGACCTGACCGTCAACGACTTCTCCGTCCTGGTCGCCATGGCGGCCCGCCACAGAGTCGATCCACCCCGGCACGACCACCACCACCCCGACGCCTTCTGGAGGGCCGCCACCTTCCTGGAGGAATGCGTACTGCTGCGCCCGCTCCCGGCCCGCAACGAGCTTTTCGGATACGGCATCGCCATCGCCTACCTGGAGGCGTCCGGAGAGCCCGTCGACACGAAGTTCGAACTCTGGCGCGACCTGATCCACGACATCCGAGGCCTCCGCCTGGACTCCTACACCATCGCCGAACGGCTGCGAGCTTGGCGGCAGAACGGCTGATACCGGCTTCCGGTATCCCGTGATGTGCCGTTGCTCGGGCAGCAAACCCAACCGCGGCCGTGGTCGATCAACCTGCATCAGCGCCCGAGCGGTACGTCCTTCGTCATCCGGGCGGCAGGGACCAGGCGTGGGACGAGTCGGACGTAGGCGACCATGCCGAGGACTTCGACCAGGGTCTGGGTGACCACCACGACCGCGGCCACGGCGAACGCGTCGGGCAGGGCAAGGGCCAGGGGTAGCACCACGAGGGAGTTCCGGGTCGCGCCGGTGAAGACGATCGCCCGTCCGGCGGCGGTGTCCAGGCGGAACAGCCGTGCCACCGCCTTGCCCGCGAAGGCCATCACCACGAGGAAGGCCGCGTAGAACGGGACGACGGCGGCGACGTCACCCGCGCTGTCGCCGAGCTTGGGGACCTGCGAGGCGACCACCGTCAGCAGGGTCGCGGCCATCAACGGCACCATGGCCGTGGCCACCGCGTCGGAGACCCGCCGTCCGGCCCGACGGCGCTCCGCCCACGCCTGGAGAAGCCAGGCGAACGCGAGCGGAACGACGATCAGGAACACGAACGCTTCGAGGAACGGGCCGACGTCGACGATGTCGGCCAGCTCGGAACCCATGAACAGGTACAGGAACAGCGGCAGCAGCACCATCTGCGCGACCAGCAGCAGAGGCGTGGCAGCCAGCAGGCGGCGGCTGGAGCCCCCGGCCAGCCCGGAGAAGACGATCACGTAGTCCACGCACGGGCACAGCAGCACGAGCAGTACTCCCACCCGTACCGCCTGGTCCGCGGGCAGGAACGTGAACATGGCCGCGACGATCAGCGGCACGACCACGAAGTTCACCACGAGCGCCGCGGCGAGGAACCGGCCGTCGCGCAGCGAGCGGACCAGTTCGGCGGCCGGGACCTGGAGGAACGTGACGAACAGCAGGGCGCCCAGAACGGGGTTGATCGCGTGCTCAAGTCCCGGGCCCGCGTCCGGGACGACTCCGCCGAGCAGCCCACCGACGGCCATCGCCGCGAGGTAGATCGCGATCTGGTGCCGTTCCATACGCTCGGCCAGGCCCTGCGGTCCCTGCGCCACCCTGACTGCTCCCTCGTTCTCGTACCGGCCACTCGCGGCGATCGCCCGCCCGTCGATCCTCACAGGTCACACCACGTGCCCGGACACTGGGAGCGCCGACACCCCCGCGCACCAGCTCCAGCCCCTGGCGGAGAGCCTGGGCGGCGGATCCGGCGTCACGGGCAAGGACAACCTGACCCCCGACCTGGAGAACGCGGGCTGGACCAAGGCCATGACCTGGTACGGCTCCCTCTACAAGGACAAGATCTCACCGCGCGGCATTCCGGTCGCCCAGACCCCCGACACCTTCGCCTCGGGACAGGTCGCCTTCTACCCCGGCGGACCATGGTGGTCACCCCAGTTCACCGCCGAGAAGGACCTCGACTTCGGCGTCGCCGCCTACCCCTACTTCGAGGGCGGCAAGGCCGTGACACCCACCGGCGGCTGGTCCCTCGGCCTCAACCCGGCCGGCAAGCACGCGCAGGCCGCGGAGATCTTCATGAAGTTCATGGCACTCGACAAGGGCGGCTACGCCCAGTACATGTCCAGCCTCGCCGTGCCCCCCTCCAACACCGAGGGCGCCGAGAACTTCTACAACCAGCCGGTCTTCAAGGACCCCCGGATGGCCGGAGCCGCCGAGCTCACCAAGTACGAACTCGCCAACACCGCCGTACTGCGCGCACGGACCGTCGGATACGTCGAGTTCGAGGACGCGCTCGGCCGCACCTTCGAGGACATCGCCAACGGCACCGCGCCCTCCAGAGCGCTCTCCTCGGCCACGAAGGACATCGAACAGGCGTGGGCCAAGTACCGCCGGTAGCCGGCCCTGCGGCAGCCCGGTGTGGACGTCTCCACGCACCCTCAGCCCGTCACACCGACCGGTCCGGGAGGACGCCCCGGACCGGTGGAGGGACACCAACGCCATGAGCACCACCCCAGCCCGGCCGGCCACGGCGGCCACCTCGGCCCGGCACACCACGGACAGCACCCCGGGCCCGGCCGACCCGCCGCGACGGTGGGCCCTGCGCACACGCAGCCGGGCCGGCAAGCAGCACGCGAGGAAGCATCACCAAGGGCCACGGAACCTCACCGCGGCCGCACTGTTCCTGCTGCCCGCGCTCGCCCTCATCGTCATCCTGCGCCTGGTCCCGGTGATCCAGGCGGTCACCGACGCCACCCACTCCAGCCTGCCGGGCAGCGCACTCGCACCGCAGTGGGTGGGCCTCGACAACTTCACCGCCCTGTGGCACTCCGAGACGTTCTGGACCTCCGTCCAGCAGACGCTCCTGTTCAACGTGATCGTCAACCCGCTCCAGGTCGCCATCGCCCTGGGCCTCGCCGTCCTGCTGACCCAGAACCTGCCCGCCTCGGGCCTGTGGCGCACGCTGATCTTCCTGCCGGCCGCCGTACCCATGACCGGCTCCGCCGTCGTCTGGGGGATCGCGCTCCGGCCCGACGGCCCGGCCAACGCCCTCCTCGGCAGCGTCGGCATCGACCCGCAGCCCTTCCTGACCAGCCCGCACCAGGTCGTCGCCAGCCTCGTCCTGATCGCCAGCTGGATCGGCGTCGGCTACTGGATGATCTTCCTGATCGCCGGGCTCAACGACATCCCCCAGGTCTACTACGAGGCCGCGAAGGTGGACGGCGCCGGACCCCTGCGGCGCTTCTGGTCCATCACACTGCCCCAGCTCAAACGGCCCCTGCTGTTTGTACTCGTGGCCGACACGGTCTCCAACTTCGTGCTCTTCGCGCCCATGCAGATCCTCACCAACGGCGGGCCCGAGCAGAAGTCCAACTTCCTCATGTACGACATCTTCCACAACAGCTTCGAACTCGCCGACCCGCACACCGCCGCGGCCGAACTCCTCGTACTCCTGGGCCTCATGATCGTCATCGTCGCGGTCCAGTTCCGGCTGCTGGGCGAGGCGGAGGACTGATCACGATGAGTCACACCACCACATCTCCCTCGCGCACCCGCCGCGTGCTTCTCACGGCGTTCGCCGTCGTCGTCGCGGCAGCCTTCCTGCTGCCCGTGCTGTGGCTGCTCGCCAGCACCTTCCGCTCGTCCACACAGACCTTCGCCGACAGCTCCTCGCTGAGCTGGCACACGCTGTGGCCCCGCGACTTCACCACCCACAACCTCCAGGCGGCGTGGGACAACGGGTTCGCCCGCAACCTCGCCAACTCCGTGATCGTCGCCGCCGTGACCGTCGTCGTGGGTATCGTCATCTCCGCGATGGCCGCCTTCGCGCTCGCCGTCATCGACTTCCCGGGACGCAAGCTCGTCTTCGGCCTCGTGGTACTCAGCTTCCTGGTCCCCTTCGAGGCCATCGCCATTCCGCTCGCCCGCACCTTCAGCGACTGGAACCTCACCAACAGCATCACCGCGCTGGTACTGCCCGGCCTGGGCAACGGACTCGCGGTGTTCATCCTCCGGCAGTTCTTCCTCGGCATCCCCGGCGAACTCGTCGAGGCCGCACGTGTGGACGGAGCGGGATGGCCGCGCATCTTCGCGCGCATCTACCTCCCGCTGGCCAGGCCGGCCCTGATCGGCACCGGCCTCATCCTCTTCCTCTTCCAGTGGCAGGCCTATCTCTGGCCCATCCTCGTGACCACCAACGACCGTGACGACGTCGCACCGGTCGCGATCGCCAAGACCTTCAACGCGTTCAGCAGCGACTACGGCCGCGTCTTCGCCGAGACCGCGGTCCTCGCCATCATCCCGGCCGTGATCCTGCTCGCACTCCAGCGCTACTTCGTCGCCTCGGTGGCCTCCACCGGCAGCAAGAACTGACGGCGGCGCCACTCCACCCAACAGAACAGGAGCCCCGCCTTGCTTCGTCATGCCCACGCTCCACACCGCGCCGGACGTGGCCGCACCACAAGACAACTCCCGGCAGCCCTCGCGCTGCTCCTGGCGGCCACGGCCGTCAACCTGGCCGCGGGCCCCCAGCCGGCCGCCGCCGAGCCCCAACGGGCCACCGCCGGACGGACCTTCTACGTCGACGCCCAGAACGGCAACGACCAGTCCGCCGGCACCAGCACCACCACCGCCTGGAAGAGCCTGAGCAGGCTCAGCTCGGTCACCTTCCAGGCGAGCGACACCATCTCCCTGCGCCGCGGCCAGACCTTCACCGGACAGGCCGTCATCAACGGCACGGCCACGACTGCTGCACCCATCACCGTGACGGCCTACGGCACGGGCAACGCTCCCACCCTGTCCAACCCCAACGGCCTGAACATGCTCCAGGTCCAGGCCCCGCACGTGACCGTGGCGAACCTGCGGTTCGCCGACGGAGTGGTGTTCGACGACTCCGACGGCACGGGCATCACCGGCCCCAAGTACCGGCTCAGCGGCGCCGTCGCGGTTACCGCCGACGGAACCGGCGCCATCGTACGCAACAACGAGTTCACGCAGGTCGGCGTCGGCGTGAAGACCTATGCCACGGACTCCCTCGTCCAGAACAACAACTTCCACGACCTCAAGATCGCCTTCCGCGGCATGGACTCCGGCAGCGAGACCTCCTACGGAGCCATCGGCGTCTCCGTCAACAACAGCGACGTACGCGTGACCGGCAACCGGTTCACCAACTGCCGCTCCACCAACAGCCCTTACGGGGCGGACGGCGGCGCCGTCGAGATCGAGGGCTTCGACCACGAAAAGAACAACATCACCATCGACCACAACATCTCGACCGGCTCCCAGGGCTTCCTCGAGGTCACCGAGACCACCACGGCCGACGTCGACCTGCTCTACAACGTCAGCGACGACTACCAGCAGTTCCTCGCGTTCGACACCACCACCCACCCCGAGAACTACCGCGTCGCGCACAACACCATCCTGCGCAACCGCGGCGACGACCAGAAGCTGTTCGCCATCTACTTCTACCGGGAGGAGGGCCCCGCACCGCAGGACTCATGGCTGACGATCAGCAGCAACGTCATCGAGATGGACTCAGGGATCGTCCTCTACGACCACCTGTGGCCCCACGACCACAACCTGGTCAACGCTCCGCTGGGCGACGCCCCGGGCGTCGGTGACGTCCTGGCCGCCCCGAAGCTGACCAACGTGGCCGGCGGCGACTACACACCCCAGCCCACCAGCCCCGCCGTCGACAACGGCGGCCCGGCGATAGGCATCACGGACCTGCTGGGCAACCCCTCGAACCGGGCCCTGGGACCGGACATCGGCGCCGTCGAACGCCAGGCGCAGCCCACCGCCGGCACCAGCGTCGTCCAGAACGGCGGATTCGAGCAGGCCACCACCATCACCGGCACCTCCACGCCGTGGTACTCCGAAGGAGCACTGGCCTACGGCGTCGACAACGGCACCGGCACTGCGCGCACCGGGTCACGCAACGCCTGGATCGCCTCGTCCGCGTCGGGCACCTGGGGCGCGGTCAAGCAGACCGTGACGGTCACCCCCAACAAGCGCTACCGCCTCACCGCCTGGGTGCGGAACTCCGGCACCATCGACCAGGCGTGGCTCGGAGCCAGGACCACCGGCGGAACGGTCGTCAGCGAGGTCCGGCACGGCACCGCCCCCACCTACACGCGCTACGTCCTCACCCTGGACAGCGGCAGCAACAGCACACTCGTCCTGCACAGCGGCTACTACTCGCCGGCCGGCTCAGCCTGGCAGCGCATCGACGACGTGACATTGCAGCCTCTGTCCTGACGGGAGACGGCTGCCCCACGGAGTGAGTCGGGTGCCGACAGCACCACCGAGTCGGCACCCGACTCCCCGTCGGGTGAGCGGTGCTCAGGCCCGGATCAGCCGGGGCCTGCGGAGGGAGCCGCGGGACGGCGCACCGTCCGGCTCACACAGGTCTGCGAGGCGGCCCAGCATCGCCCGGCCGCGTACCTGCTGTACCGCGTCGACGAGACTGTTGTGCAGCAGGCCACCGGCGCCGCGCAACGGGTGTTCGTCGAGGATGAGCAGCGTCTGCTCGCCCCAGGGCCGCAGTTCCAGCGCGATCCGCGCCGTCCCCAGGGGGCCGCTGTCCGCCTCCAGTTCGAGGATGTGTTTCGGTTCGGTGCGGCGCACGACGGTCGTGTTGTGCAGAGTGACCGGCCCGAGCCTGATCTCGTAGCGCAGAGTGGCCCCCAGCTCGGGCCAGTCTCCCTCGGCCTCCTCGGTCCGTGAGGTACCCACGACCCAGTCCCCGTACTTCTCGATGTCGGACAGGACCTCCCAGACCTCGTCGGGAGACGCCCTGATCAAACGGTGTCGTACGGCCATGAGCTCCTCCGGCGTCCGTGCGTTCGCACTTCCGGCCCCCGGGTGCCCACACCAGGGACGGGTACACGCTTCCGGGCGGGGAGGGATGCGGAGCCGGGCGAGGTCAGTCCTGCTCCAGCAGAGTCGTGAGGTAGGTGTCCCAGTCGAGGTAGTCGCTCTCCGTGTCCTGCGGGACGAGTTGCAGCGTGACGTCCAGCCAGTCGGAGATCACGTCCCATTCCGTCTCGAACACGGCGCAGTTCTCGAGCGACCCGAGCCGGATGCGCAGCCATTCGCTGCGGCCCGCCCGGTGGACGGGCCACGCGGCCACGTCGCCGATCCCCTCGTGGCCGCGCAGTCCGGACAGCAGTGTCTCCCGGGACACCGACCACTGGACCGAAGCGCCGTCCGTCTCCAGACCGATACGGATGGCGAACGGGTCCAGCGACGTGTAGCTCAGCTCCAGGTCGAGCGGCACCGCCGGGCGGTCGTCGCCGATCAGATGCGTACGGTAACGCAGGGTGGTGGTCCGGTACGGATGGACTTCGGTGAGCGTGACTGGCTCTGGCACGAGTGATCACTTCCGATGAGTGAGGGCGACGGGCCGACTGCCGTCAGCCCCCTCGTACCTGCGGAATCAAGCACGGGGAGCTTCTGGTACCCCCGATTTCGGTGTGCACGACCGGATCGGATCGCAATGATCGGGTACCGCCGGGGTGGATGCTGCCAGGGTTGGACTCGAAAGGAGGCCTCATGATCTCGGCACTCAACCAACTCGTTGATCTTGTGGAGGAGCACCTCACCGAGGAGCTCGACCTCGACGGGTTGGCCGGGGCGCTCGGCACGACCGAATACCACCTGCGTCGGATGTTCTCGTCGTTGGCCGGAATGCCGCTGTCGGAGTACGTGCGACGGCGCCGCATGACCGTTGCCGCGGGCGACGTCGTCCGGGGCGAGGGAGATCTGCTGGGCATCGCCGTACGGCACGGATACGGCTCGACCGAGGCGTTCGGACGTGCCTTCCGGGCCGTCCACGGTGCCGGCCCCCGGGAGGTGCGCCGCGACGGAGGCCCCTTGCGCACACAACCGCAGCTCAGGTTCCGCCTGACCGTCGAAGGGAGTACCCCCATGGACACTCGTCTCGTCGACCGCCCCGCATTCCGGCTGGTCGGTCACGCAACCCGGGTTCCGCTCATTCATGAGGGCGTCAACCCGTACATCCAGCAGCACATCGCCGCGTTGCCGCACCAGGAGCATCTGCGGCTGAAGGCCCTCAGCGACACCGAACCCCAGGGCCTGTTGCAGGTCACCGACGACCTCGATCCCGACGGCAGGGAGGGCAGCGAACTGACCTACCTGCACGGAGTCGCCCTCAGCCGGAACACGCCGGCCCCGGACGGACTCGACGCGATCGAGGTACCGGCGGGAATGTGGGCGGTCTTCCGCACCAGCGGACCGCATCCGCAGGCCCTACAGACCACCTGGGCGGCGACCGCGACCGACTGGTTCCCTTCCAACCCGTGGCGGCTACGACCGGGTCCCTCGTTCGTCGCGATCCTCGAACGCGCCGACGATTTCAGCACCGCGACGTGCGAGCTGTGGCTGCCCGTCGAACCGTCCTGACGCATCTTCGATCCTCGATGCGGACCACGACGCGTTGCCCGGCGAGCAGCCGCGATTTTTAGCCCGTCCCAGACAGAAGCAGACACGGCCGAACCGCTGCGATCGGTGAAGCGTTCATGCCGGAGAGGAGGCATTCGCCGGACAGTCGACCTGGGCGTATCCGGACCCTCCACAGGGCCGCGGCGCGGGACGCGTGTACAGGGCACTTGATCGAACGGGTGGACAACGCACAGCACTTCGGAATGATGTTGCCGCCGGACCGAGCGGCAGGGTCCGGCCGCTCACACGTACCGACCGAGGGAGAACTCCTGTGGCAGCCCCACCTGCGAAGGAGCAGAACCAGACGGCGGGCGGGGAGAACTGGCTCGCGCGCCTCGCCCTGCGCTTCACCGCGTTCACCGAGAAATGGCTGCCCGACGCCCTGGGCTTCGTCCTCGTAGGCACCTTCGCGGTCTTCGCGCTCGGCCTCGTCACCGGCGAGAAGCTGCTCGGCGCGCCGGACGACCCGGCGGCGACGACCGGATACGGCCTGGTGGACGCCTGGGGCCAGGGCTTCTGGTCCCTGATCACCTTCACGCTCCAGATGGCGATGATCATCATCGCGGGGTACGCCGTCGCCGTCTCCCCACCCATGGGCCGCCTGATCGCGAGGATCGCGCGCGTACCGCGTACGCCCCGCGGAGCCATCGCCTTCACCGCGGCCGTCGCCATGGTGACCGCGTACCTCAACTGGGCCTTCAGTCTCATCTTCACGGCGATCCTCGCCAAGGAGATCGCCCGCAGGGTCGCCGGTGTCGACTACCGGGCGCTCGGCGCCATGGCCTTCCTCGGCCTCGGCACCGTATGGGCCCAGGGCCTGTCCGGATCGGCCGCACTACAGGTGGCCAGCGAGGGATCGAGCCCGCCCGCGGTACAGGAGGTCATCGCCGAGGGACGCGGCGACGGCAACGGACTGATCCCACTGACCGACACGATCTTCCTGTGGCAGGGCATGGTAGCCACGGCCATCATCTTCGTGATCGCCGTCGTCACCGCATGGTTCCTGTCACCGTCACCGCAGACGGCGAAGACCGCCGAACAACTGGGCATCGACCTCGGGCCCAGCGTCGGTGAGGCCCGCACCGAACTGCACCGCAGCCGCCCGGGGGAGTGGATCGAGTACAGCCCGGTCTTCGCCGTCCTGCTGTTCGGCCTGGGCGCCTGGTATCTGGCCCGGCACTTCTCCCGCGCCGAAGGCAACGCCCTCAACGCGCTCGACCTCAACACCGTCAACCTCATCCTCATCCTGCTCGCACTCATCCTGCACTGGCGGCCGGTCCGCCTCGCCCAGGCGGTCAAGGAAGGCTCACCCGCGGCATCCGGCGTCCTGCTCCAATTCCCCCTGTACGGCGGCATCTTCGGGATGATCGCGTTCACCGGCCTGAGCAAGACCATCGCCGGCTGGCTCGTGTCGGTGTCCAACGAGTTCCTCTACCCGGCGTTCATCGCCATCTACAGCTGCGTCCTCGGCGTCTTCGTCCCGAGCGGCGGCAGCAAGTGGGTGATCGAGGCGCCGTACGTCATGGACGCGGGCAACCAACTGGAGGTGAACCAGGGCTGGATGGTCGTGGTCTACGACCTCGGCGAGGCCAGCGCCAACCTGCTCCAGCCGTTCTGGATGCTCCCCACGCTCACGATCCTCGGCCTCAAGGCCCGCGACATCATGGGCTACACCTTCGCGATGTTCCTGGTCTGCTTCCCGGCCGTCCTGGTCCTCGTGACCCTCTTCGCCCAGACGCTCTCGTTCCCGTGAGTACGGCCGGTTGGGTCGCGGGGATCATCCCTCGTCGGGGGCGGCGGCCAGGAGGTGACGGACCGACCGAGGTTCACGGTCTCCGAAGTACTAGCCTGAGAAGGTGAACACCGCACACGTACACCGCGTCCCGCACGACCACGGGAAGCGCCCCAGGGTCGGGCACATCCAGTTCCTCAACTGTCTGCCGCTCTACTGGGGACTCGCCCGCACCGGCACCCTGCTCGACCTGGAGCTGACCAAGGACACCCCCGACCGGCTCAGCGCGCTGCTGGTCGAGGGTGCCCTGGACATCGGCCCGATCGCCTGCATGGAGTACCTCAAGCACGCCGACGACCTGGTACTGCTCCCCGACATCGCGGTGGGCAGCGACGGCGCGGTCACCTCCTGCCTGATCGTCAGCAAGGTCCCGCTGGGCGAGCTGGACGGGCGCCGGATCGCCCTGGGTTCCACCTCGCGCTCGTCGGTACGCCTGGCCCGGCTTCTGCTGGAGGAACGGGAAGGGGTGCGCCCGCAGTACTTCACCTGCCCGCCGGACCTGCCGGTGATGATGCAGGACGCGGACGCCGCGGTCGTGATCGGGGACGCGGCACTGCGCGCCTACCTCCACCAGGCCGAGGACCTGGGACTGCTGGTGTACGACCTCGGTGAGATGTGGAAGGCGTGGACCGGCCTGCCCTTCGTCTTCGCGGCCTGGGCCGTCCGCAAGGACTACCTTGAGCAGAACCCCCGCCTCGTACGCGAGGTGCACCAGGCGTTCCTGGAGTCCCGGGACCTCGCGATGACCGAGGTCGACAAGGTGTGCGAGCAGGCGGCCCGGTGGGAGGCCTTCGACGAGCGGGCGCTGCGCCGTTACTACACCGATGCTCTCGACTTCTCCTTCGGAGAACGCCAGTTGGCGGGCGTCCGCGAGTTCGCCCGCCGGGTCGCCGCGGACTCCGGATTCGATCCTGAACTGGAGATCACGGTCCTCCAGCCGTAGTTGCCGATCGGCTCCGCCACCGGCCGGACCGCACGTCCACCGACTGGGCGAACCTCCATGGCCTCGACGGCTATTCTCCTTTCTGACTGTGCGGAAGGAAGCATCAGATGATCAAGTGGGTGTCCCTCAACACTGGTGCCAGGCCCGTCCCTCAGCCCATCGCCACCCCGCTCGTGTGGGTCGGAGCGTGCAGTGGCGCACTGGTGCTGGTCGCGCTCCTCAACGCCGTCTTCGGGCCGGGCCGCCCCGGGCTCGCGCTGACCCTGCTGGCGCTGCTGGCGTCGCTTCTGGGCTCGTACGCGCGCTTCACCGCCGCCCCCGGCACGGCCGTGGCCTGCTGGCTGTTCCTCAACGGATTCGCCATTCCGCCCGCCGGCACCCTCACCTGGGCGGGGCACCGCGACACGTTCTGGCTGGCATGTCTGCTCACCGCGGCCCTCTTCGGCACGGCCCTGGCCCGCCTGGTCCATGCGCACGCCGCCTACCGGCGTGTCACCGGAGGCCCCGCCGCGGCCTCCCCGGCACCGGCACACTCCGGCGACAGCCCGCACACGCCCTGACCGGAACGGGCGCGTCACACGACCTTGGGCCGGCCGGTCAAGGTGCCGGCATCGTGGTAGAAGAGCCGGTTCTCGACGATCTTGCCGTCCTTGACCGTGAACTGCTCGATGAACCGGGTCGGTTCACCGGTCGCGACGTCCTTGATCCCGACACACGCCGCCACGCGGTCGCCGTCGGCGATGGTGTAATGCACCGTGATCGAGGAGACGTCGAGGTAGTCCGGCAGGATCTGCGCGAGGCCGAGGAATTCGTCCTTGCCGTGATAGGCCTTGCCGAAAGGCAGGAACAGCGGCTCGATGACCGTGATGTCGTCGGACAGATACGAGAGCACCGCGTCGATGTCACCGTTGTTCGCCGCCGCGAACATGGCTTCGACGATCGCGCGGTTCTGCTCGGTCGGTGAGGTCGCTGCGGACATGGTGTTTCTCCTGTGCGACGAAGGTTTCAGGGGCGTCGGGAGCCCGGTCGGGGCCCGGAGTCAGGTACGTCGATGCCGGACTCAGCGGTCGATCGTGGACTCGTTGAACTCGTCGTGGCGGGCACCGGTGGCCGGCGTCAGGGCGTCGAGGCGCCGCAACTGCTCGGCGCTCAGGACGATGCCGTCGGCGGCGGAGTTCTCCTCGACGCGGGCCACTCGCCGGCTGCCGGGGATCGGGGCGATGTCGCCCCCCTGGGCCAGCAGCCAGGCCAGCGCGATCTGCGCCGCGGTGGCGCCCGCCTCGACCGCGATGTTCCGTACCTCCTCCACGAGCCGCAGGTTCTGCTCGAAGGCCTCGCCGATGAAGCGCGGGTTGGTCTTGCGCCAGTCGTCGTCGGGGATGTCGTCCGGCGTACGGATCTGACCGGTCAGGAACCCGTGCCCGAGCGGTGCGTACGGGACGAGGCCGATGCCCAACTCGCGCAGCAGCGGCAGCAGATCGGCCTCGACGTCGCGCGTCCACAGGGAGTACTCGGTCTGCAACGCGGCGATCGGATGCACGGCACAGGCGCGACGGATCGTCTCCGGTGAGGCCTCGGACAGACCGACGTGAAGGACCTTGCCCTCGGCGACCAGCTCGGCCACGGTGCCGATGGTCTCCTCGATCGGAGTGTTCCGGTCGACGCGGTGCTGGTAGTAGAGGTCGATCCGGTCGGTGCGAAGACGCTTCAGCGAACCCTCCACGGCCGTACGGATGTTGGCCGGGCTGCTGTCGAACAGGGCCGTGCCATCCCCGGCGTGGGACAGGATGCCGAACTTCGTCGCCACGACGACCTGGTCGCGCCGGCCCTGTAGCGCCTGACCGACAAGGTCCTCACTGTGGAAGGGACCGTAGCTCTCGGCCGTGTCGATGTGGGTGACGCCCAGGTCGAGCGCGCGATGGATGGCGCGGATCGACTCGGCGTCGTCCAGGCCGCCGCCGGAGGTGTAGGTGCCGGCCATGGTCATGGCACCGAGGCCGATCCGGGAAACCGGCAGGCTCCCCAGCATTGCGTGCTGCATCAGAGAACTCGTTTCTCGTTGTGAGTGTCGAAGGTCGAGAGTGTCGTAGGGAGGAAGGTGCGGGAGGTGGGGGCGCGGTGAGGGCCGGTGACCGTGACCTCCGGGCGCCGCTCTCGATCTCGCCGACACCAGCCAACATCGGTTCACGGCGTCCCGACAGACACTGCGAAAAGGGGTACTGACAGGGACCCCTTACGGCAGGTGGGCCGGGCCTATCCTTGATCTCATGGACGAGAAGGAGGCCGCTCGGGCGGCGGTCCGCGAGTTCCTCACCACGCGCCGCGCCCGGGTCACACCGGCCGACGTCGGCCTTCCCCCGCAGGGCACGCGCCGTCGGGTGAAAGGCCTTCGCCGGGAAGAGGTCGCGTTGCTCGCCGGGGTCAGCCCGGAGTACTACGTACGGCTCGAACGCGGCCAGGCCACGGCACCCTCCACCGGAGTCGTCGACGCCGTCGCCGGCGTCCTGCGCCTGGACGAGGACGAACGCGCCCACCTCGACCGGCTGCTCGCCGCTCTGACCCCGTCGGCCCGCAAACGGCGCCGCGGCACCACGAAAGACCTGGTCACCCCTGGAATCCAGGTACTGCTGGACTCCATGGACCACCTACCCGCCATCGTCTTCAACGGTCGGTTCGACATCCTCGCGGCCAACACACTCGGGCGCGCACTCATCGCCCCCATGTATGACCTGCCGGGCCGGACGAACAGCGCCCGCTTCCTCTTCCTCGACGAGCCCAGGGCGCGGGACCTGTTCCCCGAGTGGGACGGGATCGCGGCCGACACGGTGGCGATGCTGCGCATCGAGGCCGGCCGTCACCCGCACGACCCCGATCTGACCGAACTGATCGGCCAACTGGCCACCCGAAGCACCGACTTCCGCAAACGCTGGGCGACCAACGACGTACGTACGCCCCGAGCCGGTGCGAAGACCTTCCGGCACCCGCTCATCGGCGAGATCACCCTGCCCTACGAGACGCTCCGCATCGACGCCGTCTCCAGCCAGATCCTCAGCGTCTACACGCCCCGTCCAGATACCCCCGAAGCCGACGCGATCCGCCTCCTGGCCAGCTGGAACGCCGACGAACTGCGGAACGGATGAGGTGACCGACCCCGGCCACCCCGTGCCCCGGCATATCCACTCCCGGGCCAGCCGGTTTGATGTTTCTGGACAGGTGTCTGTATATTCTGGACCACTGTCCAAGAACTCTGCTGGGGATGGCGATGGAGACAACGGCTCGGATTCTTGTTGGCCTGGTGGCCGCGCTGCACGCGTACATCCTGGTCCTTGAGATGTTCCTGTGGGCGAAGCCTCCGGGCCGCAAGTTGTCCGGCTTCGACGTCGAAATGGCCCGTGCCACAGCGCCGTTGGCGGCGAATCAGGGGCTGTACAACGGCTTCCTCGCGGCGGGCCTGGTGTGGGGCCTGATCGCCGCGGACCCGACCGGCTTCCGCGCCCAGGTGTTCTTCCTGTGCTGTGTCGTCGTCGCCGGGCTGTACGGCGGGGCAACGGCGAATCCGAGGATCTTCGTCGCTCAGGCGCTCCCCGGGGCCGTGGCACTGGGCTTCGTGCTGGCGGCACAGTGACGGCACCCGACCAGGACCCCCGCGCGGCACGGACCCGCGCCGGCCTGTGCGAGGCCCTGCTGGACGAGTGCAGCCGGCGGCCCCTCGCAGAGGTCAGCGTGGCCGCCGTCGTACGACGGGCGGGGGTCGGCCGATCCACGTTCTATCTCCACTACCGCGACCTGGAAGCGCTGGCCGTCGACGCCTGCGCCGACGTGGTCCGCGACGCCGTGGAGGCGCTGCACGCCTGGCGCGGCACACCCTCTCCCGCCTCGCCGCCGCCGGCCCTGCTCGACTTCTTCGAGAAGCTGACCGAGCACGCCGACCTCTACCGGGAACTGCTGTGGCCCAGCGGCGGACCCCTCGGGCAGGTCCTGCACAGGGACCTGAGGGCACGCAGCGAGGCCGAGCGCCGGCTGGTCGGCGCACCACAGCCCGAGTTGATCGCCTCGGCCGTGGCCGCGACCTTCACCGGAGTACTCGCCGACTGGCTGCACGACCGGATCGAGGGCACACCCGCCGAGATCGCCGGCCAGGTCTGGCCATTGCTCATCGCGCTGCACCGAGTCCCCGGCGCGTGAGGGGACCGGCTGATCCGCTCGGTTCGGCCAAGCCTCTCTGGCCGCCACCTGACCAGGGGGGTTAACCAGAGTGCGTGTACGGGGGCTGCCGCCGTCCGTTCCGGGACTCAACACCCTTCCCGCTGTCGTCGGCCGTCCATAGCGTCAAGGCATGACGAAGAACCATGTGGTGGGCGAAGACGGAGTCGGGCGCGGGAACAGGTCGCGCAGGGGTGTGTTGTTGGGGCTCGGGGTTGCCGCGGGTGGCGCTGCCCTGAGTGTGGGCGCGAGCGCGTCGGCGGCCGCGGCCGGGCGGGACGGCGGCCGACGGGGGAGGAGGTCGTGTACGTATGTGCTGGTGCACGGCACGCACAGTGCGGGCGCGTATTGGCTGCCCGTCGCACAGGAGTTGACCCTTCGCGGTCATCGCGTCGTCGCGGTCGATCTGCCGCTGCACGGCTCGCAGGCGTTCGTGCCGGAGTCGTACCAGAGGCAGGACTTGGTGGCGATGGCCACCGAACCCTCACCGGTCGCCGCCCTTTCGCTGGACGACTACGAGAAGCATGTGACGCGCATCGTGCGCCGGGCGGCGGCGCACGGCCCCGTGGTACTGGTCGGCCACAGCCTGGGCGGCGCCACCGTGAGCCGTGTCAGCAACGCCGTACCGGAACTGCTGCACCACATCTGCTACATGGCGGCCTTCTGCCCCAGTCCCGCACTGCCGACCCCCGACGCATGCACCGCGGCACCGGAGAACGCGGACGCGCTCATACCGTTCGACCAGATCATCGGGGACCCGGAACGGCTCGGTGTGATGCGGCTCAATCCCCGCACGGGTGACGCCGCAGACCTGAAGGCGCTCCGGGAGATGATGTGCGCCGACTACCCGGACGAGGTGTTCCGGCAGCGGCTGGGCAGCATGCAGACGGACGAGTCGACCACGGCCTACGCGGGGCGGGCCGTTGGCGAGGTGCAGACCTGGGGTCGACTGCCCCGCACCTATCTGCGCTTTGGCGACGACCGGACGATCGCGACGAAGCTCCAGGACCGGATGATCGCGGAGGCCGACGCCCGGACGCCGCACAACCCCTTCCGGGTCCGGAACTTCCCCACCGCTCCGCACATCGGCCCGCTGGACCCGGCGCCGGTGGCGAACGCACTGGCCGCGCTCGCTCCCTGAGGCGTGCCGATGCGGACGAATCCACCCGATGTGCTTTGGGTGTTGTGAAGGTCTTGAAACGAACCGCGCATCCGGTATATTTCGTGGCGGGAATTGGGCTGCGGTCCCGTGGCTTGTTCGTGGACCATGAGGCGATGGCCGCGGGGCGTGGGGCCGCGGTCAGGGGGCGTCGGGTTGGGGGTGGGGTGTGTGGAGGATTTCCTGGTAGACGCTTTCGCCGCGGGCTTCGGTGAAGTCGAGGTTGGCGAGAACCGACGGTACGGCGATGCTGGGGAAGAGGTGGCGCAGGAGGTCGGAGGCGCGGGTGCGCAGGTCCTGGTAGTCGCTGACGGCCTGGGACATGGACTGGATTCCGGCGAAGGTGCCGACCAGGACGTCGGCGGTGACGGCGGGGATCACGTGGGGGAGGAGCTCGCCCTGGGCCTGGGCCTTCTCCAGGCGCTCGCGGCAGACCTCGCTCCAGCGCAGGAACGGCCCGCTGCGGTCGAGGCCCTCGGCCTGCTGGTCCATGGTGAGGCGGACGCCGGCGCGGACCATCGGGTCCGTCTGGAGGCGGTAGGCGTGCAGGATCACCTCGTCGGCGAGCTCCTGGAGTTTGCAGACGCGGTGCGGGATGACGAACCGCTGATCCTGACCGTGGAGAACGCCGAGCGCGAGCTGTTCCTTGGAGCCGAAGTGGAAGTAGAGGGCTCCCTTGGTGACGCCGGCGGCGCTGAGGATCTCGGAGATGGTGGCGGCCTGGTAGCCGCGTTCCTCGAAGATCTTCGCGGCTGCCTGAAGGATGTTGTTGCGGGTGCGGATGGCACGGTCCTGTTTCACCACGTGGCCGCCCTCCCTTCCTTGAGATCGTTTCCGCGGGCGGGGGTGCCGGGAGAGGGCCTGGACCTCCCAGCAAACAAACCGCCCAGTTCGTATCTTACAGGCCGAGCGGCTTTGCGGAACCTTTGATGTCCATGAATTTGTAGGGCGCATCGAGCCTCTCGGTCGGGGAGCCGGAGGAGCAGGAGCCGGCGGGGGAAGTTGCAGGAGGGGGAGCACTGGTGATTCTTGTGACGGGTGCCACGGGGACGGTGGGCCGGGAGGTGCTGCGAGCGCTGCCGGCCGAGGTGGCTGTGCGTGTGCTCGCGAGGGACCCCTCGCGGGTCCGGGACGCGTCCGGCGCGGTGGAGGTGGTGGCGGGGGACTACGGCGACATGGCTTCGCTCGCGCGGGCACTGCGCGGAGTGGAGCGGATCTTCGTCGTGACGTGCCGGGTGGGCGCCGGTGATGACGAGCGGCTGGTGTGTGCGGCACGGGCGGCGGGTGTGCGGCACGTGGTCAAACTGTCGGCCGCCGCGGTGGAGGACCCGGGAGCGCAGGACCTGATCACCCGCTGGCAGCGTGCGAGTGAGGAACTCGTCCGCGGCAGTGGTCTTGAGTGGACCGTGCTCCGGCCACGCCTGTTCATGTCGCACACACTGTCCTGGGCCGCCTCGATCACCTCGGAGGGGGTCGTCCGCGCGATGAACGGCACGTCGGGCAACGCGTGTGTGGATCCGCGGGACGTGGCGGCGGCAGCCGTGCGCGCCCTCACCGAGGCCGGGCACGAGGGGCGTGTGCACACGCTGACCGGGCCCGCGGCGGTCACCGCCGTGGAACAGACGGCGGCGCTCGGCCGACTGCTGGGGACCCCACTGCGATTCGAGGAACTCTCGCCCGTCCGAGCGCGCGCACTGCTGAGGAAGCGTCATCCCGCTGTCGTGGTCGAGGCGTTGCTGGAGAGCGCGGAGCGGCAGCGGGCGGGGGCGAAGGTGGGCGTCGAGGACACCGTACGCGATCTGACCGGCCGCCCGGCCCGCTCCTTCACCACCTGGGCCAGGGACCACCTGTCGGCGTTCGCTCCTGCCGCGTGCAGGGTGTAGACGAGGTGTCGGGGTGGGCCGGACCTGGCCATCACCCGTGCGAAACCGGCCCGACCCACGTCGGACGCCCCGCCCGTGTGACTACGGGCGGGGCATTTCGCCGTGAAGCCGCGTGAGGACACGGCTCGTTACCTGATCGCTGTCTGGTCGTCGCCTCACTTACCGAGGTTCGCGGCGCGTACGCGGTCGGTGATGCCCAGGGTCAATTCCGCTGCCTGGTCCTCGAGGTTCCATTTTCCGTCGTGGTAGGCGTGGTTGCTGATCCAGAAGACGAGGATGCGTTCGTCCAGGGATCGGCTCAGCAGCCCCAAGGACCAGTCGTTGCCGCCGTCGTGCCAGGCGAGAGGGCCGTGGGGGGTGTCGCGGATGCTCCAGCCGTATCCGTAGGAGTTCTCCGACTCCGGTTCTCGCACGCGAGGATGGAAGAGCTTCCGTTTGGCTTGTGCCGGCAGGATCTCGTCGCCGAGGAGTGCGCGGTGCCACTGGAGGATGTCGTGGGCGGTGGAGAGCATGCCGCCGCTGCCGCGCAGGTTCCAGTAGGGTCCGTCGGCGGCCCAGGGGTGATCGTAGGGCCGGCCCTGGCTGCGTCCCCTGCTGTCGTACTCCACCGCGACCTGGTGCTCTTTCCAGCGGGGCAGCACGTATCCGGTCTGCCGCATGCCGGCCGGCGTGAACAGGTGGCGGGCGAGGAACTGCTCGTAGCCCTGCCCCGACGCCTCCTCGATGATCGCGGCGAGGAGGCCGTAACCGATGTTGGAGTAGTGGAACTCGCTGCCCGGGGCGGATTGCAGTGGCGATGACATCGCCTGGCGTATCAACTCCGTGCGGGACAGAGGGTCGTAGTCGTCGCCGAGTGCGTCGGGCAGCCCCGATGTGTGGGTGAGGAGGTGCTCGATGGTGATGCCGCGTTTGTCCTCGGGGACCGGCCGTCCGTCGCCGAGATGGCGGGCGATCGGATCGTTCACCCCGAGCCGGCCCATCACCTCCAGTTTGACGATCGCGGCCGCGGTGAACTGCTTGGTGATCGACATGGTGTCGTACACGGTCTCGCAGCTTGCGGGGGTGCCGGCGGCGCGGTCGGAGGCGCCGAATCCGCCGCAGTACGCGAGCCGGTCGCCGCGTGCGGCGATCACGGTGACACCGGGCCCGGCGGGCAGGGTGCGGCGTACGAAGTCGGCGATCGACTCCGTGTCGCCGCTCGGGGACGCCGTGGCGCGTCCGGGCGTCGATCCGGCAGCGCGCTCCTGGGCGCAAGCGCCGAGCATCAGCACCAGGGCGAGGGCGGTGGCGATGACCGCAGGGCGGCGGTGATGGTGGCGCGGCAGGGCGCTACCCATGTGACCTCCAACGTCGGGAATCCGTTGGGAGATTGACCGCCGCGCTCGCCGTCCCTCAAGGCGTTATGGTGTTCGAGCTTGTACGAGCCCGTGTACGTCCAGGTCAGCAGGGGGAGCCACCATGACCACAACACCGCCCGTACCGCCGGACACCGACGCCGCCGCCTTTGTCGCGGCGCTGCGTCGGCTCAAGGTGTGGTCGGGCCTGAGCTACCGGCAGTTGGAGCGACGCGCGGCACAAGCGGGCCATGTCCTGCCCCACTCCACGGTGGCGACCATGCTCGGCAGGGACCGGCTGCCCCGCGAGGAACTGGTCGCCGTGTTCGTGGCGGCGTGCGGGGTGCGGGGGGAGGCGGCGCAGGCGTGGCTGGACGCGCGGGTGAGCATCGCGTACGGGCAGCCCGCCGAGGTCGTGCCCACGCCCGCCCTCATCCCCACGCCCACGCTCATCCCTGCGCCCAGGCTCATTGCCGCGCCCACCCTCGTCCCGACGTCCACGTCGACACCCACCTCCACGCCACGGAGCAGGAGAGCGCGGCGTCCTCGCTGGGCGCTGGCCGGCGCCGCCGTCGCGCTAGCCACCGCGCTCCTCGCCGGAGTCGCCGGGACCGGTGTCCTCACCGACGACGTGGACGTCGTAGAGACACAGACGTCGCTTCCTGTGCTGCGTTCCTGACGGAGGAGTCAGTCAGTACGGGCAGGGTGCCTCGACCGGTGCCTGGGTGGATCAGGTCCCCGTGCGGGTGAACGTGAGGTGGGTGACTCCGCTGGGCGAGCTGGCGGACTCGACCGCGTAGTCCTTCTCGATGTCTTCCAGGCCGTCCCACAGACGCACGCCCCGGCCGAGGAGGATCGGGACCACCACCACATGCATACGGTCGACGAGTCCGGCCGCGACGAAGTCGCGGACCACGGTGACGCCTCCGCCGATCCGCACGTCCTGACCGTCCGCCGCCGCGCGGGCCGCATCGAGCGCCTCGGCGGGCGAGGTGTCGAGGAAGTGGAAAGTGGTGCCACCCTCCATCTCGATCGACGGACGAGGGTGGTGGGTGAGGACGAACGTCGGTGTGTGGAACGGCGGGTTGGGCCCCCACCATCCCTTCCAGTCCGGGTCCTTGTGCCATCCGGGCGGCCCGAACTTCCCGGCGCCCATGATCTCGGCTCCGACCCCGGGTGCGAACTGCCGTGCAAAGGCGTCGTCGAGACCGCCGGTCCCTCCGGGTTGGTTGGTCATCCGGTGCCAGAAGCCGGTGGTGAACATCCACTCGTGCAGTCGTTCGCCGGCGTGACCGAACGGCGTGTCCCGACTCTGGCCGTCACCGGTACCGAAGCCGTCGAGCGAGATGGAGAAGTTGTGGACGCGGGCGAGGGACATGGCTGCGTTCCCTTCCGTCTGCCGATCGAGCTGCCGATCGAGCCGCTGATCGAGCCTTGAGGTCTCAGCTGGGTACGAGGCGATGATGGTGTCCCGGGTGCCATGACGTCCAATGCCAGTTCTTCCCGGGTTCCATAGACAAACGTAATACTTCCTCAGTCGACGACCGCGCCACCGGTGACATTGACCTCCGTGGCGGTCATGGTCGGCGCGCGGTCGGAGGCGAGGAAGGCGGCGACGTGGGCGACGTCTTCGAGACGGGGCCTACGGTGGATCAGCGTCGCGTTCGCCTCGGGGTCGTCGTCGGGCGGGTCCGACGGATCGGGTGAGCCGGGGGAGAGGATCCAGGCCGACCGGATGCCGTGCGGGCCGAGTTCGCCGGCGAGCTGGCGGCAGAGACCCGACAGCGCGGACCAGGCGACATGGGAGCCGCCGAGGCCGGGGATGGCTTCTCGGCCGCCGCCCATGGCCAGGATCACCCCGGTGCGGCGGGGGATCATATGGCGGGCGACGGCGGTGGCCAGGGTCAGGTGAGTGGTGACCGCCTTGATGACGGGTCGCAGTACGTCCTCGTCGGCCATGTCGACCAGCGGTGTGCCGTGCAGGTCGTCGTTGGACGTGGCGTTGAACGCGATGTCGATCCCCGCCGAATGCCGGGCGACGGTGTCGGCGTGCTGCTCGACCGCGGCGCGATCGGTCGCGTCGAGGGTGGCGACCTCGACGCGGGCCCCGGTCGCGGAGATGGTGCCGGCCAGCTCCTTGAGCGGTGCGTGAGTGCGTCCGACCAAGTGGACCGCGGCGCCTTCGGCCGCGAAGACGCGCGCGACCGCGGAGCCGACCGCTCCGGCACCGCCGTAGACGATGGCGGTCTTGTTCTCCAGCAGCATGACAATCCCTCCGTGAGCGAGGTTCGGTCATCCGGACCGCGGCGCCGGGACGCAGCCGGTGGTGCCGGCCGGCGGAGAGGCGGGTCCGACGGCTCGCCGGAGCTCAGTCCGTGCCGGTGTTCTCCGCCGGGACGTCGGCCACGGCGTCGAGTGCGGCGTGCAGGTAGGGGATCAGGCGTTCCACGTCGGCGCTGTTGAGCTCCGTGTGTCCGAGCAGCTGGCGGTTGAGCATCACGCCGGCGCAGATGGCGATCAGCAGGGCGGAGCGGCCCGCGGCGTCGGGGCCGGGCAGCGCCTCGGCAAGCCGGTGCTGGTAGTTGCGTTCGATGCTCTCGCGCATGATGGTCGCCGCGCGCGGGTTGGCGGCCGAGCGCAGGGTCAGGAGCAGGCCGTCGGCGGGGTCCTTCTCCGTGCCCGTGAGCAGGTAGCGCGCCGCGTCCGCGTTGTGCTCCGGCGTCATCATCATGGACTTCTCGTAGGCGAGGTCCACGACCTCGGCGAACAGGCCCTCCTTCGAGCCGAAGTACCGGCTGATGAGACGGGTGTCCACGGAGGCCGTCTGCGCGATCTCCCGCAGCCCGGCTCCGTCGTACCCGCGCTGTGTGAACGTCTCGCGGGCGGCTTGCAGGATGGCCGCGCGGGTCGCGGTCGAGTTCCGACGGCGAGGCCTGTCGATCGACGGCGTGTCCTGACTCATGGGGTCAAGAGTACGAGTGTCGTCGAGACCCGCTCCAGTCCGGCTCCCGCAGCGTGTCCGGACAGCCACCGCTTGCATGTCCACAGGTGGCGACATACGATGTCCACGAGTGTGGACATGGCGCGCGGCGCCGGCGAACACTCACAGCTCGGCGCCGGCGGGCATTCACAGCTCGGCGTCGGCGAGCACGCACTGCTCGACACCAGCAACAGTCACTGACCGCAAAGGTTCATCATGACCATTCCCCAGCGTTCACTCGGATCCGGCGGACTGACCGTCGGTGCCATCGGTTACGGAGCGATGAGCTTCGCCCGCCCCTACGGGCAGACCGCCGAGCAGGCCTCGGACGACAGCGCGGACGCCCTGATCGGGCGGGCCGTGGAACTGGGCGTCACGCTCATCGACACCGCGGACGTGTACACCGGCAGCGAGGAGGCGATCGGCAAGGCGCTCCGCGGCCGACGCGACAAGGTCGTCGTCGCCACCAAGTTCGGCATCGTGCGCGGGCTGTCCCCGGAGGGTCCCCCGGTCATCAACGGGCGCCCCGAGTACGTCCGTGAACGCATCGAGCGCTCCCTGACCCTTCTCGGCACCGACCATGTCGACCTGTACTACCAGCACCGCATCGACCCGGACGTTCCCGTCGAGGAGACGGTCGGCGCCCTTGCCGAGCTGGTCAAGGAGGGGAAGGTGCTCCACGTGGGCCTCAGCGAGGCCGCCCCCGACACCATCCGGCGCGCCCACGCCGTCCATCCAGTCGCCGCCGTGCAGACGGAATGGTCCGTCTGGGAGCGGGAGATCGAGCGTGAGGTGTTCCCGCTCTGCCGTGAACTGGGCATCGGGATCGTGCCCTACAGCCCCCTCGGGCGCGGCATGCTGACGGGCAGGATCACATCGAGGGACGACCTTCCCGAGGGCGACTACCGGCGGAAGATGCCTCGCTTCTCCCAGGAAGCGTTCGATGCCAACCTGGCGGCCGTCGAGACGGTGCGTGACATCGCCAAGAGCCATGGCGCCGCCGTGGGGCAGGTCGCTCTGGCCTGGCTGCTGGCCAAGGCGCCCGACGTTGTGCCGATCCCCGGAACACTCCATGTCTCACGCCTGGAAGAGAACAGCGGGGCCGGGAAAGTGACACTCACGGCCGAGGAGGTCGCTCGCCTGGACGCGCTCCCGGTCGTGGGCGCACGCGAGACGGAGTCCGGCCGCAACTGGTTCAACGGGGTTACGCCGCCGAGGCGTTGAGGGCGGGGCGCCGCCGCACTCGGCGTCACGCACAGTCGGTACTGCCAATCGATCGGCGGACGGCGGAAGTTCGTGCCACCCTTGGGGGTCGGGTGGAGGCACGGTGTAGTTGGAGACGTGATGCAGGTCAAGCTGGTCACCGAAGGGCTCGGGGACGACTACTTCTTCCTCCGGCGCGAGCTGGACGAGCTGGAGCACACCGGGATCGACGACGTCGAAGCGGTGACGTCGGACGCGGGAGCGCGCGGCGGTGTCGTCGAGGGCGTCGTCATCGCGCTCGTGGGCAGTCCCGTGCTGGCCGCGCTGATGACGCTGGTGCAGGACTGGCTGGCGCGGCGGCAGTCCGGGACCGTGATCCTGGAGATCGGGGAGGACCGGGTGGAACTGACGGGCAGGCCAACGGAGTTGCACCAGCAGGCTCTGGCGGCGTTCCTCGCGAGACACCCCGAGTAACCCGTGCGGAAGCGGGCCCTCATCATCGCGGCGCAGTTCTACGACAACCCGAGGCGGCAGCAGCTGCCCGGAGCCGGCGCTGATGCCAGGGAGCTGTCCAAGGTCCTGAGGGATCCGGCCGGCGGGGCGTTCGAGGTCGAGACCGTCATCGACGAGCCCAGCCATGTCATCAGGCTCGCCATCGAGCGCTTCTTCCGCGAGGCCGGCAGGGACGACCTCCTGCTGCTGCACATTTCGTGCCACGGACAGCGCAACCGGCGCGGCGAGCTCTACTTCGAGGTGAAGGACACCGACCCGGCGACACCGAGCTCCACCGGTATCGACTCGGGTTTCGTGGCCCGGCTCATGGAGGAGAGCACCGCGCGACGGATCGTCCTCCTGCTGGACTGCTGCTACAGCGGAGCCTTTGAGCTGGGGGCGCGGGCCGGTGTCGCGGACGTCGACGTCAAGCGCCTGTTCGGCGGGCGGGGCAGGGTCGTCCTCACGGCATCGACCTCGCTCCAGGTGGCGTACGAGAACGAGATGCGCTCCCGCGCGGTCGGTGAACCCAGTGTGTTCACGTCGGCGGTCGTCCGGGGTCTGGCGACCGGCGAGGCCGATCTCGACGGCGACGGACTCGTCTCCGTCCAGGAGCTGTTCTCCTATGTCGAGCGCAGGGTCTCCGAAGCCCGCCCCACGCAGACGCCCACGCTCAGCGTGGACGACGCCCAGGGCGCGATCTACCTGGCCACCAGCCCGCGAGGCCCCGTAGACCCGCGGGACGCGGCGCACGAGGGACTCTCGCCGCTCGGGGACGAGGTGCAGCGGGCCCTGTTCGCGCTCGTCGATCCCCGGTCCGAGCGGGCGTCCGCGCTGGTCCGGGCCGCGAGTCTGCCCGTCGAGGACGTGGTCACGCTGGCCGACCGGCTCTCCGGCCTGGGGATGCAGGAGCTGGCCTTCGGCCTCTTCAGCAGGGCGGGCGAGGCTCGCCGGATCGCGGACGTCGAAGCGCTGGTGACCCGGAGCCGGCAACGTGACCTCGGTACCTGGTGGCTCCGCTGGCTCGTCGAGGTCGCCGCCCGCCTTGACAGCTCGGACATCGTCACGCAGGCGCTGAGCAGGCAACTCGCCGCCGTGCGGGCGCACTTCGCCACCCTGCCCCCGAGCGAGCTGATCGTCCTCGTGGACTCGCTGCGCCTGCACTCCCTCGACCACGAGGCGTCGGAGACGCTGTGGGCGGCGGGAGACCGGACGGACGTGGCGGACGTACTCGCGGCACTGAGCGAGGCCGGCCGTTTCGGGGACGCGGGCTGGGTCCTCGCCGGAGCACTGGACGAGCCGCCGAAGCAGAACGCCGCAGCGCTCGACTGGCTCGTGAGCGCGGCCACCCGGCTGCCGATCGCCGCCGTGGCGACACTGACCCTGAGACTCGTACACCGTCATGTCGTCCCCCTCACCCACGCGCTGCCCCCGGCCGACCTGCTGGTCCTGGTGGACTCCTTCCGCGAGCACGACCGGGAGATCGAGGCCGCGGTGTTCCTCCGGGCCGCCGCCGAAAGACCGGATCTCCCGCAACTGCTCACCCTGCTCGGCGACTCGGGCCGCGCGGAGGACATCGCCTTGGTACTGACCCCGGCGAAAACGCGGCGCAGAGCCCGGCGGGCGGCCGCGACGGCTCTGGCGGCGACATCGCTCGACCCGGGCGTCCGCAGGCGGCTCCTGCACCGACGGCGGCCCGTCTCGACCCGCACGATCGATCTCAGTCTGTACTGGTCACAGCTACCCCTCTCGATGGCCTACGGAGTCTTCGCGCTGTACACCCACGGAACCGTGCGGACGATCGCCTTCATGACGTTCGTCGCGGTCATGGTCCTGTGGGGAGTCCTGTGCGTTCGGTGGTTCAGACTCTGCGTCTACGTCAACCAGATCATCTGGGGCAGTGGTGTGTTCGCCCTCATCGGCTGGATCCAGGCGGGCCTGGGTCTGAACTCCGGTCCCACCTCGCGTTCGTTCATGGTGCACATCGGCGTGCTCGGTGTGGTGGCCGTCCTGTTGTTCTGGCTGACCCGCAGCCCTGAACGGAGCCGGGCCTGGTGCCTGAAGGCCGTGCGGAACCTTCGGCGGCAGATGCCGGCCGCGCTGTTCCGTCTCGGCTCGTTGAGCGAGCAGCAGGGGGACCTCGAAAGTGCCCGGCGCTTCTACCGCCGAGCCGCCGCGTTCGGGGAGGCGCCGAGCGGTGAGTACCGCGACGCCGCGGACGAGATCACCGCGGACACCACCGCCGCGGACGCGGTCATCGCCATCGTCCGGCTGGAGACGCAGGGCCCGCCGGAGTGGGCGACGGACTGGTGCCTGCGTGTCGTCAAGTCCGAGTACACGACCAACACCGAGCCGACCGTGTTCGCGGCGACGGAACTCGCCCGCATCGACGCGGCCGCCTCCGACATCGAGAGCGCGGTCGCCTGGTACGACCACGCTCTCTCCGTCGAGCGGTACGGCGCCGGCACCAATCACCGCGCCCTCTACTGGTCCGCCGTCGCAGCGAGCGACGACGGGCCCGGTGTGCCGCGCAGACCGCCCGGCCCCTTCAAGGCCGCCGCCCGCTGGGTCTGGTCGCACTTCCACAAGCGACCGCTGGCCGCGACAGCGCTACTGGAATCGGGCCTTCTGCAAGCCCGCGAGGGACGCGACGCCGACGCACGCGCCCGCCTCGAACTCGCCGCCTACTTCGCCGATCCCAGACTGAAGACGCAACTGGCGGCCGCCCGACGGACTCTCCCTCCGCCACCTGCCGATCCACCCGGCGTCGAGGCCCGACCTCTGATGAACACCCGCCACAACGAGGACGACCCCACGGCGCCGACGACCCTGTCGACGTGACGCCTCCTGGATCAGACCGTTGCGAGTGACACCTCGGTCGACTTGATCAGCGCCACGACCGGGGAGCCGGTCACCAGGCCGAGGTCGGCGACCGCGTCCTTGGTGATCGCCGCGGTGAGTTCACCGCCGTCGACAGATACCTTGACCGTCGCCATCGCCCCGCCGGTCGCGACGTCGCTGACCGTGCCGGGCAGCTGGTTGCGGATGGACAGCCCGTCCACACGGCCGGTGGCGAGGGCGACCTCGGTGGACTTCATCATGGCGCGTACGGCGGAGCCCTCGGCGAGCCCCAGCTCCTTGACCGCTTCCAGGGTGATGGCCGCGGTGAGGTCCTGCCCGCCGTCGAGGCGTACCTTCACGGTCGCCATCACCTCGCCGGAGGTGACGGCGGTGACGGTGCCGGGAATCTGGTTGCGGATGCTCAGGCTCATGACGGGACGCCTCACAGAGGTAGCGAAATAGGTGGATTGCCGGGTATTGCACCGACTCGGCTCACAAACTATCCGTTTCTACGGCGCGCAGGACGCCCCCGTCGCATTCGCCACCCGCGACCGCACCCGCAGCTCGCAAATCAGCGAGAACTCGTGGTCCGGCGCCCTCGGAGCCCGGTGATGCCGGTCGACGTGACGCAGTCGTCCTGAATCCCGTTGTCCCCGGCGACCCACCTGGTTAGGTTCTGCCTCATGGCGGATGACGAGTCCACGCGCGCCGCGCGACTGCTGGACGCCCAGGCGAAGGCCGAGCAGCTCTTCGCGGAGATCGAGAAGCGCGAGCTCATCGCGCCCGGACAGGGAGAGCGGGCGGTCAGTGACGGCGTCCGGGACCTGGCGAACGAGCTGTTCGGCACGACCAGGCACTGGCACAAGCGGATCGTGCGCTCCGGACCCAACACGCTGAAGCCGTACCGGGAGAACCCGCCGGACCGGGTGTTCGGCACGGACGACATCGTGTTCGCCGACTTCGGCCCGATCTTCGAGGAGTACGAGGCCGACTTCGGCCGGACCTTCGTCCTTGGCGACGACCCGGTCAAGCACCGGCTGCGCGACGACCTGCCGCGGATTTTCACCGCGGGCAGGCGGTACTTCGAAGCCCACCCGGACATCACCGGGCAGCGGCTGCACACCGAGGTGGAGCGGCTGGCGAACGAGGCAGGGTGGGAGCTGGGCGGCTGGCACGCCGGACACCTCGTGGGAGAGTTCCCCCACGAGGTGATCGACGGCGCCCGCCCGGAGTCGTACATCACGCCCGAGAACAACACCCCGATGCGGCGCACGGACAAGGCCGGGCGCCGCTGTCACTGGATCCTGGAGATCCATCTCGTCGACCGGGAGCGGGAGTTCGGCGGCTTCTACGAGGAGCTGCTCACCCTCGGCTGAACCGCGCCCTCACCCCGCGCCCCTGCTCGCGTCTGCTCGGTCGCCCCGGCCTCGTGAAGTGCGAGCCAGACTCGGTCGCGGGTCAGGGGGAGCCGGGTGAAGCGGATGCCGGTGGCGTCGCGCAGGGCGTTGGCGAAGGCCGGGGCGACGGGGTTGAACGGGCTCTCGCTCATCGACTTGGCACCGAGCGGCCCGATGGCGTCCGCCGTCTCCATGAAGTGGACCTCGGGGCGGGGGACGTCGGCGTACTGGGGCAGCCGGTAGCGGCGGAAGGCGGCCGTCTCGACCTCACCGCGCACGTCGATACGGATGTGCTCGAAGAGTGTGGCGCCAGCGCCTGCGCGACGCCGCCCTCGACCTGGCCCCGGCACTGCATCGGGTTCATCACCTTGCCCGCGTCGGCCGCGTGGACGCTGCGCAGGATACGGATCTCGCCGGTGCCCGGGTCGACGGCCACCCTGAACCACTGGGCGTTGAAGGCGACCGAGCGTGGGGTGCCGCCGAAGTGGCCGTCGGCGGCGAAGTCGACACCGACCGCGCGGCCCGCCGCGTACAGCTCCTTCAGCGGGAGGCGGCCGTCCGGGTGGAGCACCGCCTCGTCCCCGAGCCGGCAGTCGGCCCGCGGGACGCGCAGATGGGCGGCGGCGAAGTCGAGCAGATGGTCGGCGAGGGCGCGGGAGGCACGCAGGGTGGCCTTGCCCGCGACCACCACACCGGTCGACGCGAAGGCGCCGGTGTCGTGGCGCACGACGTCGGTGTCGGACTGACGGACGGTGATCCGGTCGACGGTGGTGGCGAGTTCACCGGCCGCGATCTGCCGGTGCACGGTGGTGGTGCCGTTACCGAACTCCGCGGTGCCGACGGCGAGATCGAAGGTGCCGTCCGGCAGCAGCGTGGCCCTGGCGTCGGCGATGTGTCCCCCGGGCGGACCGGTGGCGATCATCGCGAGAGCGGCGCCCTCGCCCACCAGCCAGCCCTCGGGCACCACCTCGGCGGCGGGCTCCGCCTGGGCCCGGCGGACGATCCCCAGGCACTGGTCGAGGCCGTACGAGGCGATGTGCGGGTCCTCCTCCTCACCGCTCGGCGAGTGCATGGCCTCGCCGGGCCCGATGATGTTCCGAGCCTTGAACTCCAGGGGATCCAGGCCGAGTCGGCGCGCGAGTTCGTCGAGCGCGGACTCGACGGCGAACGTCACCTGGCCGAGTCCGTAACCACGGAAGGCGCCGGCCGGGACGGTGTGGGTGTACACGGAGTAGGCGTCGACCTTCTTGTGCGGCGCACGGTAGACGGCCGTCGACTCGCCGACGCTGTGGAACATCACGGCCGGGCCGTGGTTGCCGTACGCACCCGTGTTGGACACCACGCGCAGCCGCAGCGCGGTGAGGGTGCCGTCGCGGCGGGCACCGATCTTCACGCCGATGATGAAGGGATGCCGGGTGGTGGCGCCGTAGAACTGCTCGGCCCGGGTGTACTCCAGCTTCACCGGCCGCCGCAGCCGCAGTACGGCCAGCGCCACGATGTCCTCGACGAGCATCTCCTGCTTGCCGCCGAAGCCGCCGCCGACCCGGCCGGCGACGACCCGCACCTTGTCCTGCGGCAGGTCGTACAGCGCGCACAGGGCACGACGGGTCAGGAACGGCGTCTGCGTGCTGGACCGTACGACCAGGCGCCCGTCCTCGTCGAGCCAGGCCACCGCCCCGTGCGTCTCCAGACTGGCGTGCTGCACCCGCTGGGTCCGGAAGGTCTCCTCGTACACGGCGTCGGCCTCGGCGAACCCCGCCTCCACATCGCCGATCTCACCGTGCGCCTCACCCACGACGTTGGCCAGGGGACGGGAGATCCGGGCCGTGGCCGCGTCCTTGTCGTGGACGACGGGGGCGCCGGGGCGCATCGCCTCCTCCGGGTCGAGGACGGCGGGCAGCACCTCGTAGTCGACCTCGACACGGCGGCAGCCCTCCTCGGCGGCGGCCTCGCTGTCGGCGACCACGGCGGCGACACGCTGACCGACGTAGCGGACTGTGTCGTCGAGGACGCGGGTGTCGTCCGGATCCTCGGTGGGGTGTTCGTGGCGGGCGGTCGAGAAGTGCCGCTCCGGGGCGTCGTGATGGGTGAGCACGGCATGGACGCCGGGGACACGGAGGGCGGCGCTCGTGTCGATCGCGAGGACACGGGCGTGCGCGTGCGGTGAGCGCAGCAGCTTCATGTGCAGCAGGCCGGGAACGCCGATGTCGAAGGTGTAGCGGGCGGTGCCGGTGACGACCTGGGGTCCGGCCGGGGCCGGCAGATTCCGGCCCACGCTCTCACCCGGCTCCGGAGCCTCCACGTGGCTGACTCCCCGTACCGCGTCCTCGATGGCCCGGTAGCCGGTGCAGCGGCACAGGTTGCCCTTGAACGCCCTTGGCAGATCGGCCAGTTGGTCATCGTCGAGGGCCGCTGTCGTCATCAGGAACCCGGCGGTGCAGAAGCCGCACTGGAAGCCCTGCGCGTCGAGGAACCGCTGCTGTACGGGATGGAGTTCGCCGTCGGGGGACGCGAGCCCCTCGACCGTGGTGACCGTGCGGCCGTCGGCGCGGAAGGCGGGGTAGAGGCAGCTGTGTACGGGCTCACCGTCCACGTGGACGGTGCAGGCACCGCAGTCCCCGGCGTCGCAGCCCTTCTTCACCCCGAACCAGCCGCGCTCGCGCAGATAGGTACGTAGACACTGACCAGGTCGCGGTTCTTCCGCGTGGGAACGGCCGTTGACGTAGATCCTCATCGTGCTGCCCCGCTCATCGTGTGGCCTTCCGGCGCGAGCTCCCGGCGGATCTCCTCCGCGAAGCGGAGCGTCATGTGGCGCCGCCACTCGGGCAGTCCGTGGATGTCGTCGAACCACTCACCGTGCGCGACCGCGGAGTCGACGGCCGTTCGCAGCGTCTCGGCCGCCGGCGGCAACGGGAACCAAAGCCGCACGGGGCGGACCGTGGCGGCGGTGACCGTGACGGTCAGCGAGCCGTCAACCGGGTCCAGGGCCCCGATCACCAGCGCTCCGGAGCGGCCCAGACCGTACAGGGACGCCTGCCGGAACGCCGTACGACAGCCGAGCGCCCGGCGGGGCACAGTGACCGACCGCAGCAGCTCACCCTCCGCGAGATCCTTGCGACCGGCACCGGTCACGAAGCCGGCGACAGGCAACCGGCGACGAACGCCGTCCTGGGCACGCAGCAGACACTCCGCGTCGAGGGCGGCCGTCAGCGAGATTATCGGGCCTGCCGGGAGGGCGTTGCAGAGGTTCCCGCCGACCGTGGCCATGTTCCAGATCTTGAACGAGGCGAGGAACGCCCGGCAGCACTGCTCGAACAGCGGCGCCGCCTCGGCGTCGAGGCCCTTCGCGAAGCAGGAGAGCTGGGCGATCGTGCACGTGGCGGCGATCTCCACCGAGCCGTCGTCGAGCACCCGCACGGGCGGCCAGCCGGTACGGCTCAGATCCACCAGGCGGCGCACATGCGACTGCGGTTCGGAGAAGAGATAGGTGCCGCCACCGAGCCAGGCATCACCCGGCCGCCAGGGCGCGGAGTGTCGGGCGTCGCGTATCTCGACCACCGTGTTGAGGTCCATGGCCGTCAGTGAAGCAACGCGGCGGGGCCGGGACGACTGGTTCACCACACGGAATCACCGACGTTTCCGACCCACCGATTGGAGGATCAACCAGGAGGCATACCGCCCACTTGCCCTTGCACTTACGATGCGACGACTCACATTCACCTGGTGAATGCGAGGTGCCGGGCACGCGCCCCCGTGTCCGGCGATCACACAGGAAGCCAGAGCACGTATGCACGTCGAACACCTCTTGACGGACGAGTCCCTCGGGCTGCGACTGCTGTGGGCGAAGGACGCCCTGCTGCGCGAGGAGATCAGCGGGGTGACCGTCACCGACCTGGAGGACCCCGCCCGCTTCGTGCGGGCCGGCGAGGTGGTGCTCAGCGGACTGGTCTGGTGGACACCGCAGGACGGTCACGACCGCGCGGAACGGTTCGTCTCCGCACTCAAGGACGCGGGCGCCGCTGTCCTGCTGGCAGGCGAGGAGACCCACGGCTCGGTTCCCGAGACCCTGGTCGAGGCATGCGTACGGCACGACATCCCGGTGGCCGCCGTCCCGGCACACATCATGTTCCGGACCGTCACGGAGCGCGTCTACCTCCAGCAGTGGGGTGACCTGAGCCGCCACCACGCGCTCCCGGACCACGTCCGTGACCGGCTCGGGCGCCTCCTCGCGCAGCATGCCGGCCCGGACGAGATCCTCACGACAGCCTTCGCCCATGTCACGGACGCGGCCGTCGCGTACGTCCTCACCCCGACCGGCCGCACCGTCGCGGCCACACCGAACGCGCACGCCGTCTCCGCCTACGAGGTCGCGCGGCTCCTGAAGGAGGGCGCCGGGGCCACCGGGGCTACCGGGGCCGCCGTAGCCGTCGACTCGGACAGCGCCTCCGCCTACGAACGCTGGCGGCTGTATCTGCCGGGCGCGGTACCGCCGCGGCTGCTGCACGAGGTGGCCGCGATCCTGGGTCGCTGTCAGGAGTCACAGGTACGGCGGCGGGCCGCCGGGGAGGGGGCGGTGGACCGGCTTGGAGCGCTGCTCGTGGCGGATGCCGGTCGCGCAGCGGATGCCGCCGATTCCTACGCCGCCGTCGAGCGGGGGCCTGGTGCGGTCGAGGGCGGGCTGCGGGCCTGCGGTATGCCCACGGAGGGCCCGTACCGCGTCGTCACGGCCGCGACGAGTGTGGGGCGGGGGCGGCAAGGTGGCTCGACGCAGGCGGCACCGACGGGTGCGCGGGAAGGGGTCGCGCTCGCGGCACTGCGGGAGGTGATCGCGTACGCCTGTCCCGGCCCGGCGGCTATGGGGAACCTGCCGGACGGCACGGCCTTCGCGGTGCTGCCGGAGACGGCCGAGGTGGCGGCGCTCGACGTTGGCTGGCGGCTTGTCGCCGCACACGATCCGGCGGTGCTGCTGCACGGCGGCATCGGCTCACCGGCCGCCACCCCCGGCGACCTGCCCGGTGCGTTGACCGAGTCTCGCTACGCCCTCGCCTCGTCCCGCGGCACCACTCCGGACGCCTCACTTCTCACCGACGCCACGACTCTCACCACCCTCGACACCCTGCTGACCGGCGTCCCGGCCGCCGTCCGCGCCACCTACAGCCGTACCGTCCTGGGGCCTCTGCTCGACACCACGAACGCGTCCGCCGGCCCGCTCCTGGAGACGCTGAGGACCTTCCTGGCCTGTGATGGATCGTGGGCGCGCACCGCGGAGGTGCTGCACCTGCACGTCAACACCGTCCACTACCGGGTGCAGCGCATCGAGCACTTCACCGGCCGGGACCTGTCCCGGCTCGCCGACCGCATCGACCTGTGGTCGGCGTTGATGTGCGGGGCGGACGCGGCTGCGACGGGGGCCGGGGATGGCGCGGGGGCGGGAGGTGCTGGACCTGCCGGAGGCGTCGGAGCTGCCGGACGTGTCGGAGGTGTTGGGGGAGTTGGGGGTGTCAGAGGTGTTCCGGGCGATCGACGTACACGTTCGTCGACTTCACGCGCGCGGTGACAATGCCGGCCCACACCGTCGATCACGCGATTCCCGGACCCGTCCCGCCCCATCGGCAGCCGTCCGCCGTCCGCCCACCGACGCACAGTCTCCGGACTCACCCCAGCAGGCGTGCGGCCTGCCCAGTGCTGTACGTCGGCACACCAAAACCCCAGACCCTTCCACGCACCCCACCTCTGCGTGAAATGCGGCTACGGAGTGGCACGCAGGAGGACGAGCGATCCGTCGTAGGTGGGTCGGGTGCGCAGGTGCCCGAAAGCCTCGTCCCAGGCGCCCGAACCCAGGGCGCGGCGCAGAGACGCGTCGAAGCCCTGGCGGGCGCGGTCGTCGATGAAGCTCCAGGCCGAACAGGCCTGGCGGGCCCCGGGGTCGAGGAGCATCTCCGGACGGCCGTAGTACGCCTCGTTGAAGCCGTCGGTGCAGTCCAGCGGGACGGGGACGGGCTGGACGACGGTGGTGCCGCCGAGTGCGGCGGTGAGGTGGCGCAGGGGCGGGTAACGGCGGGCTTCGGTCTCAAGGACCTCGGGCGCGTACTCGTAGAGCCAGAAGTCGCGCACGCGCGCGGGGTCGCAGGTCAGCACGGCGACGGGGCCGCGGGTGACGCGTCGCATCTCACGCAGGCCCGCCGCGGCGTCGGACCACTGGTGGACGCTGAAGAGGGTCATGGACGCGTCGAACTGCCCGTCGGCGAAGGGGAGGTCCTCGGCGACGGCGTCGATCGCGGTGGCAAGCTCGGCGGGACGCTGGGCGCGCATGGCGAGGGACGGCTCGACCGCGGTGATCGTGTGCGCGGCCGTCTCATAGGAGCCGGTGCCGGCGCCGACGTTGAGCACGGTACGTGCGTCGCCGAGCGCCTCGGCGATCACGCGGGCGATACGCCCGTCGGGGCGGCGGTACGTGGTGTATCCGGCACCGAGAGTGCGGTAGTCGACGTCGCCGGCACTGTTGTCGTCAGTACGCATGACCATGGAGGAGACCTCGCCTTGTGGGCAGGGGCGGGGCGCCGGCATAAGCGCCCCGAACGGCACCCACCATCTTGCATCTGCGATGATAGATCTCATATATCGCTGGTGAATGCTTGGCGGATCAGCCAATCGGGGTTGCAGATGAGCTCTGTGGTTTGGAGCTTGTGCTGGAGGATGCGGGGTCCCAGGGTTTTTGTGGCCCTGTGGCCCTGTGGCCCTGTGGCCCTGTGGTCGGCGTGTGGGCGGGGTCGCGTGTCATTGCCGGCTGATTGTCCTGCGCGGCAGCAGCACCCAGGGAGAGTCGTCATCCGCCTGCGGCATCCTCGGCCTCCCAGTGCAGCAGGTCGCCCGGCTGGCACTTGAGCAGCTCGCAGAGTGCGGCGAGCGTCGCGAACCGTACTGCTTTGGCGCGGCCGTTCTTGAGTACGGCGAGGTTGGCGGGCGTGATGCCCATGCGGTCCGCGAGTTCACCCACGGACATCTTCCGCCTGGCCGGCATGACGTCGACGTCGACGGCGATCGGGATCAGATGACCTCGTCCAACTCGGCCTGGAGCTGCGTCGCTTGCACATCGCGGGCGACGGCCTGGGCGAGCAGCATCCGTAGCAGGAGCACGATGAGCGCGACCCCGAGGATGGCCACGCCGATCCCGCCCATGATGAGGGTGACGCCCGGGTCCTCGCGCTGGCCCGGTGCGTTGATGCCGGTGACCGTGAACCACACGAGGGCAGCCGCCACGATCGAGCCGATGACGCCGTCCACGGACCGGAAGGCGGCGTGGGAGAACACGGTTCCGTGTCGCACCATCGTGACCAGCCGCCATACGCAGACCAGAGCGACCTGCACCGACACCATGCCTAGTGCTGTGACCACCCGCAGCGAGGTCAGCGGGAGTGATCCGTCCTCCGGGTCGTTGCCACTGATCAATGCCCACACCATGAGTGCCTGTAGGAACACGGTGCCGGCGAGCACCATCACGAGCACGGTGCGCAGCGCACGTACGGTCAGTTTGCCCACGACCTGTCCTTCCATCGAGTTACGATGGGAATCTATCGAAAATCGATAGGCACAACAAGTGCTGGGGTGAAGGGCGGGTTGTTTAAGGCACGCGCAGGGCGTGGAGTGGCGTGGCGCCGCTAGGAAGAGACGGATCCCCGGGTGCCGGTCGGGACGGCCGGTGCGCTCCAACTGGCCAGAAGAGCCAGGGCTTCGGCGGAGGACGACCCGGGTTCGGCGGTGTACAGGCACATGGTCTGATCCGGGTCGCTTGAGAAGGTCAACGCCTCATGGTGCACGGTCAGTTCGCCCACCACGGGGTGGTGAAGATCCTGCGTCCCGTCACTACAGTCGTCGAGGCGGTGGCTTGCCCACCACACGTTGAACTCCGGCACCTTGACGCAGGCTTCGCCGATGAGTTCGTTGAGGCGAGCGTCGTCGGGGTGGCGCCCTGACGAGAGGCGGAGGTTGGCCACGATGACCTGGGCGATCGCCTGCCAGTCGTCGTAAAGTTCCCGCGCCGAGGGGTTGAACAGGACGAATCGCGCGAAGCTGCGCTCCCGAGTCGGCAGGGCGTTGAAGTCCGTGATGAGGGCGCGGGCCAGATGGTTCGAGGCCAGTACGTCGAGTCGGTGATTGACGACGAAGGCCGGTGCGACGCTGCCCACCACCTCCAGCATCTGGTGCACCTTCGGGCGTACGCGCTGAGGCTGCGTACGCTCCCGCGGAGGCTTCGCGCTGCGCGGGCGGGCGATGTGAAAGAGGTAGTCCCGCTCGACGGGGCTCAGCCGCAGGGCGCGAGCCACGGCGTCCAGCACACTGTCGGAGACCTTGGGATGCCGGCCCTGTTCCAGGCGGGAGTAGTAGTCGGCACTCACGCCGGCCAGGTGGGCCACCTCCTCGCGACGCAGCCCCGGAACCCGCCGGGCGCCGCCGTTCCACTCCATGCCGACCATTTCCGGAGTCAGGCGGGCGCGGTGAGAGCGGAGGAAGTCTCCCAGCTCGGCGTTCTGGTCCATGCGTCCATTGTGTGCCCACGGCGGCCCGTACGTGCCGTGGAGGGTGGCCCAGCTGGACCTAGGTTCGGGTGGGTGCACGTCGACGGCCCAGCGTGCCCTTGAGCGTGCCAGCCTCGGTGTGGGGCTGAGCCTGCGCCCGCCGGGGACACATGTCCGCCGCGTCGGCAGTTTCTCACCCGGCGATTTCACGATGACGAAAAACTGGAGAATCCCATGACAACCTCAACATCCAAGATCATCTTGGTCACCGGAGCAAGCAGCGGTATCGGCGCGGCCACCGCCAAGGCTCTGGCGGCCGCAGGACACCACGTGGTGCTGGGCGCCCGTCGGGTCGACCGACTGGCCGACGTGACGGACACCATCAAGGCGGCGGGCGGCTCCGCCGAGTACGCAGAACTCGATGTGACAAGCCTGGACAGCGTCAAGGCCTTTCTCCGTGCCGCGCATGAGCGGCACGGACGGATAGACGTACTGGTCAACAACGCCGGTGTCATGCCGCTGTCCCCTCTGATCATGGAGCGGACCCAGGACTGGGACCAGATGATCGACGTGAACGTACGTGGCGTTCTGCACGGCGTCGCCGCGGCACTGCCGCTGATGAAGGCCCAGGGCTCGGGTCACTTCATCAACGTCGCCTCCACCCTCGGTCACGAGGTGGTTCCCACGGCAGCCGTCTACAGCGCGACGAAATACGCGGTGCGGGCCATCTCGGAAGGCATCCGCAAAGAGAACAGCGATGTCCGCGTGACCATCGTGAGCCCGTCGTTCGTCGAGTCGGAACTGATCCAGGGAGGCGATCCCGGCACCATGGCGTGGGTCCAGGGCATGGCGGACAAGCTCGCACTTCCCGCGACAGCCATCTCGGACGCCATCGTGTACGCGGTGAACCAGCCCGACGGCGTCGACGTCAACGAGCTTGTACTGCGGTCGATTCTGGACGCGGCGGTCTAAGGGGTTTCGTTCGGATCAGGGAGTCTCCTCTGATCCGAACGACCCGGCTCAGCCACCGGGATACCCGGCCTCCCGCTGCTTGCACCCGCGTCCGAAGTCCAGTGAGCCCCGGTGTCGCGGGCACGTCCCCCGCGGGCGTCCTCGCGCCGCAACGCGAGTTGCTCCTGCTCTCCGGTGCAGAGTCGCAGGATTACGCCGAGCAGGTCGACGACATCCTCGCCGTGCGGTGCGCCGACATCGAGGTGTGGATGCCGGGCACCCCCAGGGCCTCACCCGTTCCCGGCGGCCACGTACAGGGGGTAGGCGAAGAGGTCGTGGCAGCGGAGGGTGCGGCCGCCGACGTTGACGATTTTGTTCTCCGAGACCGACCGCACGCGGTAGAGCGCCGTGATGGTGCGCATGTCGCCCTTGATGCCGCCGTTGCGTACCAGGATGTTGACGGGCGTGGCGTAGTCGTCCCGCGATGTGTCTGAGCGGGCGCTCGCTGCGGGCGTCGCGCCGGCGTCGTTCAGCGTGCTGAGCAGGACGTTGAGTGCGGTCATCATCGAGTAGGCGCGCTCGGTGGGTTCGTCGTCCCAGTAACCTTCGAGCAGGTACACGAACATGCCCGTCGCCACCTCGTCGCGGACGCCCGCCGCGTCGCGCGACGACGGGTTCTCCAAGGGGTTCGACACCCATACGGCGAGTTCGCGCAGTCCGCGCGGGCCACTGTCTCCGTCCAACGTGAAGATCACCTTCCGCGCCCGCATGGTTTCCAGTACGAATGTGGCCTGTCCTTCGTCCACGTCGTGCAGGGATGCCGGGCGGTCCGTGCGCAGTTCGCCCTTCTTCCGCAGATGGCGGGTCACGGACTCGGCCAGTTCGTGGTCGTTCGCGGCGCGTTCCTCCGACCCCCGCTGGTGTTCGACCACGGGACCGGTGAGGCCGAGGGCGACCCGCCACTGACGGTTCCTGGCCTTCGTGGCCGTCGCGCCGATCTGCTCGGCGTAACTCACCAGCCGGGGCCGGTCGATGTACAGGTAGTCCCGGAGCACGGGCGATCCCTCCTCGCAGGAGCACAGGACGTCACCTGGGCGCTCAGCCGCGGTCCCGGCGGGTGATCAGGTGGTCGCGCGCCTCTTTGAGCGCGCGTCGCTCGGTGCGCGGCAGAGACTTCCCCTCGCGCGACGCCAGCCAGGTCTGGAGGACGGCAATGGCCTGATCACGAGCCTCGGAGTCCGTCGGCTCACCGTCGGCCATCAGCAGCGCCAGCACGGTCCGGCTCATGGTGCTCCGGTCCCCGGAGAACTCGCCACGGTCCATCGCGGCGAGCACCGCCAGACCGTGCTCCAGGGCGTTGCCCCGGTAGTCGTCGTCATCGTCCCATTCATCGCCCGACCGCCAGAGATCGCGAAAGGCCAGGGCCGCGTTGTAGCGGGCCATCGCACGCAGGTCCGTTTCCTCGTCCGGCAACAGCGCCAGCGCGCTCTGGAGATGGTCGGCGGCACGCCGCAGGAGGGATCTGTCGACTCCGGCGTCGCTCCAAGACTGCTTGGGGAGCGCCCCACCGAGTTTGAGGTGCGCCCCGGCCGTGGTGACTGGGAAACGGTAGGCATCGACGTACCGCAGGATCGCCTCGCTCTGCCGGATACCCTCCTCCCGGTCGCCCGCCGCGTCGGACGCCTCGGACTGACGCAGCGCGAAGAGGACTTCCCGGGCGGGCTCGAGCTCGGTGGGGTCGTCGGAGAAGGCCTGGTCGGCGAGTGCCGCGATCTCGGCGATCATCGCGGAGCCCGACCAGTCGGACTCCGTCTCGCCCGTGGCGAGTTCCCTCGCCCGCAACAGCACGATCATGTCCGTGCCGTTGGGTTCCACCTCGCCGTCCATCAGCATGAGTATCAGGTCGTCGAAGTCGGCAGGTCTCATCCGCGCCCTCCGGTAGGCGAGTTCGGCGGGGCAGGGTGCATCCGCACGATGCCCCAGCGGGCGGGACGCCAACCCTGGCCCGTCGGAACGCCGGGGGATCAACGGGCCCCGCCCTTGGAGGCGTTGCGGGATCGCGTCCAGTGCAGTGCGCAGCCGAGGGGCATGGTCGGATGGCCGCGACACGTGTCCGAGCGGCGCGACCGCGTGTGCTCTGGGTTAGCCGACCCGCGGGCTTTGAGGCTCGTGCGGGGCCCTGCGGGTGACGCCGCTGATCGACTCAGATGTGTGTCAGTGCGGTGTGAGGACCTCCGGGCATGAGCTACGACCTGGCTGTCTGGGACGGGGAACAGCCGCCGGATGACAAGACTGCCGGTCGTGTCTTCGACGACTCGTACGACCGCTTTCTCGACGGTGAACGCGAGGAGCCTGCGTCCGAACACATCAAGGCCTACGTCACCGCGCCTCTTGAGCGTTGGCGCGACATCACGGAGGACGCGGAAGAGACCTCGCCATGGTCGGTCGGACCGTTGACCGATTGTGCAAGCGGTCCACTCATCTACTTCGGGATGGATCTGGGCCGCCCCGCAGAGCCAGATCTGTCCGGCGTGCGGCGTATGCAGGACAACGGCCTCATCCAGGGTGACGACGAGGTCCGTGGGCCCCGGCTGACCCGCACGGTGTACTCCGTCACGCCGATGGTGTCAGGGGGCGTCCGGTGTTGTGGGTTCGGGGGCCGCCGGTGTGCGCCACAGGTGGAGGCTTTCGGCGTCGTGGAGTGCCTTTGTGGCTTGGTGGCGTTGGGAGGCGGTGAGGTCGAGGGCGGTGAGCCGACGGCGCCAGTTGTCGATGCCGTCGATGCCGGCAGTGTCTTCGATGCCGACGGTGTCGTCGAGTGCTGTGGCGATTTCGATGAGGGTGGCGAGGGTTGTGGCGACGTCGACTGTGGGTGCGGTGGCCTCGTGTTTGCGCAGGGCTGTGGTGAGGACCCGGAGGGCGGTACGGTCGTCGTTTTTGAACTCGCTGAAGATACGGGCGTTGTCCAGTGCTCTGGCGAGGCCTGTGAGGTTCTTCGAGCCGCCGTACTCCAGCTCCTCGGGTTCGTCCCGCTGGATGAAGATGATTGAGTTCCCGGACGGGTCGATCACGGTGAACCGGGTTGCTCCGGGCCGGAGTCGGGTGATGCGAGGTCGTCCTTTAGCCGGGATTTTGCCGTATGCGGCGCGCAGTGCCCGGGTGAACTCGGAGTGGTAGGGGGCGACGTCGTCGACCATGACGAGGCAGCCGGCGGTGTCTTCCTGGCTCGGGTCCATGTTCTTCGGCGGTTTTCCGAAGTGCAGTGCGAAGCCGCTCCATTCCAGTGCGAGGTAGAGGTAGGGGCGGGTCTGTTGGTAGGTGACGTGGAACCCGAGGGCTTGGTAGAACTCCAGCGTTTCTTCCACTGACACGCACGGCATCACCGGCACCGTGGTCTCGTTCGCCCGTACTGCTGCTTCGGTCATGCCTGCCGCCTTCGACTGCCGTCCTGAATCGGGTCTCCGAGGTTGCCGCAAATCTGGTTCCGGCGCCTATGAGACTTTTACGGCGTCCTTATCTATGCAGGTCAAGTGGCCGATGTGTGGGTGGCGTTGGCTGGTTGGTGGGGGTGCCTGGCTGGCCGGTGGTGGGTGTGGTTTAGGTGGTGGGTTGGGGGTGGGTGGTGGTGTGGATGGTGGTGGTGTAGGTGGGTTGGTTGTTTTGGGTTCCGGTGATGTGGTGGGTGGTGTGGGTGCTGGTTGGGGTGTGGGTGCTGGTTGGGGTGCTGGTGCCGGTGTCGGTGCCGGCTGGGGTGCTGGTGCTGGTGCTGGTGCTGGTGTGGGTGGTGGTGGTGATGTGGGTGGGTTGGTCGAGTTCTGTGTATTTGTGGTAGGTGCAGGTGATGTGGGTGATGTAGGGGGTGTGGGGGGTGGTGTGGG
>NZ_JBIVNC010000015.1:0-240503 GCF_044753385.1 Streptomyces sp. NPDC088387
GTCCACTGCATGGGTGTGCGTACGGCGTCGCGGTCGCCGAGCCAGATGTTGTCGCCCATGCCGATCTCGTCGCCGTAGTAGAGGATCGGCGAGCCCGGCAGGGAGAGCAGGAGCGCGGTGAACAGTTCGATCTGGTTGGGATCGTTGTCGAGCAGCGGGGCGAGCCGGCGGCGGATGCCGATGTTGGCGCGCATCCGCGGGTCTTTGGCGTACTCCGCGTACATGTAGTCGCGTTCTTCGTCCGTGACCATTTCGAGGGTGAGCTCGTCGTGGTTGCGCAGGAAGATGCCCCACTGGCAGTTCGCCGGAATCTCGGGTGTCTTGGCCAGGATCTCGGAGACGGGATACCGCGATTCCCTGCGGACGGCCATGAAGATGCGCGGCATGACCGGGAAGTGGAAGGCCATGTGGCATTCGTCGCCGCCGGAGGCGTAGTCGCCGAAGTAGTCGACGACGTCCTCGGGCCACTGGTTCGCTTCGGCCAGCAGCACGGTGTCCGGGTAGTGCGTGTCCAGGTCGCGGCGCACCCGCTTGAGGAAGTCGTGGCTCGCGGGGAGGTTCTCGCAGTTCGTCCCTTCCTGCGCGTACAGGTAGGGGACGGCGTCGAGACGGTAGCCGTCGATACCCAGGTCGAGCCAGAACCGCAGGGCGGCCAGGATCTCCTCCTGCACGGCCGGGTTCTCGTAGTTGAGGTCCGGCTGGTGCGAGAAGAACCGGTGGAAGAAGTACTGCCCGCGCACCGGGTCGAACGTCCAGTTGGAGCTCTCGGTGTCGACGAAGATGATCCGCGCGTCCTCGTACTGCTTGTCGTCGTCGGCCCACATGTAGTAGTCGCCATAGGGCCCGTCGGGATCCTTGCGGGACTCCTGGAACCACGGATGCTGGTCGCTGGTGTGGTTCATGACGAAGTCGATGATGACCCGCATGCCCCGCTGATGGGCGGCGTCCACGAACTCCACGAAGTCGGCGAGGTCCCCGAACTCCGGGAGCACGGAGGTGTAGTCGGAGACGTCGTAACCGCCGTCGCGCAGCGGCGACTTGAAGAAGGGGGGCAGCCAGAGGCAGTCGACGCCCAGCCACTGGAGATAGTCGAGCCGCGAGGTGAGGCCCTTGAGGTCGCCCACCCCGTCGCCGTTGCTGTCCTGGAACGAGCGGACCAGCACCTCGTAGAAGACCGCGCGTTTGAACCAGTCGGGGTCCCGGTCCTTCGCCGGGGTGTCCTCGAAGGTGTCAGGGACGGGCAAGTTCACAGTCATGGGGCTGGTCACCCTCCGTTCGGCGGCGTGGCGGACGCTTCGTCGGCGCGGAGCACGTGCAGCACATGGGCCGGGGTCCGGCCGGGCTCCAGACGCACATAGTTGGTGCTGCCCCACCGGTAGGTCTCGCCCGTCAGCTCGTCGTGCACGGACAGGACCGCTTCCCTGTCCAGGCCGAGTCGCGGCATGTCCAACGAGACCGTGGCCTCCTGGGTGTGGTGGGGGTCGAGGTTGGCGACCACGAGCACCCGGTCGGAGCCCACCTGCTTGCTGTACGCGATGACGGCGTCGTTGTCGGTCCGGTGGAACCGGAGATTGCGCAGCCGTCGCAGCGCCGGATGGTTCCGCCGGATCGTGTTCAGCCGGGTCAGGAGCGGGGAGAGGCTGCGGCCCTCGCGCTCGGCGGCCTCCCAGTCACGGGGCCTGAGCTGGTACTTCTCCGAGTCCAGATACTCCTCGCCGCCTTCTCGCAGCGGCACGTTCTCGCACAGCTCGTAGCCCGAGTACACCCCCCAGGTCGGGGAGAGGGTGGCGGCGAGGATCGCGCGGACCTCGAACGCCGGGCGCCCGCCCTGCTGGAGATACGCGTGCAGGATGTCCGGCGTGTTCACGAAGAAGTTCGGCCGCATGTAGGAGGACGCCTCGCCGGACAGCTCGGTGAGGTAGTCGGTCAGCTCCTGTTTGGTGTTGCGCCAGGTGAAGTAGGTGTACGACTGCTGGAAGCCGACCTGCGCGAGGGTGCGCATCATCGCGGGTCGGGTGAAGGCCTCCGCCAGGAAGATGACGTCGGGGTCGGTGCCGTTGATGTCGGCGATCACCCGCTCCCAGAACATGACCGGCTTGGTGTGCGGGTTGTCGACCCGGAAGATCCGCACCCCCACGTCCATCCAGTGCCGTAGCACCCGCACGGTCTCCGCGACCAGCCCGTCCAGGTCCGCGTCGAAGGCGATGGGGTAGATGTCCTGGTACTTCTTCGGCGGGTTCTCCGCGTAGGCGATGGTGCCGTCGGCGCGGTGGTGGAACCACTGGGGGTGTTTCTCCACCCACGGGTGGTCCGGCGAGCACTGCAACGCGAAGTCCAGCGCCACCTCAAGACCCAGGCCGCGCGCGGTGCGTACGAACCAGGCGAAGTCCTCCAGCGTGCCCAGCTGGGGGTGGACCGCGTCGTGCCCGCCCTCCGGGGAGCCGATCGCCCACGGCACACCCACGTCTTCCGGGCCGGGGGAGAGGGTGTTGTTGCGGCCCTTGCGGAAGGTGGTCCCGATCGGGTGGATCGGCGGCAGGTACACCACGTCGAAGCCCATCGCGGCGATCGCGGGCAGCCTGCGGGCCGCCGTGCGGAAGGTGCCGTGCGGCTCCTCGGGGGTGCCCTCCGAACGCGGGAAGAACTCGTACCACGACCCGAACAGCGCCCGCTCCCGCTCCACCAGCAGCGGCAACGGCTCCGACGACGTGACCAGCTCCCGCAGCGGATACCGGGAGAGCACCGCCTCCACCTCCGGCGTCAGCGCGCCGGACAGGCGTTCCGCGACCGGGCGGTGGTCGTCGCGCAGCGAGTGGGCGGCCCGCAGCACCGTGGCCCGGCCCGGCCGGTCCGGCACTCCCGCGGCCGCGCGCTCGTGGAGGTCGGCGCCCTCCTCCAGGACGAGGCCGACGTCGATGCCGGCCGGGATCTTGATGCCGGCGGTCCGGCGCCAGGTCGTGAGCGGATCGCTCCACGCCTCCACGGCGTAGGTCCACTCGCCGGTGGCGTCCGGTGTGACGTCGGCGCCCCAGCGGTCACTGCCGGGCGCCAGCTCCCGCATCGGCGTCCACGGTCCGGGGCGGCCCTCGGGGTCGCGCAGGACGACGTTGGCGCCGAGCGCGTCATGACCCTCGCGGAAGACGGTGGCGGTGACCTTGAACGTCTCGGCCACCACCGCCTTCGCGGGGCGGTTGCCGCCCTCGACCGCCGGCCGGACATGCCGTACCGGAATGCGCCCGACAGATCGTGTCCCGCTCATCGTCCTCACCTCCGTCGTGCTGGAAGCCGGGCCTCGGCCGGCCCGGCTGGGGATGTCGTGCGGGGAGGGGAACTAGGTCCCGGCAGTGGAGTGCCGGACCGGCGTTGGTCCCCGCCGGGCGGCCAGAGCGCGATGCCGGCGCCCGTTCTGCTCCTGGAGATACGTGGTCAGGGTGGAGCGCAGGTAGCGCTCGGCGGCGTCCGCGGCCTCGCGCGCGCAGCGCTTTCCCATGAGTACGCACAACGTGTAGCCGGAGTCCTCGAAGACGGCCCGCACCGCGCGGTCGGCGGGGGAGGCGAGCATCATCCGCTCCCAGCCCCGGTACCGCCGCAGCTGCCGGGAGACCTCGGTCTTGGCAGGAAGCAGCATGGCGCCGTTCACCTTCCGGGCGTCGAAGGCACGCTCCCGACCGTCGGGTGCCGCTCGAAGCCTTCACTCATGGTGCACGGACGGCGACGCAGCGTCTTGTTGGATCTTCAACCATTGCTCAGGAGTCAACCGGCGCCCCGGATGTGCGCTCGTGTTGCACGAATGGCGTAGCGACCCCACTGTGGATGTGACTCAGGAGCGATCAGTGCTCACGCTTCGTGTTCGGGGTCGGATCCGCCAGGGTCCGGAGGAGCGGGAGTTCCCGCCGGTGAGGAGCCAACGACGATGAAGACCGCAGTGCCCTGCTACTACCACCTCGACGTGGAGGTCAGCCCGGAGCGCGTAGGACAGGTCAAGCGCATCCTGGCCGCCCACCTCCGCCACTGGGACCTCGACCCGCTCGTGGAGACCGTCTGCGGCAGCGCCGAACTGCTGCTCAAGGCCATCGACGAGCACGCCACCGACAAGCTCACGTCGATCGAGATGTGGTGGAACGGCCAGCACCTGATCACCGCCGTCGGGGAGAACGACAGCGACCTGCGCCCGGACCAGGATCTGCGCGGCTGCCTGGAGCGCATCGCCGCCATGAGCGACGGCTGGGGCTGCTGCGCCACCGACACCGGCAGCAAGGTCATCTGGTTCTCGCAGCGCGCCCGCGCCGGCGAGCGTGTGCCCCTCGTTCCCACGGCCCCCGCCCCGGACCTGCGCGAGGTGCTCCAAGTGCCCCGGGCCGCGCCAGTCACGGTCCTCGCCGGTGCCGCCCTCATGCCGGACGGCGTTCTGGAGGGCGCCCGGTGACCTCGACACCGCACCGGAAGGAGAAGGACGAGGTAGGGGTACCCGCGTGGAGCGGGTACCCCTACCCGTTGGGCGCCTCCTACGACGGCAGGGGCACCAACTTCGCGCTCTTCAGCGAGGTCGCCGAGCGGGTCGACCTGGTGCTCTTCGACGACGACGGACGCACCCGGACGACCCGGCTGACCGAGGTCGACGGCTTCGTCTGGCACGGCTACCTGCCCGGAGTGGGACCGGGGCAGCGGTACGGCTACCGGGTGGACGGCCCCTGGCACCCCGCCGTCGGCCAGCGCTGCAACCCGGCGAAGCTGCTCCTCGACCCGTACGCCACCGCCGTGGAGGGGCAGATCGACAACGACCCCTCGCTCTACGAGCGGGCGGCGACCGGGCCCGACCCCGCCGACAGTGCCGGGCACACCATGCTCGGTGTGGTCACCGACCCCGCCTTCGACTGGGGCGACGACCGCCCGCCCCGGCGGCCGTACTCGGACAGCGTGATCTACGAGGCGCACGTCCGCGGCCTGACCCGCACCCACCCGGACGTGCCGCCCGAGCTGCGCGGCACCTACGCCGGACTCGCGCACCCGGCGGTGATCGGCCATCTGACCTCGCTCGGGGTGACCGCCGTCGAGCTGATGCCGGTCCACCAGTTCGTGCAGGACGGTGTGTTGCAGGACCGGGGCCTGTCCAACTACTGGGGCTACAACACCATCGGCTTCTTCGCGCCCCACAACGCCTACGCGGCCGAGGGCGCCCGCGGCCGGCAGGTCACCGAGTTCAAGTCCATGGTCAAGGCGCTGCACGCGGCCGGCCTCGAAGTGATCCTGGACGTCGTCTACAACCACACCGCCGAGGGCAACGAGAAGGGCCCCACCCTCTCCTTCCGGGGCATCGACAACGCCTCGTACTACCGCCTGGTGGACGGCGACTGGGGCCACTACTACGACACCACCGGCACCGGCAACAGCCTGCTGATGCGCCACCCCTACGTCCTTCAGCTGATCATGGACTCGCTGCGGTACTGGGTGACCGAGATGCACGTCGACGGCTTCCGCTTCGACCTCGCGGCCACCCTGGCCCGGCAGTTCCACGAGGTGGACCGGCTCTCCGCGTTCTTCGACCTGATCCAGCAGGACCCGGTGATCAGCAGGGTCAAGCTGATCGCGGAGCCGTGGGACGTGGGGGAGGGTGGCTACCAGGTGGGCAACTTCCCGTCGCTGTGGTCCGAGTGGAACGGCCGGTACCGGGACGCCGTACGGGACTTCTGGCGCGGCGGCGAGCACACCCTCGGCGAGTTCGCCTCCCGGCTGACCGGCTCCTCCGACCTCTACCAGCACAGCCGGCGACGGCCCCGCGCCAGCGTCAACTTCGTCACCGCGCACGACGGGTTCACGCTGCGCGACCTGGTGTCGTACAACGACAAGCACAACGCGGCCAACGGTGAGGACGGCCGGGACGGCGAGAGCGACAACCGGTCCTGGAACTGCGGTGCCGAGGGCGAGACCGACGACCCGGCCGTGCTGGAGCTGCGCGCCCGACAGCAGCGCAACTTCCTCGCCACCCTGCTGCTGTCGCAGGGCATCCCGATGCTCGGCCACGGTGACGAACTCGGCCGCACCCAGGGCGGCAACAACAACGGCTACTGCCAGGACAACGAGGTCTCCTGGATCGACTGGGCGCTGACCGAGGAGCAGTCCGGGCTGCGGGACTTCACGCGGTACGTCATCGGACTGCGGGCCGCCCACCCGGTGCTGCGGCGCCGGCGTTTCTTCCGCGGCGAGACCGTCACGCACGCCGGGCAGCCGCTGCCCGACCTGGTGTGGCTGGCGCCGAACGCCCGTGAGATGACCGAACGGGACTGGCAGCGCTCCGACGCGCACACCGTGGGTGTCTTCCTCAACGGCGACGCGATCGCCGAACCCGACAGGGAGGGGCGGCGGGTGGTGGACGACTCGTTCCTGCTGCTGCTCAACAGCTTCTGGGAGCCGGTGGACTTCCGGCTGCCGGACGCCTCGTTCGGGGAGCGCTGGACGACCCTGATCGACACCTCCGATCCGCAGGGCACCCCCGACGAGACCGAGCACAAGGCGGCCACGGGAGTCACGGTCGGCCCCCGCAGTCTCGTCCTGCTCTCCCGCCCCTCGCGGGGCGGCTGAGACGCGCGGCCTTCAGGGGCGGCGCTCGGAGGTGACGGTGAACCGGGCGCCGTCGGGGTCGCGCAGTACGGCCTCGTCGGCGGTCTTGCTCAGCACACTGCCGCCGTGCAGTTCCGCCGCGCGGGTGCAGGCCGACACGTCCTCGACGGCGAAGTGGACCTGCCAGTGCGGGCGCAGGGTGGGGTCGGGGGCCGCGCCGAGCGCACCCGACCGGATCCGGGCGACGACGTCACCGCCGCTGCGCAGGACGACCTCGTCGCCCTCGTAGTGGACCTCGCAGGAGCCCGGCCGGTCCGAGGCCCACTCCAGGACCTCCCCGTAGAAGATCGCCGCGTCGAAGGCGTCACGGGTCTGGAGCCGGATGAAGGCCGGTGCCGAGCGGCGCCACGCCTCCCAGTTGCCCATCAGCCGGCCCTCCCAGATTCCGAAGGCCGCCCCGTCCCGGTCGGCGAGCAGCGCGGCACGTCCGGGCGGCAGTGAGATCGGCCCGACCGCGGTGGTGCCGCCCCGCTCGTGGGCCCGGGAGACCGCCTCGTCCGCGCTGATCACGGCGAAGTACGGCGTCCACGCGACCGCCATCTGCCACATCGAGGCCACCGCGGCGATGCCGGCCACCGGCACACCGTCGGCCAGCGCGATCCGGAAGTGGTCCCCGAGGGTGACCTTCCGCCACTTCCAGCCGAGGACGGCGGTGTAGAAGGACTCGGTCGTGTCGAGGTCGCGGCTGGTCAGGCTCACCCAGCAGGGCGCGCCGAACACGGACCGGGTGAGGACGACGTCCGGCGCGGGCCTGGCGGGTGTCGTGTTGTGGTTCATGAAACTCGTCCTGCTCTCGTCGGCCGCCGGCCCCTGGGCCGTCCGGTCAAGCAACAGTCTCCAGCCGGATCGGCTCCGGGGCCTGCCGAGTACCCCGAAGGCGGGGTGCACTCCTCGGCCGTACGGCGGAGGCTGTACGGCGGCGGCTGTACGGCGGACCGGCCCCCGCGTCCGGGGTGCGGCTCAGCCGGTCTCCGCCGGCACCTCCTCGCGCAGGCGGGCGAAACAGCCGCTGAGCAGCCGCGACACATGCATCTGCGAGATGCCGAGGTGCTCGGCGATCCGGCTCTGGGTCATCCCGCCGTAGAAGCGCAGGTACAGGATCGTGCGCTCGCGCTCGGGCAGCTCGAGCAGACGCGGCCGTACGGCGACCCGGTCCACCACGACGTCGTAGCGCGGGTCGGCCCGGCCGATGGTGTCGGCGAGGGCGTAGCCGTCGGTGCCCGCCACGTCGGCGTCCAGGGACAGCGCGGTGAAGCACTCCAGGGCCTCCAGCCCCATCCGCACCTCCGCCTCGGTGAGCCGGCAGTGGGCGGCGATCTCGGCGACCGTCGGCGCCCGGCCCGGGGTCGTCTGGGACAGCTCCTTGCCGGCCCGCCGCACCCGGTTGCGCAGGTCCTGGACCCGGCGCGGGACGTGCAGCGTCCACATGTGGTCGCGGAAGTGCCGCTTGATCTCACCGGTGACGGTGGGCACTGCGTAGCTCTCGAAGGCGTGGCCGCGTCCGGGGTCGTAGTGGTCGACGGCCTTGACGAGTCCGAGGGCCGCGACCTGGTAGAGGTCCTCCAGGGACTCGCCCCGGCCGCGGAAGCGGACGGCGATCCGGTGGGCCATCGGCAGCCAGGCCGTGACCAGGTCGTCGCGAAGGGCGCGGCGCTCGGGCCCGTCGGGCAGCCGGCCGAGCCGCAGAAAGTCCTCCGCGGTGTCGGGGGCGTCGTGGTGCGGGTGCTGGTTCCTGCTGGTGCTGCGCATGAGCGCACCTCCCGTAGCAGGTGGTGCCGGTGGGACGGGCACACCGTGGGAGGTGGTGGTTCGGATACCCGGAGCTGCTCCGGAGGGTCCGGCCGACGGAATCCCACGGCGGGGTGCCTCCGGTCCGAAGCACTAAGTAATGGTATTCCCGGAAAAGTCGCACGAAAAACGAATTACGCGCTTATTCGACGCCCTGTGATCAGTCGGTTTCATTCCGTTTCATTCCGTTCCGGTTGCACCGAAACGCCTTCGCGGCGTCGTGCGCGTTTCGAATGCATGGGAATTCGCAGGGCGGAATCACGGACGTTCTTGACCTTGCCGTGACGCGATACCTCTGTAGCAGAGCTAATCTTGCCGTATGGACCAGGACACCTTCCCCGAGGACCTCGCCGACGCGCTCGTCGGAGTCCAGCGGCTGATCCGCCGCCGGGTACGCGCCGAGTTGCCGGACGCCAGACTGCGCGGCGCCGAGGTGGAACTGCTGCGCCTCGTCGCCGCCCGCCCCGGCATCCGCATCTCGGACGCCGCCAAGGAGCTGTACCTCGCGGGCAACTCGGTGTCGACGCTGGTCAACCAGCTGGCCAAGGACGGCTGGCTGGTCCGCGAGACCGACCCGGACGACCGGCGTGCCGCGCTTCTGCGGCCTACCCCGGCCGCCGAGGCGCGGCTCGGCGACTGGCGGCGCCGGCGCGCCGAACTCGTCCGGAACAAGGTGTCCCGCCTCGACGAGGCCGACAAGGACGCCCTGCGTGCCGCCCTGCCGGCGCTGCGCCGCCTGGCCGACACCCTGCGCGAGGAGGACGCGTGAACACCAACAGCGCTGTTTCCTGCACCGGTCTGACCTACGTCTTCGGCGAGACGAAAGCCGTCGACGGACTCGATCTGACCGTGCGCGAGGGCGAGGTCTTCGGACTGCTCGGCCCCAACGGCGCGGGCAAGACCACCGCGATCCGCTGCATCACCACCCTGCTTCCCGTGCCGCCCGGCATGGTCCACGTCTTCGGCAACGACGCGTCCGGCGACAAGATGGCGGTGCGCCGCCTGCTCGGCTACGTGCCGCAGCAGCTCTCCGCCGACGCCAGCCTGACCGGCCGTCAGAACGTCACCCTGTTCGCCCGGGTCTTCGACGTGGCACGCCGCGAACGCGCCGAGCGGGTCCGGCAGGCGCTGACGGCCGTTGGCCTCGCGGACGCCGCCGACCGGCTGGCCGGCACCTACTCCGGCGGTATGGTGCGCCGGCTCGAACTGGCCCAGGCGCTGGTCAGCGCACCCCGGCTGCTGATCCTCGACGAACCCACGATCGGCCTCGACCCGATCGCCCGCACCGGCGTCTGGGAGCACATCAACGCCGTACGCGCGGCGACCGGCATGACCGTCCTGGTCACCACCCACTACATGGACGAGGCCGACCAGTACTGCGACCGCGTGGGCCTGATGCACCACGGCCGGGTCCGCGCCCTCGGCACCCCGCTGGAGCTGCGCCGCGGCCTCGCCGAACGCCGGTCCGGCACCGACGTCCCCACCGGTCCGCTGCCGACGCTGGAGGACGTCTTCCGGGACGTGGCCGGCGGCGGTCTCGACGACGAGCCTGGAGGTTTCCGCGATGTCCGAAGCACCCGCCGCACCGCACGCCGTGTCGGCTGACCCCGCTCCTTCGGCCGACATCTCCCTGCTGCTGCGGCCCCCCGAGCCCCGCGCGGGCTGGCGACTGCTGCCTGCCCGTGTCGTCGCGCTGTGCGCGGTCGAACTCCAGAAGTTCAGCCACGACCGGACCGAGCTCTACACCCGCGCCGTCCAGCCGGCCCTGTGGCTGCTGATCTTCGGTCAGACCTTCACCCGCATCAAGGCCATCCCGAGCGAGGGCGTCCCGTACACCGACTACCTGGCGCCGGGCATCATCGCCCAGTCCGCGATGTTCATCGCCATCTTCTACGGCATCCAGATCATCTGGGAGCGCGACGCCGGCATCCTCAACAAGCTCCTGGTCACCCCGACTCCACGCGCCGCGCTCATCACCGGCAAGGCGTTCGCCTCCGGGGTCAAGGCGCTCATCCAGGCGGCGGTCGTGGTCGTCATCGCCGCACTGCTCGGCGTCTCCCTGACCTGGAACCCGCTCAAGCTGCTCGGTGTCGCCGTGGTCGTGGTGCTCGGCTCCGCGTTCTTCGCGTGTCTGTCGATGACCATCGCCGGCATCGTGCTCAGCCGGGACCGTCTGATGGGCTTCGGGCAGGCGATCACCATGCCGCTGTTCTTCGCGTCCAACGCGCTGTACCCGGTGTCCGTGATGCCGGGCTGGCTCCAGGTGATCAGCAAGGTCAATCCGCTGAGCTACCAAGTGGACGCCCTGCGTGGGCTGCTGATCGGCACCCCCTCGCATCTCGCCCTCGACTTCGGGGTGCTCGCCCTGGCCGCCGCGCTGGGCATCGCCGCCGCGTCCTCGCTGCTCGGCCGGCTCGCCCGCTGAACGGATGGTTGACGTGATGTGCAGCACGCGCGCGTGCCGTGTTTCGCGGCCCGCCGGCGAATTTCTCCTGGGCACGGCTTGATCACCGATCATCGCGGTGAATTCCCTGATCACAGCGCATTCCGCTCATTTGACAGTGCGCTCGGCGCACGGATAGGAAGCAGCTCTTGGAGTTCGAGAGGTGCAAGGTGTACGAGCCGAACGTGGTCGGGGACTGGCAGGAGTACGACGAGCACTCCGGCCTGCGTGTGCGCGTCCACCGGCTGCTCGCGCAGGAGCCGCCGCGCGGACGTGACGACGCCGCCGAGGGGATGACGTACTTCAGTCTCCGCGTGACCGTCGAGAACCGCGGCACCCGCCGTTTCGGCATCCACATCGAGGATGGCCAGATGGACGTCCGGATCGGCCCCGACGGCGAGAGCGCCTTCCTCGACTGGCGCAACTCCCAGTTCATCGAGGGCTACGACGTCTACCCGCTGCGCCGCGTCACCGCCGTGCTGTTCGCCGCCGGACCGGAGGCCGCCCTGTCGCACGTGGACGTGCAGATCCAGCTGCGGGTCGACGAGGAGTGGACCGACCGCCGGGTGTGGGCGGGCGGCCTCGGCCTTCCGGACGACGGCGAGGGCGGGGCCCCGTCCACCGGAGCGGTACGTGAGGGACTCGCGTGCCAGGTCAGCAACTTCCTGCGCGACCAGGCGGAGGAAGGCACGTCCTGACGGTCCCCCGTGGGACCGCCGGACGCGCCCGCTGCCTCAGTGCGGGATGCCGTCGATGATCTCGCGTGCGCCCTGCCGCAGCAGCGCCACCGCGACGGACGTGCCGAGCGTGGCCGGGTCGAGCCGGCCGGCCCACTCGTGGGCGTTCAGCCGCGTCTTGCCGTCCGGGGTGAACACACAGGCCCGCAGCGAGAGTTCGCCGCCGCCGTCGACCCGCGCGAAACCGGCGATCGGGCTGTTGCAGTGCCCTTGCAGCACATGCAGGAACATCCGCTCCGCGGTCGCCTCACGGTGGGTGTCCGGGTCGCCCAGCGCGCTGACCGCGTCTATCACGTCCGTGTCGCCCTCACGGCACTGAAGCGCCAGCACCCCGGCGCCGATCGGCGGCATCATCGTGTCGGGCGAGAGCACCTCGCTGATCACGTCGGTGCGCCCGATCCGCTCCAGGCCGGACACCGCGAGCAGCAGCGCGTCGGCCTCACCGGCCGCGAGCTTCGCCAGCCGCCGGTTGGCGTTGCCGCGGAACGGCACGCACTGGAGATGCGGATGGGTGGCCGCCAGCTGCGCGACCCGGCGCACCGACGAGGTGCCGATCCGGGTGCCCGCGGGCAGTTCCTCCAGGGTGAGGCCGTCCGGATGGATCAGCGCGTCCCGGATGTCGTCGCGCTTGAGGAACGCGGCGAAGACCGTGCCCGCGGGCAGCGGCCGGTCGGCGGGCACGTCCTTGACGCAGTGCACGGCGAGATCGGCCTCCCCGGCCAGCAGCGCCGCGTCGACCTCCTTGGTGAACGCGCCCTTGCCCTCGACCTGGGAGAGATCGCCCATCCACTTGTCGCCGGTGGTCTTCACCGGCACGACCGTCGTCCGCACCCCGGGATACAGCGCACCCAACTCGGTGCGCACCCGCTCCACTTGGGCGAGCGCCATCGGGGAGTCGCGCGAGACGATACGGATCAGTTCGGGTACCGGCATGCGGACACGATAGTGGCTCCCGAGGGCGCTCGACGCCGTAGGGCGCCACAGGGGTGATCCATGAGGCGGGCACCTGCCGTACGAACGCCTCCCGTGCGTGGGCGAGGACGGCCGCCCGCGTCCGGGGGAGCGGGCGGCCGGGAGCGATCGGATGTACGGGAGGGATCAGGCGTTCGGGTCGAACGGGATGGCCGACGGCTTCGCCCCGGAGAGGTGGGAGTTGAAGCTGCTGTCCTTCAGACCGAAGTTGGCGCTGCCGAAGTTGTATGAGGAGAGCTTGTCCCGGACGCCGGCCGGGTAGCCGTTCCAGCCGACGAGCTTCGGGTACTGCCAGGTGCCCTTGTGGTTCTCCGGCGGCTCGTCGTTGGAGTTCGCGGCCCGGAAGCAGTGGGTGCTGATGCCGTCCTTGTGGTAGACGATCTTCGGGTGCGTGCCGTCGAAGCGGATCGCCGACGCGTTGTGCACGGTGAACGAACCGTGGTTGGACGTCGAGACGTACTTCACCTGGTTGTCCTGCACCCAGACCACCACGTGCTCCCAGTCGTGGCGGTGGCCGCCGAGGCTGGTGCCGGGCAGCGCCTGGTCCTTCTCGAAGTACAGGCCGTAGAGGATGCCGCACCAGCCGTTGTTGCACTTGTAGCGCGAGTAGCCGTTGGTGTTGTCCAGGTCCACGGCGTCACGGCACTGGCCGTTGAGCGCGCCGCTCGGGTTCAGACCGGGGTTGACCGTGCCGTCGCTGCCGATGGCCGGCGTGGAGTAGCAGCCGTCCGTGTCGTAGTCGTAGGCCGGCTGGAAGGTCTGCTCGAACCCGTCCGCGTTGGCCGGCAGCCCGGGCGGCGGGGCGGCGAAGGCGGTGGACGAGAAGGCTATGACGAGGGTGATGGCACCGGCGAGTGCGGTACCCCATCTTCTGGCGTGCACGGACGACTTCGACGACACTGCGTCTCCTCGAATTCAGGCGCAGCCCAACGGCTGTGGGGGGAAGGGGAGTTCAGAGTGCCGTCCCGACCCGGTCCGCGCCAAGAGGTCACACGCGTCACATGGGTGAAGCACAGACCAACAATCGTGGCCCGACCCGGAGTCACCCCAGGTCATCGGGCAGAAACGCCGAGGAATCCGCGGGAGTGAGGTCCTGGCGCAGCCGGAGCCAGGACGGCTGGCGCAGCAACCCGGCCCGGGTACGCGTGCTGTGCCGCACCTCGCCCACCAGACGCGGCAGCACCCAGTGCGCCCCCGCGACCCGCGGGACCGGGGAGAAGGGGCTGTCGGTGGCCGCGTACTCCCGCAGCAGCGCGGCCAGTTCGGTCCGCTCGGCCTCGGTCCAGCCGGTGCCCACGTTGCCGACGTACCGCAGGTTCCCGGCCGCGTCGAACTGGCCGACCAGGACGGAACCCGGCAGACCGGTCAGCCGCCCCTTGCCGGGCTGCCAGCCGCCCACGACGACATCGACGCCCCGCATGTTGCGGATCTTGATCCAGGCGCGGGACCGGACCCCGGGTTCGTACACGGAGTCCAGGCGCTTGCAGACGAGCCCTTCGAGGCCGTGCTCCCGCGTCGCCGCCAGCGCCCGCTCGCCGTGCCCGACCAGCGCGCCCGGCGTCGACCAGTAGGGGCCGGCGAGCCCCAGCGACTCCAGCAGGTCGCGGCGGTGCCGGTAGGGCTCCCTCAGCAGGGAGCGGCCCGCGAGGTGCAGTACGTCGAACAGCGCCAGGTGGACGGGCTGCTCGGCCGCCCTGCGGGCCGCCCGGCCCGGCGTGTGCGCGAGCCCCATCCGGGACTGGAGGAGCTGGAAGTCGGCGCGTCCGTCCGCGTCCAGGGCCAGCACCTCGCCGTCCAGCACGGCGGGTGTGCCGGCCAGCGCCGCGCCGAGCGGCCGCAGTTCGGGGTAGGCGGCGGTGATGTCCTCGCCGGACCGTGCGCGCAGCAGCACACCCCCGTCGCCGGGGAGGTACACCACCGCCCGCTGCCCGTCCTGCTTGGTCTCGTACGCCCAGCGCGTGTCCTGAGCGGGGGGCGGCAGCGTGCCGGGCGTGGCGAGCATGGGGGCGATCAGCGGCAGAGTCACGGCATCAGACCTCGACGCCCCGTCACCGCACCACGCACCCGACGACCGGGGTTCCCCTGAACGGCGGGGGCGTGTTCGCCGGGTCGGGTTCCTGTGAACGTCGTGCGGGTGCGGGTGCGGGTGCGGGTGCGGGTGCGGGCGCGGGTGCGGTCGAGGGTGAGGGTGCGTCGGCTCCCGACCTGCCCCGATGGTTGGTCCCGGTAGGGTTGTGGGAGCGGAACCCGCCGGTGCGGTGGAGGCGCCGCCGCGGCTCGCGGGGCGGAGCGCGGGCGGTCGGAGACAGTCCCGTAGCGGTGGTGAGCATGGCGGCCAGGACGGTACGCGAGGAACAGACGAGCGAGACGCGGGAGCGGATCCTCTCCGCGGCCGAACGGCTCTTCGCCGAACGCGGGGTGTACGCGGTCTCCAACCGCCAGGTCGGCGAGGCCGCAGGCCAGGGCAACAACACGGTGGTCGGCTACCACTTCGGCACCAAGCCCGACCTGATCCGGGCCGTCGCCCGCCGCCACGCGGCGCCCATCGAGGAGATCCGCGCCGGGCTGCTCGCGCGGACCCTCGGTTCCGACGACGTACGTGACTGGGTGTCCTGTCTGGTGCGCCCCGTCACCGGGCACCTTGCGGCGCTCGGCACGCCCACCTGGTACGCCCGGTTCTGCGCCCAGGTGATGACCGACCCCGTGCTGTACCAGATCATGGTCGACGAGACCCTCACCTCGCCGTCGATGCCCGACCTGATCGCCGGACTGCACCGGACCCTGCCGCAGCAGTCCGCCGAGGTGCGCGCCGAGCGCGGCGCCATGGCCCGGCATCTGATCGTGCACACCTGCGCCGAGCGGGAACGCGCGCTCGCCGAACACACCGGGACACCCCGTGCCACCTGGCACGAGACCGCCGGTGGCCTGATCGACGCGATCACCGGCATGTGGCTGGCCCCGGTCACCCCCGGATCTTGACCTTCCATGTGCTCGATCTTGGCCGACGGGTTACTTGAGTCAGTCAAGCACTTATGGGAGTACTTGAGTGAGGCAAGTAGCGAGATAGGGTGATCCGCATGCTCCCCTTACCGTCGGCAACCACCACGTCACCGACAGTGGCGCGTTTCGCATCCCACGAGGAGAGGCCGGCCCTCGCCCGGGGCGCCGGGCAGCGCGTCCTGATCGTCACCGCGGACCCGGACCTGGTCGAACTGCTCGGGACCACACTGGAGTTGGCCGGGTACCACGTCTTCGTCGCGCTCACCGCCGTCGAGGCCGTGGCCCACGCCCAGGAACGGGAACTGGACCTGGCCGTCGTCGACTCGTCACTGCCGGACGCCGACGACCTGGCCCGCAGAGCCCGCCCCCTGCCCGGACCGCCCCCTCCGCTGCTGCTGCTGACCGGTTACGACTCCCTCGGCGGCATGCTGCCCGAGCTCAGCAGAAGCGGGCGCGACTACGTCACCAAGCCGGTCCGGGTCGCCGAGGTCCTGGCCCGGATGCAGGTCCTGCTGCGGGGCGCGGACCCCGGCCGCGGTGACCCCGCGCTGCGCCACGCGGACCTTGTCCTCGACGAGACCGTGTGCCGGGCGCGGCGCGGAACCCGCACGCTCGACCTGACTCCCGCGGAGTACCGGCTCCTGCGCCACCTGCTCACCAACGCGCACCACGTGCTGTCCAAGGAGCAGATCGGCCGTTACGTCTGGGGCGACTTCCGGGGCGACAACGCCATCGAGCAGCTGGTCTCCCGGCTCCGGCGCAAGGTCGACCGGGACGCGCCCGCGCTGATCCACACCCGGCGCGGCTTCGGCTACTGGCTCGGTCTCACCGATGTGGAGGCGGGCTCGATGATGTGACGTGGGTCACGTCAGCCTTCTGTCAGGAAACCGTCCGGAAGGCGTCAGTCCGCTCTGCTTGCCTGTGGGGGTCGAGGCCTCGATCCGTACACCCCGGCGCTCCCCTCCGGGGGAGCCCCCCACACCGAGGAGAGACATGGCCGACACGCTGACCGGCGGCGCGCAGCAGGACGCGCCCCCGGTGCCCGCGTACCCCATGGCCCGTGCGGCCGGCTGCCCCTTCGATCCTCCGCCCGCACTACAGGAACAGCAGGAGCGGGGGCGTCTTGCCAGGGTCAGGCTCTGGGACGGCAGCACACCCTGGCTCGTCACCGGACACGCGGACCAGCGCGAGCTGCTTCTCGACCCCCGGGTCAGCGCCGACTTCACCCGGCCCGGCTATCCGCTCTCGGCGCCGCGGACCAGCGACAGCAGCGCCAGCTTCATCCTGATGGACGACCCCGAACACGCGCGGCTGCGCCGGATGGTGACCGCGCCGTTCGCGGTCAAGCGCGTCAACGCGCTGCGGCCCGGCGTGCAGCGGATCGTGGACGACCTGATCGACGAGATGCTGGCCGGGCCCAACCCCGTCGACCTCGTGCGGGCGTTCGCGCTGCCGGTCCCGTCCCTGGTGATCTGCGCACTGCTCGGAGTGCCGTACGCGGACCACGAGTTCTTCCAGGAGAACAGCCAGATCCTCATCCGGCAGAGTGTGCGTCCGGAGGACGGGGCGGCCGCCTTCGACCGGCTCGTGGCCTATCTGGACGACCTGATGGGCGAGAAGATCGCGCAGCCCGGCGAGGATCTGCTCTCCGGTCTGGTGGAGCGGATCGACGCCGGTGAGCTGACCCGCCACCAGGCCGCCGAAATGGGCGTGCTGCTGCTGATCGCCGGGCACGAGACCACCGCGAACATGATCGCGCTGGGCACGGTCGCCCTGCTGGAGCACCCCGAGCAGCTCGCGCTGCTGCGCGAGACCGACGACCCGAAGCTGGTCGCGTCCGCCGTCGAGGAACTGCTGCGCTATCTGAGCATCGTGCACAACGGCCGCCGCCGGGCCGTGCTGGAGGACATCGAGATCGACGGACAGGTGATCCGGGCCGGCGAGGGGCTGATCCTGCCCAACGACATCGCCAACCGCGACCCCGACGCCTTCGCGGAACCCGACCGGCTCGACCTGGAGCGCGACGCCCGGCGCCATGTCGCCTTCGGCTTCGGCGTCCACCAGTGCCTGGGCCAGCCGCTCGCGCGGATGGAGCTCCAGGTCGTCTACAGCACCCTCTACCGGCGCGTCCCCACCCTCCGGCTGGCCGCCGACGTGGCGGAACTGCCCTTCAAGCACGACGGCGTCGTCTACGGCGTCTACGAACTGCCCGTCACCTGGTGAACGCCCCGACCGGCGAGGAGAAGAGCATGCGAGTGGAACTCGACGAGCCCAGGTGTGTGGCCTCGGGGCAGTGTGTGATGGCGGCACCGGACGTGTTCGACCAGCGCGAGGAGGACGGCATCGCCTTCGTCCTCGACGAGGAACCGGGCGCCGGGGCGCTCGACGAGGTGCGCGAGGCCGCCGCCCTCTGCCCGGCGGCCGCGATTCGGGTGCTGGAGGGGTAACGGACGGCGGCACGTCAGTCCTGGCCGGTGCCGAGCAGCCGGACCAGTCCGCCGGCCAGGGCGACGTGCCAGCACGCGAAGTCGTGGCCGCCGTTGAACTCGTCGAGGGTGATCCGGTGTCCGGCCGCCCGCAACGCCTCGTACAGCGTGCGGTTCTGTTCGGCCTGGGTCCCTTCCTGCAAACCGGCGTCCAGATGGACCCGTACGGGCCGCGGCGGTCCGGCCGTGTACCGGGTGGCGAGCCAGGGCGCCCCGATCACCGGGGTGTCGGGACCCTCCGGGGAGGTGAGCCCGGGACGCCACCACAGGGTGGCGGACTGGGCGAGGACGGTGCCGAAGCGGTCGGGGCGCCGCAGCGCCGCGTACAGGGCGGTCGCCGCGCCCAGCCGCTGACCGGCGACGACCGTGTCCGCCGGATCGGTCGTCAGCCGCCGGCGGCCTGTGGCCCAGGGCAGCAGCTCGTCGGCGAGGAACGACACGAACGCGTCGCCCTCGCCGAGTTCACGCCGCCGGGTGTGCCGGTCCACGGCGTCCGGCGCCAGCACGGCGAGCGGCGGCAGCGCGCCCTCGGCGATCAGCCGGTCCAGCGTGCGGTCCAGACCGAGCCGGCCGAACCACATGTCGCCGTCGCACAGCACCAGCACCGGCAGGGGCCGCCCACCGGCGGGCCGGTGCCCCGCCGGCAGATAGACCCAGGTGTCCCGGTCGCCGTCCAGCGCCGCCGAGGACAGCCGGTGCCGCTCGACCCGCCCGGCCGGAGCCTCGCCCGCACGCCCGCTCCACGGCTCGGCCGGCGCGTACGGCAGCGCGAACACCGAACCGCGGGATTCCTGCCAACGTGTCGCGATGGAGCGGGGGTTGAGCGGGTCGGCCGCCGCGTGCACCGACAACGACCGCAGCCGCCGCTGGAGTTCACCCGGATCCGTCGGCGGTTCCTTCGTCGAGATGTCCGCGGCGAGCCGGTACGAGCCCCGGTGGTCCGCGCGCAGCCGCAGCCCCAGATGCCATACGTCGGTACCGGGCACGTGCTCCAGGAGCGCGCCGGCGAGGTGGTCGCGGTCGACCACGCGGTGGGCGCACAGCAGGACCTGACGGGTCGCCCGGTGACCGCGCCACAGGAACGTGACCGTGCGGTGGCCCGGTTCGCCCGCCGACTCCTCGACCAGCGGGGTGCCCAGACGTTCCACCTCGCTCCAGAACTCGGCGGTCAGGGCGGCGCGTCCGGCGTCGCCGGCCCTGGCCAGTCGTTGCACCAGACGCGCGACCCGCGGACCGGTGACCCGCGTGGGGCGCACGTCGGCGTACGGGCCGGTGGCGGCCGGCGGGGACGGTGAGTGCGCGGCGGAGGTGCTCATCGTGTGGCTCCGGGTCCGTCGACAGAACATCGCGGAAAGTTAGGTAAGCCTAAGCTAAGCACAGGTTGGGCGGGAGCGTGCCTCTGTTGCGGGCGGCGCGGCCGGGATCCGCGGCCCCGCCCGCGGGGTCGGCGGCGCGGTAAGTTACTTGAGTCAGGCAACGATATGGTAACGTCGGGCGTATGCCCACCACACCGTTCCCCACCGCCCCCGCCTCCGGGGAAGTGATCGAGATCGAGCGTGCGCTCAGCCGGATCACCTACCTGATCTCCCGTGCCCGGCAGCACGACCGGCTGGTGGCGGTGGCCGGTGTGCCGCTCGACCGGGCGGCGACGGGTGTGCTCCGGCAGATCGCGGACGGGGAACCGCGCCGCCCGGGTGAGCTGGCGGCCCGGCTCGGCGTCGAGGCCTCGCACGTGACCCGCACGGTGCAGCAACTACAGCGGGTCGGCTACGTCTCACGGGTGCCCGACCCCGACGACCGCCGCGCCCAGCGCATCGAACTCACGGAGGAGGGCGGCCGGGCCATCGCCCGGATCCGGGACGCGGGGGCGCGAGGCATGCAACAGGCACTGGCCGACTGGACTCCGGAGGAGCTGCGGCAGTTCGCCACCCTCTTCCACCGCATGGTGGACGACTTCCTGGAGTACGCCGAGGACGACGCCGAACCGCAGCCGGACACCGTCTGACACCGCTTCAGGAGCCGGACGGATCCCGGCCGGCGTCGGTGCGGGCGCCTTCCGCCGCTGCCGGCCCCGGCCGTGTGAGCAGCGGATCGCGCAGGGTGCGCACCAGGAGCCAGCCGACCGCGGGCAGGGCGACGAGCGGGACGAGGGCGGTCCGCAGCGTCGTGGCGTCGGCGAGCGCCCCGAGCGCCGGGGCGGACAGCCCTCCGACGCTCACCGCCAGGCCGAGGGTGACCCCGCTCGCCGTGCCCATGTGCCGGGGCAGACAGTCCTGGCCCAGCGTGATGTGCAGGGCGAACGGCACGTACAGCCCGGCCGAGACCAGCGCGACGAACGGGTAGATCAGGGGGCCGGGCGCCAGCAGCAGGCCCGCGACGGCGACGACGGTCAGCGCGTACGAGCGGCGCAGGACCGCCGTACGGCCGTACCGGTCGGCGAGCCGGCCGCCGGCCACCGTGCCCAGCGCGCCACCGGCGTAGAGCACGAACAGCGCGGCCGTGCCGGCCACCGCTCCGCCGCCGGTCCGCTCCCGCACGTACAGGGAGATGAAGGCGCTCAGCCCGACGAACACGATCGAGCGGCAGACGATGGCGCCGGACAGCCGGAGGAACGACGGCCAGTCGTCGCGGCCGGCGCCCTCGGCCGCGGACGCCGTCTCCACAGGGGCGCCGCGGGTGGCCAGACACAGCACCGTGCCGATCAGCGCGGGCGCCATCAGCAGGGGAGTGGCGTGCAGGGACCCTGTCGCGACGACGGCCGACACCAGCAGCGGGGCCAGTGCGAAGCCGATGTTGCCGCCCAGCGAGAACCAGCCCATCGCCGTCTGGCTGCCCTGTGCGGCGGCGCGGGCCGCGCGGGCGGCCTCCGGGTGGTAGGCGGCGACGCCGACCCCGGACACCGCGACCGCCGCCAGCGTCCACGCGTACGCGTCGCCGACCCCGCTCAGCGCGACCCCCGCGCCGGACGCGAACACACTCAGCGGCAGCAGCCAGGGCATCGCCCGCCGGTCGGTCAGCACCCCGAACAGCGGCTGCACCAGCGACGACAGCAGCGAGGCGGCGAGCACGACTCCCGAGGCGGCCGCGTAGGTGTAGTCGCGCTCGGCGACGAAGTACGGCACGAGGGCGGCCACGGCTCCCTGGTACACGTCCACACAGGCGTGGGCGAAGGACATCCGGGTGATCCGGCGACGGCTCGACAGGGTCGGTCCGCTCGACGGGGTGGGTGCGGTCGTCTTCCCCGGCGCGGTGGTTTTCCTCGGCATGAGGCGATCGTCGCCCGCGACAGCACTGTCCGGCTTTCATTAAACTGCCCGATTGTGCCGAACATCCGCCATGACCCCAAGGCGCCGACCGTGGCGAAGAGCCTGGCCGCCGGCGCCCGGATCGACGCCCACCGCCACGACGAGCACCAGATCGTCTACGCGGGCTCCGGCGTGCTCGCCGTCACCACGGACGCGGGCACCTGGTTCGCGCCCGGCACCCGGGCCCTGTGGGTGCCCGCCGGGACCGTGCACGCACACCGCGCCCACGGCCACATCGACCTGCATCTCGTCGGCCTGCCCGCCGCCGACAACCCGCTCGGCATGGACACCCCCACCGTCCTCGCCGTCAGCCCGCTGCTGCGCGAGCTGATCCTCGCCTACACCCGCGACCCCGAGGACACCGGACCCGAACGCCGGCGGCTACTCGCCGTGCTGCGCGACCAGCTGCGCGCATCGGCCCAGCAGCCGCTACGGCTGCCCACCGCCGCCGATCCCCGGCTGGCCGCCGTCTGCGACCTGGTGCACGGCGACCCGGCGGACGCCAGCACCCTCGCCGCCCTGGGCGCGGCGACCGGGACCGGCGAGCGCACCCTCAGCCGGCTCTTCCGCGCCGAGTTCGGCATGACCTTCCCGCAGTGGCGCACCCAGTCCCGGCTCTACCACGCCCTGCGCATGCTGGCCGAGGACGTGCCGGTGACGACGGTGGCCCACCGCTGCGGCTGGTCCTCCGCGAGCGCCTTCATCGACGTCTTCCGCCGCTCCTTCGGCCATACACCCGGAACCCACAACCGCCGGCCCTAGAAGGTCAGTTGGTGGGGCCGCCGGCGATGGCGCGTGGCCGGACGCGGAAACCCGGGGGCCGCCCGGCGCGCCGGCTGTACCGTCGAGTAATGTCCGGGCTCAGGCCGCCCGAGGAGGAACCCGTGTCACGGTCCGCACGCTCGCCCCTGCTGCTCGCCGGACTGCTGGCCGCGGCCGGAGCCGCCCACTTCACCGCGCCGCGGCCCTTCGACGCGATGGTGCCCCGCTCGCTGCCCGGCACACCACGGACCTGGACCTACGCGAGCGGTGTCGTCGAGCTGGCGCTCGCCGCGGGTGTGGCGCTGCCCCGCACCCGGCGGATCGCGGCCCGGGCCACGACGGCCTACTTCGTCGGAATCTTCCCGGCCAACGTCAAGATGGCCGTCGACTGGCAGCGCCGCCCGGCGCCGCTCAGGGCAGCGGCCGTCGGACGGCTGCCGCTGCAAGTGCCGCTCGTCCTGTGGGCCCGCGGCGTCGCACGCAACGCGGAGAGGACGTCATGACAGGACAGGTGAACACCGGCGACAAGATCGAGGACTTCGAGCTGCCGGACGAGAGCGGCACCGTACGCCGGCTGTCCGAGCTGCTCACCGACGGACCGGTGGTGCTGTTCTTCTACCCGGCCGCGATGACCGCCGGATGCACGGCCGAGGCCTGCCACTTCCGCGACCTGGCCGCGGAGTTCGCCGCGGTCGGCGCCCGGCCGGTCGGCATCAGCGGTGACACCGTCGACAAGCAGCAGGAGTTCGCCGGGAAGCACACCCTCGGCATGACCCTGCTCTCCGACACCGACGGCAAGGTCCGGGAACTCTTCGGGGTGAAGCGGGGGTTCAGCCTCGCACCCACCAAGCGGGTCACCTTCGTGATCGCGCAGGACCGGACGGTCCTGGAGGTCGTCCGCAGCGAGATCCGGATGAACACCCATGCCGACAAGGCCCTCGACGTCCTCCGGGCCCAGCGGGGCTGATCCGGCCAACCGGGGTTCCCGGGGCGGATGATCCGCGATACTGGGTCCATGCGGCTGCTGAGCAAGGCCCGACTCGCTGTCTGCCTCCTCCTGACGGCCGCGGTGGGCTGCACCGACGGCGGGGACGACAACGCGGCACCCAGTCCCTCGCCGTCCACGTCCGCGGCGGCCACCAGCGCGCCACCGCCCAGCCCCAGCCCTACCGCCGAGCCGCCGAACCCGGTCTCGATCCCGGGTCTCGCCGCACGCGAGCACACCGGGTCCGACCTGCGGCTCGGCGAGGTGCGCGACCGCACCGACGCCTACACCCAGTACGCCGTCACCTACCGGGCGAACGGGCTGACCATCTCCGGACTCATGAACATCCCCACGGGAAGGGGGCCGTTCCCGGCGCTGGTCCTCGCCCACGGCTACATCGACCCGGAGGTCTACACCACAGGCCGCGGACTCGCCCGCGAGCAGGACCTGCTGGCCCGCAACGGCTACATCGTCCTGCACAGCGACTACCGCAACCACGCCGGCTCCGACGACGACCCGGACAACGAAGTCAACCTCCGCCTCGGCTACACCGAGGACGTCATCGGCGCCGTGCTCGCCCTGCGCGCCTCCGACCGCACCGAGATCGACGACGAACGCATCGGCCTGCTCGGCCGGTCGATGGGCGGCGGGGTCGTCTACAACGCGCTCGTCGCGGCGCCGGGCCTGGTGGACGCGGCCGTCGTCTTCGCGCCCGTCAGCTCCAGGCCGGAGGAGAACCTCGACCACTACCAGCGCGGCGAGCCCCTCGTCGACGAGATCGAGGCGAAGCACGGCTCACCGGAGGACAACCCCGAGTTCTGGCGCGAGGCCTCCGCGGCCACCTACGCCGACCGGGCCACCGAGCCGCTGCTCATCCACCACGGCACCGCCGACGAGACCTGCCCGATCCGCTGGTCCCGGCACATGGTCGCCGCCCTCGAGAAGGCCGGCAAGGACGTGGAGCTGCGCACCTACGAGGGTGAGGGGCACACCTTCTACGGACAGTGGCCGCGCTCGATGGAGGTCACCATGGACTTCTTCGAGCGGCATCTGCGCTGACCCACCGTCCGCCCGGCGTCAGAACTCCTCGTGCACCTCGGGGTCGCCGCCCAGCCGCCGGTGCTCCCGGTCCGCGACGGCCCGGAGCTCCTGCGGCTCCAGCGTGAAGTCGAAGACGTCCAGGTTGTCCCGTTGCCGCTCGGGATGGGCGGACTTCGGGATCGGGACCACTCCCAGCCCGACGTGCCAGCCCAGGATCAACTGGCCCGGTGTCACCCCGCGGGCCTTGGCGAGGGCGGCGATCGCCGGGTCGTCGAGGAGGTCCGAGCCCCGGCCCAGCGGGCTCCAGCTCTCGACGAGGACACCCTTGTCCGCGTGGTAGGCGCGCAGCTCCTCCTGCGGGAACAGCGGGTGCATCTCGATCTGGTTCACCGCGGGCAGCACACCGGTCTCCCGCTCCAGGCGCTCGATGTGCTCGGGTGTGAAGTTGGAGACGCCGATCGACCGGACCAGACCGTCCTCGCGCAGCTTGATCATGGCCTTCCAGGAGTCGACGTAGAGGTCGACGCGGGGCAGCGGCCAGTGGATCAGATACAGACCGACCCGGTCCACGCCCAGCCGGGCCCGGGACTCGTCGAAGGACGCGAGCGTCTCGTCGTAGCCGTGGTGCCGGCCCGGGAGCTTGGTCGTCACCACGATCTCGTCGTGCGGGACCGACGTACGGGCGAGAGCGCGGCCGACGCCGGTCTCGTTGTGGTAGTTCACCGCCGTGTCGATCAGGCGGTAGCCCGTGTCCAGGGCGGTGAGCACCGCCTCCTCCGCCTGTGCGTCGCTCATGGGCCAGGTGCCGAGGCCGATGGCGGGAAGCGACGTGCCGTCGTTGAGCGTGTGTACCGGGATGCTGACCACTGTGGGACCTTCCCTCGACTGTGCCGTCCCCTCCAGCCTCGGGGACAGGAGGGGGAACGATCAACCGGAAGCGGCACCGGGTGGTTCTCCAGGGGCGGGGAGCTGTGTGACCAGCCCCCACCCCTCCGCTGCCGAACCGCTCCCCGGGCGGGCCGGAGATGTCACGATCATCCGTGGGGCCGGGACGACCTGACGGACGGAGTGGGTATGGCGAAGGACACGGGCACGACGGGCGGGGTCGAGATACGGCCCGTCGCCGGGTACATCGGGGCCGAGATCTCCGGCGTCGACCTCGCGGACGGACTGGACGAGGCCCAGGTCGCCGCCGTGCGGGCCGCCGTGCTGCGGTGGAAGGTGGTGTTCTTCCGGGGGCAGCGCCTCGACCACGACGGGCATGTGCGGTTCGCGCGCCTGTTCGGGGAGCCGGTGGTGCTGCGGAAGCGGGGCTCGGCGTCGCCGGACGAACACCCGGAGATCGAGACCACCGCCGACCGGCTGGAGCTGGGCGGACGGTTCGGCATGGAGCACGACGAGTGGCTGCGGCGGCGCCGGCACCACCCGCTGCGCGGCTGGCACTGCGACCACGGGGCCCGGATCGACCCGCCGGCCGCGACGATCCTGCGCGCCGAGACCGTACCGCCCTACGGCGGTGACACCACGTGGTCCAATCTGGCCGCCGCCTACGCCGGACTCTCCGGCCCGGTACGGGAGTTCGCCGACGGGCTGCGCGCCGAACACCGGCTCGGCGTCGGCTACCAGCCGCGGGCCGGCGACGACGCCTACGTCCGCCATCTGCTGGACCACCAGGTCGCCACCCTGCACCCGCTGGTCCGGGTCCATCCGGAGACCGGCGAGCGGGTGCTGTTCGTCAACGGCTACTACCTGGAGCAGATCGCCGACGTCTCGCGCGCCGAGAGCCGGCTGCTCCTGGAACTGCTCCTGGAGCAGGCGACCCGGCCCGAGTACACGGTCCGTTTCCGGTGGGAGCCCGGCAGCGTGGCCTTCTGGGACAACCGCGCCACCATCCACCTCGCCCCCTCCGACAACGCCCACCTCGGCCACCCCCGCACCATGCACCGGGTGATGCTCACCGGCGACGTACCCGTCGGCGTGGACGGAAAGCCGTCGGAGGCCGTTGTGGGGACCGAGCCCGGACGGTGGTGACCTACGGGGCCGTCCACCCCAGCGCCGGGCCGAGCTTCGTCGTCATGTCCGTGAGGATCTGTACGTAGTCCTCGTGCTCGAAGCTGAACGGCAGCGCGAACGCCACCTCGTCCACCTCACGGAAGGCGGCGTGCGCGTGCAGCCGTTCGGCGATCTCCGCCGAGGTGCCGACCAGGTCCGGCGCGAACAGCAGCCGCGCCGGACCCTGCGGGGTCGCGGTGCGCGGCAGCCGCTCGGCGGCGTACGCCTCGTACTTCGCGCGCTGCCGTGCCGTGGCCGAGTCGGTCGGGATCACGACCAGGCCCTGCGAGACCCGTGCCGCGTCGCCGTCCGGGTGGGCGGCGCGGAAGGCGCGGATGTGCGAGAGCTGGATCTCGGCGAAGTCCAGCGACCCCTCGGCGCTCCGCGAGCCCTCGACGGCCCGCGACTTCTCGGCGTCCTCCGGCTTTTCGGCCTTGACGACGCTGCTGGTCAGCAGGTTCATCCCGTGCTCGCCGGCCCAGCGCGCGGAGCCGAGGCTGCCCCCGCCGTACCACATACGGCCGCCCAGGCCGGCGGAGTGCGGCTGCACCCGGTCCGAGAAGACCTCGAACCCCTCCGTGCCGCTGAAGTCGCTCGCCGCCTCGCCGCGCACGAAGTCCAGCAGCCGGCGCACCCGTTCGTACCCGAACTCCTCCGCGTCGGCCGTGTCCGGGTACAGCGACTCCTTGACCCGGTCGAAGTGCATCGGCGGGCCGACGCTCACTCCCGGATTGAGCCGGCCGCCGGACAGGACGTCGACGGTGGCCAGGTCCTCCGCGAGCCGCAGTGGGTTCTCCCAGCCCAACGGGATGACCGCGGTGCCCAGTTCGATCCGGCTCGTGCGCTGCGACGCGGCCGCGAGGACGGCGACGGGGGAGGAGATGCCGTACTGGAGATGGCGGTGGCGGACCCAGGCGCTGTCGAAGCCGAGCCGCTCGCCCAGCTCGATGATCTCCAGCGTCGACTCGTGGCCCCGGCGCGGGTCCGCCGCGTCGAACAGCCCGATGGTCAGAAATCCGAGCTTGCACAGCGGGCGTGAGGTGGGTGGCACGGGGCTCCTCCATCCGGCGGTGGTGGACACGCGTCCACGAGCCGTAGAACCGCGTCCCCACCTCCGGTGTTCCCGGACCGGACGGACGGATGACCCCCGCGCCGGGTCACCAGTCGCGGGGACGGGGGCGGGGGCGGGGATGGGGGCGGACGCGGGCGTGGTGGCCGGGTGGATCGGGGTGGGTGCGGGCCCGCTCCCGGGCGGCGTTGGCCGGTCGGCGGGCCGACGTGCGGTTCCAGTCGCCCTCGCCGAGCACAAGAAGCGGGTCGAACATCACGACGACGCCCGCGAGCAGCAGGAACACCAGGGGCCCGAGCAGCATCGGCAGCATCAGCGCGGCCGGCGAGTTGCCGTTCCAGGTCGGCGCGATCGTCTTGTGCACATGGACGTGCACGGCGGACATGGCCGTGTAGTGCATGCCGGAGACGGCCAGCCCCATCACCAGACTCGCGGCGAGGCTCGGCAGGAAACCCCGGACGGTGACGGCCGCCCACAGTGCGGCGGTCGCCGCGCCGACCGCGATCACGGCGGACAGCGCCACCGTGAGGACGTCGTAGCCGATCTCGCCGTTGAGGCGCATCGCCGCCATGCCCAGATAGTGCATGGCGGCGACCCCGAGCCCGGTGACCGACCCCGCGACGAGGAGTGTGCGACGCTGTGCGCCGCCCACGCCGACGAGGAACACCCCCACACCGACCACCAGGACCGCCACGAGGAGACTGAGCAGCGTCAGGCTCGTGTCGTAGCGGATCCGGGTCTCCTCGACATGGAAGCCGATCATGGCGATGAAGTGCATCGTCCAGATGCCGCAGCAGATCGAAGCGGCACCCAGCGCCAGCCAGCCGAGCCGCCACGGCCGCTCGTCCAGCAGCGACCGCACGATGCAGCGCAGTCCGAGCGCCCCTCCCAGACACGCCATCACATACGCGGCGACCGGGGTCACCGCTCCGTAGCGAAACCCGTCGACGGTACCTTCCAAAGCGCCCAACTCCCCCCAGAGCCATGAACGTTGTGTGCATGGTCTAGGGGGAAGACGTGAGCTGGGCAAGTCTTTGCGGTGCGTGTCCCGGTCAACTCTTCGCTACGGCCGGTGGACTCCCGGTCGTGCCCGGTCAGTTGAACGAGTCGAGGGTGATCCTGGCCTGCTGCGGGTTGCCGTCGTGCACCAGCGACTCATGGGCGCCGACGTCGTCGAACGCGAACGCGTAGGCCTTGCCGTCGACCATCCGCTCATGGATGGCGCGGGCGTAGTGGTTGGTCACTCCGTCCTTGTAGAAGTTCGCGTTCGAGGTGTCCGGCTGGTTGGGATTGGTCAGCAGCGTCGACCGGTTGAAGCCCGCGCACAGCGTGCGGGAGATCGGGCCGCGCACCTGGTCGTTGGGCGCGTCGAGCAGCCGGTGGCAGCCGAAGATGCTGTCGGCGTCGGGCTTGGTGAAGCTGGTCACCGTCGCGCCCGAACCGTTGGTGAAGTTCATGACGTTGCCCGAGACCCGGCCGAAGTACTTGGTGTTCGGCTGGTTGCTGAACGGTGTGACCGTCAGTGTCGCCGACGCGTAGCGCTGCCAGACCCGGTTGATGTAGTCGTCCATCACCGCGCGCGGCAGCGCACCGGTCTCCACGCCGTACAGCGGGGACAGCGCACGCAGCACCGTGCCGTCCGGCCGGGTCTGGATCAGCCCCGACCAGCCGCCGGACTGGGCCCGCAGCGCCTGGAAGAACCCGTTGTAGCCACCGGCCTTGAGCTTTCCGGTGCTGGCCGTGGTGCCGTCGGCCCGCTGCACCCCGACCGAGTACGGCGCCGAGAACATGTCGACCTGCGTGCTGTTGAGCCAGATGCCGGAGTCGTTGAGCGTGTACTCCGACCAGTTGAACAGGATGTTGCGGTTCGGGTCACTGGGGTTCTGCACGGCCGGCTGCACCAGCCCGCCGGTGGTCAGCCGGAAGTCCAGCTTCTGGCCGTACGAGAAGTAGATCCGGCCCGAGAGCTTCGGGATGCGGATCGTCTTCGACTGGCCCGCCGCCGGGCCCGGAATCGACGCGTCCGGCGCCGGGGACGGCGGGTTGCCGCCGGCCGGCCAGGCGTGGAACGTGCCGGACGCGTCCGCCCAGCCCTGCCTGCCGTCGGGAGAGGTGCCGAGGACGTAGACGTGGACCGCGTCACCGCGGCCGGAGTTGTTGGTGAGCGCCAACGGGATCGTGGCGGGGACCGCGGCGTCCGCGCTGGACGGTCCGCCGAGCGTGATGATCGTGGCGACCAGCGCGGTCGCCGCGGACGTGGCCAGGAGACGGTGCTTCTTGGTGAGCACGCTCCACCTCCGTGCGGGTGTGGGGGGACAGGGGATTGGTCCGTACCGGGCTTGAGAGCGCTCTCAGACTCCCGCTGCGTCACGGGCATGTCAATGCTGAGGACAAGGGCCGTGTGGAGAACGCTGGTTGAGGAGGCGGAACTGCGGGGCGGGAACGAGCGGCGCCCGCCGCGTTCTCTCGCGCGGCGGGCCCCGGTCACGGGCTGGTGCCCGCGCAGGTCAGAAGGTGCGGTCGAGCAGGTCCAGCAGGGCCGCCCAGTGCCGGGCGTCCGCGTCGGCGTCGTACACCGACGTGTCCGACTGCGTGAAGCCGTGGTGCGCGCCCTTGTACACCTCGCAGCGGTGCCGTACGCCCGCCTCCGTCAGCGCGTTCTCCAGGCGCTCGACCGCCTTCGGCGGCATCGACGGGTCCTCGTCGGCGTGGCCGAAGTAGACCTCGGCGCCGATCCGGTCGGCGAGCAGATGCGGGCTGTCGGGAGCGTCCGTCGCGAGCTGCGCGGCGTGGAAACCGGCGAGGGCGGCGACCTGGTCCGGGAAGGTGCCCGCGGTGAGCAGGGCCAGCCGGGCGCCCATGCAGTAGCCGGTGACCGCCACCGGCCCGTCCGCGGCGGCAGGTTCCTCGGCGAGCCGGCGCAGATAGACCGCGGCATCCCGCATCGCCAGGTCGGGGGTGAGCGTCCGGAGCATCGGCATGATCCGCCCCAGCAGCGGCGGGCGGGCCTCGTCGTCGATGAACTCGGGCAGCTCCAGCAGCGGCGTCCGCCCGAAGCGGTAGAAGACGTTCGGCACCAGGACCGTGTAGCCGGCCCCCGCCAGCCGGTCCGCCATCGCGTTGAGGTGCGGCCGCCGCCCGAACGCGTCCATGTACATCAGCACCCCCGGATACGGGCCACCCTCGGCGGGACGCACCAGATAGGCGTCCGCGGTGCCGTCCTCGGTGGGGATGTCGACGATGGTTCCCTGTACGGCCGTCATGACGGTGTGCCTCCTGCGCGGTCGACGGCGAACGGCCCGTCGGCCCGACGGGCCCGATCGCGATCATCGTGGCACGCCCCCTCCGGGGCACCCGCACCGGCACCGGTCGTTCTGCCGGAACCTTGCCGGGGCCGCGGCCGGGGTGGTGCCCGGTCCTCGTGCTACTCGAACCGTGACGTGTCGCCCGCCCCGTGCCGTACGATCTCGGCCTCGCCGCCCGAGAAGTCGATCACCGTGGTCGGTTCCGTGCCGCAGTCCCCGGAGTCGACCACACCGTCCAGGACATGGTCGAGCCGGTCCTTGATCTCCCAGCCCTGGGTCATGGGCTCCGCCTCGTCCGGCAGGAGCAGGGTGCTGGAGAGCAGCGGTTCGCCCAGTTCGTGGAGCAGCGCCTGGGTGACGACATGGTCCGGGATGCGCACACCGACGGTCTTCTTCTTCGGGTGCTGGAGCATCCGCGGCACCTCCCTCGTCGCCGGGAGGATGAAGGTGTAGCTGCCCGGCGTCGACGCCTTGACCGCGCGGAACACGTCGTTGTCGATCCGGACGAACTGGCCGAGCTGCGCGAAGTCCTGGCACACGAGGGTGAAATGGTGCCGGTCGTCGAGCTGGCGGATCGAACGGATCCGGTCGATGCCCTCACGGCTGCCGATCCGGCAGCCGAGCGCGTAGCAGGAGTCCGTGGGGTACGCGATCAGCGCGTCGGCGCGGATGCTCTCGGCGATCTGCGCGATGGTGCGGGGCTGGGGGTTGTCGGGGTGCACGTCGTAGTACTTCGCCATTGGCCGAGCTTATGCGGTTCGGGGCGCGGGGGAGACACGGGTGACCCGAGTGGTGTGCCGGACCGGTGACCGGCGGGCAGACGCCCCGCGCGGACGCCGTTAGCGTGGAGGTCACCGTCGGCAGCCCCGAGCAGAAGGCAGAGGAGGCGGCACATGAGCGACACCGAGCCGCAGAGCGCAGCGGGAAAGGTGCTCTGGCACTTCACGATGTCGCTCGACGGATACGTGGCGGGTCCCCACCACGAGATGGACTGGGCGACCGGCTTCACCACCCGCCCCGGCCTGATCGACGAGTACGTCGAGACCACGGGCGCGATCCTGGGCGGCCGCAGCGGCTGGGACCAGTACCCGCACACCGGTTACGTCTACGGCGGCGCCTGGAACGGACCGCTCTTCGTGCTCACCCACCACCCCGAGGACGCGACGCCCGGCGACGGTGTCACCTTCCTGAGCTGCGACCCGGGCGAGGCGGTCCGGCTCGGCCTCGAGGCGGCCGACGGCAAGAACCTGGAGGTGTTCTCCCCGACCATCGGCCGCCAGCTCCTCGAACTGGGCCTCATCGACGAGATCGACCTGCACATCGCCCCCGTACTGCTCGGCGAGGGCATCCGGCTCTACGACAACCCGGGCCACGAGCCGGTCCGCCTGGACCGGGTCGGCGACGGCGACCCCCGGGCCGCGCTGAACGTCCGCTACCGCCCCGCCGCGCGGCCGAAGACGGACCCGGCGGACTGAGCGACGGCGCCGGTTCCGCCGCGTGCCGGGCGCCGTGGCCGCGCTGTTCGACACCCCGGGTCACCAAGGAGCGTGGGGTAACGTCCCGTCAGCGACACCGGGCCGACACGAACGAAGAGGAGTGGGCGACATGGCCGGCCAGGGGGACGGCACCGACACCGACACCGATGGCGACAGAGACGGACGCGCGACGGCCTGGGCCGGCGAACTCCTCGACCAGCTGCGGCCGTCCGGCCGGGACCCGGGCCGCGTGGTCGCGTGGCTCGCGGCCGCCGTGGACGGCACGGTGTCCCTGCGGGACGACCGCGGCACACTGCTGGCGGGGCGGCACATCCCGGTGGAACCCGGGCTGACCGAGGCGGTCGTCACGGGCCGGATCGCCTCCGCGTCGCTGGAGGAGGGCGGACGTCATCTCCGGCTGGTCCGCGTGGAGTTGCCGGCGCCCGCCGCCACCGGAGTGCTGACCGTGACCCGCACGGCACCCTTCGACCGGCGCACCTCCGAGATCGTCACCCAGGCCGCCACCGTCCTCGAACTCCTGCTGCGGGCAAGGGAGTCGACCGCGGCCGGACGCCGGCTGAAGCGGGCCGCCGCCGATCTGCGCCTGGCGATCCTGCAACTCCTCATGGTCCAGGACATCGTGGCCGCCCGTCGGGTCGCCGCCGGTCTCTGGCCCGGCCTCCTCGACACGGACTCGGCCTGTGTCTACGTCGCCGAGAGCCGCCCCGAGGAACGCGACCGGTTCGCCGAGGAGTGCCTCAGCGCGACCCGCGAGCGTGCCCTGGTGGTGCGCTGCCCGGCCGTCGACGGGCACGTCATCGTCGTCGTCCCCGACGAGGCCGAGGCGCGGGAGCTGCGCGCCCTGGTCGGCTCCCGCCCGGACACCTTCCTCGGCGGCAGCGTCCGCCAGGCCCTCGCCCGCACCGCCACCGCCTACGGCCAGGCCGTGAGCGCACTGGCCGTCGCCCGCTTCCGCCCCGAACAGTCGGCGGTCTACGCCGAGCGCACCCACCCCGAACGCCTGATGGACCCGGCCGTGCTGCGCGCCTGGTCCACCCGGCTGCTGCGCCCGCTGGACACCCTGCCGCACCACACCCGCGCCGAACTCCTCGCCACCACCCGGCTGGGCCTGGAGTTCACCGCGGTCAGCGCGGCCAAGGTGCTCGGCGTCAGCCGCAACACCGTGCGGGCCCGGATGGACCGCGTCGAGCACCTGCTGCGGACCGACTTCTCCGACCTCGCCGTACGCGCCACCGTGCACCTCGCGCTGAACACCCAGGAGGGCCACGCCGACGCGGACCGGACCGCCGGCCGTCCGGCCCCCGCGGACCTCGGAGCGCTGCTCTCCGGGCCCGCGCTGCGCACCTGGTCCCAGGAGCTCCTGGCCCGGCTGGACACCGACGGCCGCGATCTGCGCCGTACGCTGCGCGCCTGGCTCGCGTGCGGAGCCAACGCCGAACGGACCGCCCAGGTGCTCGGTGTGCACGCGCAGACCGTGCGTGAGCGGGTGCGCGGCGCCGAGCCCGTACTCGAACGGCAACTCCTCGCCGCCGGGTGCGATCTGTACGAGGTGGTGCTCTCGCATCTGGCGCTCGGCGAGCTCGCGCCGCCGGATCTGGATCTCGCCACGGGGTGAGGCGTGGCGATCGGATGCCGAGATCGCGCAAAGCCAAACAAAGTGGACGCATCTGTGCACGGTTGAGTGCTCGTGGCGTCCGAGGGGGCATCGGCAAGGTTCACAATCGGGCCACTGTCGACGTAAGTTCAACGAGCTGTGGGGGCACGACCGGCACGGGGGACCGGTCGGGCTCCCACGGCCGGAACACACGTGTCGCGCGGTCCGGGTCGGGCGCGGTCAGCCGCGCAGCTGCACCGGCACCTCCTGCCAGCCGAACGCGATGAACGACGGCACCTGCCGCAGTTCCTCCTCGGCGACCGCGAGGCGGATCTCCGGGAAGCGTTCGAACAGCGCGGGCAGCGCGGTGAGGGCCTCAAGACGGGCCAGTGGAGCGCCTATGCACCGGTGCACACCGACCCCGAACGACAGATGGTCGTCGGCGCCGCGCGCCGCGTCGAACACGTCGGCGTCCGCCCCGTAGCGCGCCGGATCTACCCCGGCCGCCGCATACGTCGTGATGATGGCGTCCCCGGCCGGCACGGTGACGTCGCCGACCTCGATGTCGCTCACCGCGTACCGCAGCGGCAGCGAGGCGATGGACGGGTGCACCCGCAGCGTCTCGTCGATCACCGCGTCCCAGCCGACCGCCCCCGACCGGACGGCGGCGAGCTGCGCCGGATCCCGCAGCAGCGCCACGACCGCGTTGCCGATGAGGTTCACGGTCGTCTCGAAGCCCGCCCCGATGACCAGCAGCAGGGTGTAGAGCAGTTCCTCGTCACTGAGCCGGTCGCCGTCCTCGTCGCGCACCCGCACCAGTTCGGTCGTCAGATCGTCGCCGGGATGCTCGCTCCGGTACGCGATCAGGGCCGGCAGCACGGTACCGATCTGCTCCTGGACGAACGCGGCGTGCTCCGGGCTCGGGTCGGACGTGTCCATGATGGCGGCGATCAGCCGGCCCGTCGCGTCCCGCAACTCGTCGGGGACACCGAACAGTTCGCAGATCAGCCGCATCGGCAGCGGATGGGCCAGCCCGGCCTTCACGTCGACGACCCCGTCGTCACCGGCCTCCAGCGCGTCCAGCAGCTCGGCGGTGATCGCCTCCACCCGCGGCCGCATCGCCTCGGTACGGCGGAGTGTGAAACTCGGGGCGACCAGCTTGCGCAGCCGCGTGTGGTCCTCGCCGTACGTCGAGAGCATGTTGACCACACCGACCCAGCCCAGCACCCAGCCCCAGGAGGGATGGTCCCCGACGCTGCCCCACAGGTTCCAGTGCTTACGGGGGTCCTTGCTGACCCGCGGGTCGAGGATGAGGCTCTTCAGGGTGTCGTAGCCGGTGGGCGCCCAGGCCGGTATGCCGCCCGGCAGCTCCACGGGGACGATCGGTCCGAGCGCGCGCAGCCGGGCGCTCTCGGCGGGTATCTCGGCGCCGAACGGGTCGAGGGCGATGCGGTCGGTGACGGTCACGGCAACTCTCCAGGCTGGTCGGGGGCGCGGGGGCTGAACCGGACGGGCAGAGCGGTGAGCGAGCGGTGGAACGGGCCCGGACGCCAGGTCAGCCGCTCGCGGGGCAGGACCGGCTCCAGGTCGGGCAGCCACTGGGTGAGCCGCTCGATGGCCTCGGTGGTGATGAGCAGCGCGTGCTGCTTGACCGGGCAGGTGTGCGGGCCCGCCGACCAGGACAGGTGCGAGGCGTCCCGGGGCCGGGCCTCGCGGTCCTCGTCCGCCTGCTCGGCGAAGTGCGCGAGCGCCCCGTACGAGATGACGACGGGCACGGCGGCCCGGAGCCAGGTGCCGTGGAAGGCCACGGCCTCCCGGGCGTAGTGGATGCCGTAGTTGGCGAGCGGGGTCTCGTGGTGCAGCACCTCCACCACCGCGTCCATCACCGGGCGGGCCCCGTTGGTGAGGGTGGAGTAGTACTCCGGGTTGCCGAGGATCCGCGACAGGGCGTTGCTCACCAGGTTGGTGGTCGGCTCGTGCCCGGCGCCGAGCGTGAGGAACACCTGCCAGGTGACCTCCTCGGGGGTCAGCTCCGCGGGATGGTCCAGCAGCGCGCTCGGCAGGTCGTCGCCGCGCCGCTCCACCTTGGCGGCGATCAGCTCCAGTACGTAGCCGCCGAACTCGGCCTCGCCCTCGGCCGCCTGCGCGCCGCCCTCCATCATCTTGCCGAGCGCCGCGTTGAGCCGTTCGCTCTGGCTGTCCGGCAGCCCGAACAGGCTGTTGAACACCAGCGCCATCAGCGGCCGCGCGAAGTCCGCCACCAGGTCGGCCTCACCGTGCGGTCCGATCCGGCTCACCAGGACGTGCACCGCGCGGTGCACACGCGCCCGCAGGTCGTGCGGCTCGACCAGGTCGAACGTGTCGATCAGCGACGTGCGGTAGCGGACGTGCGCGGCGCCGTCCGCGAACAGCGTGTTGGGCCGCCAGCGCATCATCCCGAGCACCGGCGAGTCGTCGGCGACCGTCGACTCCCACGGCCGCGGATCGTGCGAGAACGTCTCCGTGTCGTGGAGCAGATCCAGCGCCGCGCGCCGGTCGGTCACGACGTACGCCGGTACGCCCGGCGCGAGTTCGGCCCAGCCGACCGGGCCGTGCGCGGCGAGCGCCGCGTAGTAGGAGTACGGATCGCGGGCGAAACCGTCCTCCCACAGCCGCACCGGCGTGGCACGGGCGAAGGTCTCCTGGGCGGCGGGATGTGTGGTCACCGGTGCTCCGCGGGATTGCTGTCGATGAGGTGCTGGATGAGGGTGAGCAGCGCGTCGACGGAGGAGTTCCGGTCCCGGGCGTCGCACGTCACCATCGGCGTGTCGATCTCCAGGTCCAGCGCCTCGCGGAGCTGCTCCTCGGTGTGGTGGGTCGGCGAGTCGGGGAACGCGTTGAAGGCCACCGCGTACGGCAGCCCGCACTCCTCGACCAGGCCGAGCACGTCGAACGACGCGTCGATGCGCCGGCTGTCGACCAGGACCAGGGCGCCGAGCGCGCCGTAGGCTATGTCGTCCCACAGCGAGCGGAAGCGCTCCTGTCCCGGCGTCCCGAACAGGTACAGCACGATCCCGCCCGCCAGGCTGATCCGGCCGAAGTCGATCGCGACGGTCGTCGTCGTCTTCTCGCGCACCCCGTCGAGATCGTCCACCGGGACGGACGCCTCCGTCAGCTGCTCCTCGGTGTGCAGCGGGCGGATCTCGGAGACGGAGTCGATCAAAGTCGTCTTGCCCACCGCGAACGGGCCGGCGACCAGGATCTTCACCAGGTCGCGGGCGGTGTCCGGCAGATGGATGCCGCCGTCGGCGGCGGCGGTGTCACTGGTGCTTGAGGGCGCGGAGGCCATCGGCCACTCTCTTCAGCAGATCGGGGGCGAACCGTTCGGCGGGCGGGATCGGCTCGCGGGCGAGGACCAGGCCGCGGTCGACGAGACAGGCGGCCAGGACACGTACGGCGGAGACCGGCAGCCGGAGCAGGGCGGCGGCCTCCACGACGGTCAGCGAGCCCTCGTCCAGTTCGTCCAGCAGGGCGAGTTGGGCTGCGGGCAGTCCGGCCGGCGGGTCGGCGCCCCTGCTCCGGGTGAGCACCGAGAGGCGCTCCAGGCACGGGCGGCTGGGCCGCGCCACCCCGCCCGTCGAGAGATACGCGGGAACCAGGCCGCGGCCGCCCGGCCGGCCCGTCATACCGGAGTGCCGCCGTCGGTCCCTCGTGGCGCCGCGGCCATCGCCTTCTCGCCGAGCCGCGCCACCTGCGAGTGCACCCGGTGCGCGAGCAGGTCGAGGCGCACCTCGGGGTCGCCGTACGCGGCGACGACCGTGCCGTGGTCGGTCGGCACGATCAGCACGTAGCCGTGGTCGGACTCGATGACGATCTGCCGCACCTCGGCTCTGTCCCGGTCGGCGAAGGCCGCCGCGGCGGTCCGGCAGGCGCCCTGCACGGTGCTCGTGATGGCGGCCACCCGCTCGGCCGACGCGCGGCCCAGCACATCGGTGTAACCGGTGATGAGCCCGTCCCGGGTGAGCAGTACGGCCGCCACCACGTGCGGCACCTCCAGGATCGGCTCCAGCACCCATGCGGTGTCGCCCGCGTCACGGCTGGTCATCGGGCCGCTCCCCCTTCGTGGTCGGTGTGTTCGGTCATGTGCCCGGTGGTGTGCGCGGTGTCGTCGGCCACGGGCCGCCGCGCGGCTTCGCCGGGGGTGGTCCCCGCCGGGTCCGCGGTACCGGCGCGGGCCGCCGCCGTGCCGGACTGGAGTGCGCCCAGTGCGGCCGCCGCCTCCTCCGGGCGCCTGGCGGGGCGGCGCGGCCCGGGCAGGTCGGACGAGGCCGCGGCGGCACGCACCCGGCGCCGACGACGCGGGAGCCCGTCGAGGTCGGAGTCCAGCTGACCCTCGTGGTCGGAGAGGGCCTGCGCGCCGGGGTCCGCGCTGTAGGAGTGCCCGGCGGGGTCGGGCGCCGGGGTGTTGTGGGGCGCGAGATCCGGGCCGGTGTGATCGGCGGTCGGCGAAGGCTCCACCGCGGTGGGGCCGTTGCTCTGCGCCCGGCCGGCGCCGAGGGCGACCGACGGGTGCTCGGCGTCCGTGCCGCCGTTGACGGGCGGAGGCTCCTCGCCGGTGCCGGTGCCGGTGCCGGTGCCGGTGCCTGAGCCTGTGCCGACCGGGGCGTGACCCGTGCCGCCCGTGTCGAAGGCGACCCGGTCGTGGTGGGCGCGGGTGCCGTCGCCGACCGGCGAGTGGTCGGTGCTCGCGCCGGAGTGGGCCGGTGTGTGGGCCGCACCCGTGTCGGAGGCGGCAGGCGTGTGGGTGCCGCCCGTGTCGGAGTGGGCCGGTGTCGGGTCCGTGCCGGTGAGGTCCGGGGCGCCGGCGTCCGTGTGGTCCGGTTCCGGAAAGCGGCCGGTGCGGGTGGAGCGGGGGGCGCTGGCCGCCGGGGGTTTCTCCGTGGGGTCGACGCGGCTGAGCAGATGGCTGTCGACCCGCAGTACGGCCCGTACGCCGCCGTACGGGGAGGGGGACGACAGGTCGACGGTGAGGTCGAACTGGCGCGTGAGCTGGCCGATCGCGGCGAGCCCCATCCGCGGTGGGTCGCCCAGGTCGGTCAGCAGGATCGGATCGGATCCGGCGACCAGCCGCTGGGCCCGCGTCCGCTCCTCCTGGGTCATACCGAGACCGGCGTCGTCGACGGTGACACAGCACCCGTGGTGCACGTGCTCCAGGTTGACGGTGACGTCCGTGTCGGGCGACGAGTGCCGCAGCGCGTTGTCGAGCAGCTCGGCGACGATGATCGCGACGGGTTCGACGGCGTGCGAGACCAGGGCCGTGCCCGCTTCGAGGTGGTTGTGCACGCGCACCCGGTGGTAACCCGCGAGCCGGGCCTGACCGCCGGTGACGGCGTCGACCAGATGCGACTCCTCTCGGGCCAGGCCCACCCAGGCGCCGCAGACCACGGCGGCCACCTGGGCCCGGCGCAGCGACTGCTCGTTCTCGTGGTCGAGTTCGAACAGGACCTGCGTCAACTCCGGGTCGTCATAGCGCTGCTGGAGTGCGCGCAGGGCGTCCTGCAACCGGTACAGCGCCGCCTGGATCTCCCGGGTGGCGCCGCGCATCCCGGCCTGCGCCGCCGCGTCGATACGGACGCGCTGGGCCTGGAGTTCGATACGCAGCCCGTTGAGGACGTCCTCCAGCGCTATGCCGAGCGGGGTCCCGGGAGTTCCGGACCGGAGCGGGCCGGGCACGGAGAGATGCGGATGGGTCAGCTGCCGGGCGGCGGCCGGCATCCGGCGGTCCGCCAGATGCTCGACCTCGGACCGGAACAGCGCCGTGATGCCTTCGAGGCGGCCGCGCAGGGCCGCGATCTCGGCCCGTTGCAGGGACTGTTTCCGCCGGGACCGCAGCAGGCCACCGCCGAGGGCGATGGCGGACAGCGTGCCGGCGGCGAGGCCACCGACGGCAAGGTCCGGTAATTCGATCATCGACTCGGTTTCCAGAGGGATCAGCACGAGCAACGGGCGGGAACGGGCCGGGAGTTGGGTGACACACGGCCCCATGACGTGATGCTCGCAGCACAGTACACACTGTCATCGCTCGAAATCGCGCCACGAGAGGCGACTTCGCGCCGAACCGGCTCGTGGGTCGACTCCACCGCGGCAACTGTCGGAAATGCCGAGCGGAGGACCGGGCGCGTCGTGGCGCGGACACCGGGAGGCGGGACGGCCGTAGCAGGCGGTCCAGGCCGTAAGTGAGTTCGGGGGTCCTGCTGTCCGCCTCCGGCGGACCGGTCTGCTCCTCCTGGGTGAGACCCAGGGGTGAAGTACGGCTGACGAGTCGATGGGCCGGCCCCGGCGGGATCACCGGGGCCGGCCCACCGTCACGACAGGAGGTCAGGGCGCGATTCCCACGCCGTCGATCCGGCTCCAGGACTTCTCCTGGGCGGCGGTCATGGCCGGCCAGTGCAGTCCGCCGGGACGCGGACGCACGTGCGAGGCGTACGAGTCGGGACGGAACCTGGAGTCGTAGAAGCAGCCGGTGCCGTAGGTCTTGTCGAAGGCCGCGCAGTTCGCGGCGATCGAGCGCGCGTCGGGCTTGTGGCCCGTGCGGACCCACTTGTTGAGCGCGGCGATGGAGTTGGCGTACTCGGCGTCGCTCAGCGCGCTGTGCTCGGTCTCCTTGGTGAAGGTCTGCACGAGGTACCGGTCACGGCCCGCGCCCTTCAGCGAGTCGCGGTAGGCCGACTCGTGCTCGATGAACGCGGTCGGGTCGTCGATGGCGTGCATCGTGAGGACCGGGATCGAGACCTTGCCGGTGAGGTCGCTGTCGTAGGACAGGTCACGCTTGGCCGTCGGGTCGGCGGAGAAGCGCTCCACGCCCGCGTTGAGGGCCTTGTCGTCGTGCGAGCCGGAGTAGCGCACTCCGACGTTGCTGAACGGATTGCGGCCGCCCAGACGGGTCGAGACGATGTCGCGGAACGTGAAGGTCGCGAACCGCAGATGCGACTCCAGCGTGCGCTCGGGGATGCCGGTGACCGCGAGGATGTCGTCCAGGTTGCGCTGCTGGAGTGCGGTGCGCGCCTCGGGGGCGGACTCGAAGCCGGTGCACTCCTGGAGACGGGCGCGCAGCCCGGCGGAGGTCATCGTGGAGCCGGGCCGCAGACCCTGCCACAGCGGGTACTGCTGCTCGGTGGGCCGCGGGTGGTTCTGGCAGTAGTACTGGTACACGACCCGCAGGTCGACGCGGTAGTCGTAGCCCCGCGAGCCGCCGCCGAGGACGCCGTTGGTCAGCAGGACCCCGTCGTAGCGGCCCTTCTTGGTGCCGTAGACCTCCGCGACCTTCGCGGCGACGTTTCCGCCCCACGACTGGCCGTGCACGTAGGTCTTCTTCGGCTTGCCGAACTCGGAGACGAACAGGCGGCGCAGGTTCTCGGTGTCCTCGGCGGCCATCCGGGTGCCGTAACCGCCACGGCGGTACGAGGACCCCGCCCAGGCGTAGCCCTCCTTGACCATCACGGACCAGCGCCCGAGGTCCTCCAGGCTGCGCGCGGGGTCGGACGCCTCGCCCAGGTCGGGGCCGCCGTGCGCGTGCATGACCAGCGAGCCGTTCCAGTTCTTCGGGACGGCGATGGCGTAGTAGGCGCCGTTGGCGTCCTGGCCGGTGTGGCAGACGGCCTTGCCGTCGAGCTCCGCCGGACAGGCCACGGGCGCTTCGGCCTGCGCCGCGGGCACGGCCATCAGGGAGGCGGCGAGCGCCCCGGCGACGGCCAGGGCGGCCCGCCGGGACCGCCGGTGGATGCGTTCGCGAGTGGTCATGCCACGGCTCCTTGGTTCTTCGGGCGCGTCGTCGCGCCGCGGGCAGGATGCTAGGAACACGCCGGGCCCAGAGCCACAGTAATGATCATTGCGTTCATATTGGTCGCACACAGGAACGCGCGGAGGGGCGCCCGCCGGGACGCTCGCGCCCGGTCGCCGGGCGGGTCCGGGCATACGTCGGCCGCCGGCGGGAGGAAACACCGCCGGCGGCCGGGTCCTGTGCGTCAGCCGATGTGGAAGCTGTCGCCGTACACCTTCCAGTCGAGCGGTGTGTTGAGGTTCAGGTTGCCCGCGCGCAGGAACACCCGCTGTGCCGTGTCGACGCGGCTGGTGTCGCTGTGCGCCTCCTCCTGCTTCATCGCCCACACGCGCGCGTCCAGGAACGCGTTGAGGTAGCGCACCTGGTCGCCGCCCTGCGACGGCGGCTGGGCCGAACGCAGCGCCCGCGCGCGGATGTTGCGGAAGCTGGTGGAGTCGCCGCCGTCGCCGTGCATGACGATGGCGTCGTAGTAGCAGAACTGGCCGAGGACACCGAGGCCGTCCGCCTTGCCCTGGCTCACCGACGGGTTGAAGTAGACGCGGTCACGCTCGTCGTTCTGGGCCTGCTTGAACGCCGCGTCCTGGGCGGCGCGCCGCCAGTCGGCCGGGTAGTTCGGGTCGAGGCCGTCGTGCGAGTCGGTGCCGTCGACCCGCCGGAGCGCCGGCAGGTAGCGGGCGAGGACGTTGCCGGGCTTGCGGTTGGTGTACAGCTCGACCAGGTCCAGCATGTCGCCGGTGCCGGAACAGAAGCCGATGATGCCCGCCGTGTAGCCGCGGCCGTCGCCTATGTCCTCGATGTACTGGTACTGGGCCTTCCAGTCGAGCGAGGAGTTCTCCGCGCTCGACACCAGCTTCATGGCGATCTCCTTCTTCGCCGGGTCGTCCAGGCCCACCGCCTGCGCGGATGCGGGCGAGGCCGAGGCGTGGGAGGTGAGCAGGGGCACCGCGGCGATGGACGCGCCGAAGAGGGCGAGAACACTGCGGCGCGAGGTGCCGCCGGCTCGGTCGGTGTGCTCGGGCACGTGCATATGAGCCTCCAAATGATGTGGGGGAGTGGAGGGTTGGCCATACGTCGTTCTGATAGGAAGGTTTCCTATCAGATGATGGGCAGGTGTGCCCAGCGTGTGCGGCACGGAATTTACGGAGTCAATAGAAACGGCGGCCGTCAGTGACTGTCAGCGACCGGCTGCGGCCTCCTCGGTGCGTGACTGTGCCGCCACCGTCCAGAGCCCCGTACCCCACAGGGACAGTGCCGACATCACGCCCACCACTACCCGCACGCTCACCGCCGGCCCCCCGGCCGCCCAGGTGACGGCGCCTGCGGCCGCCGCGACGATCAGCAACGCGGCCGGGATCCGCAGCGCCGGCTGTTCGAAGACGGCCGCGAGCGGAAGGAAGTGCACCCCCACGACCAGCGCGATCAGCGGTGCGATGAGCTCCGGCACGCCCGCCCGGCCGCAGCCGATCGCGATGGCGGCGATCAGGATCCACTGCAACGCGTTGATCTGGGCGAACCGCCGGCGCCGCTCGACCGGGAACGGTTCACCGCGGCCGGACGGCAGTCGCCGGTGGGCGAACAGCAGCAGCCCTGCGGTGATGACAAGACCCGCGACGACGGCGACCGCCGTCCAGGCCGGTCCGGCGACCGTACCGGTGCCCAACAGCCACCAGCCGAACCCGAACAGCGCGAAGAACCCCACCCCTGATGTGAACATGTCCGTAATCTAATCAGGCCACTTGGCCGGAGCTCCGCCGAGGTCGCACGCGCTCGGCGGCTCGTCGGCGGCGGGCTCAGGGCAGCGGCTGTTCGGCCCAGATCACCTTGCCGCCCGGCAGATAGCGCGTCCCCCAGCGCTCCGCGAGCTGAGCCACCAGGAAGAGCCCGCGTCCGCCCTCGTCGGTCATCGCCGCGTAGCGCAGATGCGGCGCGGTACTGCTGCCGTCGAAGACCTCGCAGATCAGACTGCGGTCGCGCAGCACCCGGACGCGGATCGGGGAGCCGCCGTAGCGGATCGCGTTGGTGACCAGTTCGCTCAGGATCAGCTCCGTGGTGAACGCCGCCTCGTCCAGCCCCCATGCGGTGAGCTGACGGGTGACCGCGGAGCGCACCTCGCCCACCGCGACCGGATCGGGCGGCACCTCCCACTCGGCGACCCGGTCGGCGCCCAGCGCCCGGGTGCGGGCCACGATCAGCGCGATGTCGTCGCTCGGCCGGTCCGGCAGCCGCGCGTCGACGACGGCCCGGCAGGTGTCCTCCGGGGAGGGCCCCGCCTGTTCGAGCGTGGAGCGCAGCATCTCCAGGCCCTCGTCGATGTCCCACGTCCGGTCCTCGACGAGCCCGTCCGTGTACAGCACCAGCCGGGTGCCCTCGGCCAGTTCGACGTCCACCGTCTCGAACGGCAGCCCGCCCAGGCCCAGCGGCGGTCCGGCCGGCACCTCCGCGTACTCGACGGTGCCGTCGGGCCGGATCAGGGCGGGCGGCGGATGGCCCGCGCGGGCGATGGTGCACAGCCGGGACACCGGGTCGTACACCGCGTACAGACAGGTCGCCCCGGTGACCGGTGCCGCCGCGCCGTCCGCCGTCTCGTCCAGGTCGATCCGGCCCACCAACTCGTCGAGGAGATGCAGCAGTTCGTCGGGGGCGAGGTCGAGGGCGGAGAAGTTGTGCACCGCGGTGCGCAGCCGGCCCATGGTGGCCGCCGCGTGCAGCCCGTGCCCCACGACGTCACCGACGACCAGCGCCACCCGCGCGCCCGACAGGGGCAGTACGTCGAACCAGTCGCCGCCGACCCCGGCCTGCGCGGGCAGATAGCGGTAGGCGATGTCCAGGGCGTTCTGCTCCGGCAGGGTGCGCGGCAGCAGGCTGCGCTGGAGCGCCACGGCCATGGTGTGCTCGCGGGTGTAGCGGCGGGCGTTGTCGATGGAGACCGCGGCCCGCGCGACCAGTTCCTCGGCGAGCGCCTGGTCCTCCTCGTCGAACGGGTCGGGCGCCTCGCAGCGCCAGAAGTTCACCAGGCCGAGGACCAGGGCCCCGGCCCGCAGCGGCGCGGTGATCAGCGAGTGGATGCCGTACTCCAGGACCTGCGCGGTCCGCTCCAGGTCCTGTGCCTGCCAGCCCGGCGCGTCACCGAGGCGCGGCTCGACGACGGCCTGCCCCGAGTCGAGGGCGCGGGCCTGCGGCGAGGACGGCACGAACCGGATCCGCTCACCCACCGGATACAGCGGCGCGTCCTTGCGGACCCCGTTGAACGCCGTGCGGCGCAGTTCGGTCCCGGCCTCGGGCGACTCGCCGCCGATCACCGCGTCGAAGAGGTCCACCGAGACGAAGTCCGCGAACCGGGGCACGGCCAGCTCGGTCAGCTCCTCGGCGGTACGGGTCACGTCCAGGCTGGTGCCGATGGAGACACCCGCGTCGTAGAGCATGTCCAGGCGCTGGCGGGCCACCTCGGCCCGGCCGGACAGGGCGCGCAGTTCCGTGGAGTCACGGAGGGTGGCGACGCTGCCCTCCGGGCCGCCGCGCAGATCCGTGGGCCGCTGGTTGATGGCCAGCAGACGCTCGCCGACCAGATGCACCTCGTCGGTCGCGACCCGCCCGGAGGCCAGCAGCTCGGCGGTGTCGGGATCGAGGCCGAGGGCGCGCACGTGCCGGCCCTCGGCGTCGTCGGGCAGGTCGAGCAGCCGGTGCGCCTCGTCGTTGGCGAGGAGCAGCTCGCCCTCCCCGTCGACGATCATCACGCCCTCGCGGACGGCGTGCAGCACCGCGTCGTGGTGCTCGTACATCTTGGTCATCTCGCGTGGTCCGAGGCCGTGCGTCTGGTGCAGCAGGCGTCTGCTCACCAGCGCGGTCCCGCCGGTGGCGAGGGCCACCGCGACGGCGGCGGCGAACAGGACCAGCGGCAGCTGCTGGTTGGCGGTGCTGCCGACGTGCTCGGTCGTGATGCCGGCCGAGACGAGTCCGACGACCCTGCCGTCCGGCGCCTCGATCGGCACCACGGCCTGCACGAGCCGCCCTATCGTCCCGTCGATCTCCTCGGTGAACGACCGCCCTTCGAGCGCCGGTTCGAGCGTGCCGACGAACTGCCGGCCGATCCGGTCCGGGAGGGGATGGGTGTAGCGGATGCCGTTGGTGTTGAGCACCACGATGAAGTCGACCTTGGCGGCCTTGCGGGCCGCCTCCGCCCTGGGCTGGAGCACGGCGGTCGGGTCGGGGGTGCTCAGCGCCTGCCGGGTGCCGGGCGCGTTGGCGAAGGTCTCGGCGACGGCCAGCGAGCGGTTGGTGGCCTCGCGGGTGCTGTCGTACCGCCCCTGGAGCAGCAGCGCCGCCACCGCGGCACCCACCAGGACGAGCACGATGACGACCTGGAACATAAAGACCTGGCCCGCGACGGTCCGCCCGCTCAGCGCCGCCCGCAGCGACGCGAAGGGGCCCTTCCGGGCGCGTTGGCCCGCGGCGCGCCGGTGCCGTACGAGCGAGAGTTCCGTGTTCCCCGGCACGCGCCGCTCACCGACTTCCCGGACGCGGTCGGACGAGCGCTGTGCGCGCACGTCGCCGGGGCGACGGGTCGACCCTGTCCTCCCGTCGCGCCCCAAGTGCCGGACCATGTGCCCTGTTTACACTCCCGCGCCCCCGGAGGCGAGGGGTGTCACGCAAGGTGACGTCGCGGGCACGTGACCCGGTGGTACCCGTGGCTGTCATGGGCGGCGCCGGTCGTCGGTGCGGCGCGCCGCGAGCAGCAGCGCGATGTCGTCGGGCCGGTCGGCCGCGTGCCGGGTCGCCGCGGTGAGCCGGTCGGCCACCGCGGCGAGCCAGCGGGCACCCGGGCGGGTGGCCGGAGCGCCGGACCGCGCGAGCGCGACCCGCAGGGCGCCGATGCCGTCGTCGATGTCGAGTCCGGGCCGTTCGACCAGCCCGTCCGTGTACAGCGCCAGGATCGCGCCGGGCACCATGGTCACCTCGGCGACCGGGTAGCGGGCGCCGGTGATCACGCCGAGGACCACTCCGGCGGGGGTGTCGAGGCGGTGGGTCCGGCCGTTCGGTTCGCGCAGCAGCGGCGGGGGGTGGCCCGCGCGGGCGATCCGGGCCAGTCCGGTGGCCGGGTCCAGACGGATGTAGCAGCAGCTGGCGAACTGGCCCGGGTCCAGGTCGATGAGCAGGTGGTTCGTGCCGCTGAGCACCTCGTCGGGCGGCCGGTCGTCCAGCGCGAACGCGCGGACCGCGCTGCGCAGCTGGCCCATGGTCGCCGCCGCCTGCACCCCGTGTCCCTGCACGTCGCCGATCACCAGGGCCACCCCGTCGCCCGCCTCCACGACGTCGTACCAGTCGCCGCCCACGTCCATGCCCTGGGTGCCGGGCAGATAGCGGCCCGCGGTCTCCACGTCGGGATGCGCGGACAGCTTCCGGGGCAGCAGCGCCCGCTGTAGGCCACGGGCGAGCGCCGCCTCCGTCTCATAGCGCTGGGCCTTCTCCATCGCGTGGGCGATCAGGCCCGCGAGTGCGGTCAGGACGCTGCGCTCCTCGCTGCTGAAGCTGCGCGGGCGGTCGAAGCCGAGGATGCAGGAGCCGACCCGGCGGCCTGAGGCGATCAGGGGCAGGAACGCGCGGGCGCCCTCGGTCGCGTCGAGCGGGATACCCGGGTAGGCCTCCGACAGGGCCCGCATCGAGTCGAAGAAGAGCGGCTTTCCGGTGGTGAGGGTCTCGACGCCGGGCAGCCGCACGTCCAGGCCCACACCGTCGAACGGCGCGAGGAAGCCCTCCGGGAAGCCGTGTTCCCAGGCGAGGTCGAGCCGCCGGTCCTGGAGCAGGTAGATCGCGAGCCGGCGGCCGCCGAACGCGGGCAGCAGCTCCTGCATCACGACCGCCGAGACCTGCCGGGCGGTGACCGCCTCGGTCAGTGCGATGGCCAGCACGATCGGGCGGTACAGCGGCGCGCCCGGCGGCACGTGCCCGGCCGGCTCGTCCGGGGCCGTCGGGCTGTCCGCGACCCGGTTCGACGGCACCACGGTGCAGGTCAACAGATCGGGGCCGGGGTAGACGGACAGGGCGAGCCAGTCGCCCTCGTACGCCTCCGGGCCCGCCACCGGACCGGACACCGACGGCCGCTCGACGTGGAAGTGCACCGGGTCGGGCGAGAGCAGTGCCGCCCGCAGATGGTCCTCGCACGTCGGCTGGGCGAGCCAGGGCACCGCCTCCCACAGGAACCGGCCGACGAGCCGGGAACGGGGTGCGCCCAGCAGCTGCTCGGCGCGCGGATTGCCGTAGACGACCGTGCCCAGCCGGTCCAGGCAGAACACGCCCTGCGGCAGCCGGTCGGCGGCCTGGTCGGCCACCGACCCGGCGTCGAGCACGATGCCGTGCACGAACCGCGAGCCGACCGGCGGCCACAGGTCGATCAGCCGCAGCGGCCCGCCCGCGAGCCGTACGTGCACGGGCTCGGCCGGCGGTTTCCCGTCCGCGGTGTCCTGGAGCAGTCCGACCAGGCGCCGCGCGTCACCGTGGGCGAGGGAAGCGACCAGCGTCCGGTCGGTCTCGGGCAGCGCGTCGCCCGGCAGGTCCAGCAGTGTGCGCACCCCTTCGTCGGCGGTCAGGGCGCTGGTCTCCGGGTCCCAGCTGAACCGTCCGAACCGCTCGGCGGCGGACTGACCGGTCGGGGGCCGCGCACAGAGCGGATCGCCGTCCCACACGACGGGGATCCCCTCTTCCTCCATCCGGGTCAGCTGCCGCCCCAGCTCCTCCGCGAGCCGGATCAACCGCTCCTTCTCGGCCAGCAGCCCGGTGGCGTCGGAGACGGCCGGCAGCAGCACGGTCAGGGCACCGACGACCCGCGTGGCCCCCTGCACCGGCACACTGATCGTGGCGATCGGGAACGGCAGGGCGGCGGCGAACTGGGCGTAGCGGCGCATCGTCTCGGTCGCGTTCGGCAGCACCACGTGGACGCCGAGGCGGAAGGTGTCGGCGATCGGTATCGGCCGGTCCGCGTGCACCCGCCACCAGGGGCGGAACAGCCGGCCGGGCACTCCGGTGAGCGCCGCGAGCCGCAGGATGTCGCCGTCGGTGGAGCGGAGGTAGACGCCCACGGCGCGCGCCCGCACCGCACCCGCTGCTTCGACCGCGACATCGGTCAGCAGCGCGGCCAGCCTGTCAGGTGTCCCGTTCAGGTCCTCGGCGCTCCCAGTCATCGGCCCTACCTCGTCCCCGCGCCGCCGCGCGGGCGACACTGCAAGAATGCGCCACCCGCCGCCGTGCCCGCACCCGGACGAGCACCGGACGCCCTCCCCGGCGGCACGGCACCGGGACACCGCCCACCGCGCGGACGGTCACTCCGGATCCTCCAGCACCCACGCGGCCCCCGGAACCCCTGCGACACACGCAACGGGATCACCGGGCGGCGAGGACGCGGGCCGGTCCGCGGCTGCCGGAGCCGGTCAGCCGCCGAGGGCCGCCCGTGCGGCCGCCAGGGTCCGGTCCACGTACCCCCGTCCGAACAGGACCACATGCACCAGCAGCGGAAAGAGCTGGTGGAGCGGTACGCGCTCGCGCCAGCCGTCGGCCAGGGGCGCCGTCTGCCGGTAGCCGTGCTCGATGTCGTGGAGGCGGGGGCAGCCGAAGAGGCGCAGCATCGCCAGATCGGTCTCGCGGTGGCCGCCGTGCGCCGCCGGGTCGATCAGCCAGGCGCGTCCGTCGGCGCCCCAGAGCACATTGCCGTTCCAGAGGTCGCCGTGCAGCCGCGCGGGCGGCTCGGACGGGCCGGCGAGCGCCGGCAGCCGGTCGCAGACCCGGTCCACGGTCGCCGCCTCGGCCGGCGTCAGCGCGCCCTGGTCGACGGCCTGGCGCAGATAGGGCAGGACGCGGTCCCGCGCATACCACTCGGGCCAGTCGTCGGCCGGGTGGTTCCGCATCGGCGCCAGGCCGATGTACGCGTCGGCGGGGCCGTCCGGGGGTGGCGCGCCGAACGCCGGGGCACCCGCGGCATGCAGCGCCGCCAGCTCCTGCCCGAGCCGTACGGCCGCCTCCGCGGTGGGCGCGCCCGTCGCCACGTGCTCGGTCACCAGCCAGTGCCGGTCGTGCCCGTACACCGTCGGCACCCGGACCGTCCCCGCGTCCGCGAGCCAGCGCAGCCCCGCCGCCTCGGCGCGCACGGCACCCGGATTCTCGCCGCGCTTCGCCATCACCACGTGCCCGTTACGCAGAGCGACCTCGGTGACCGCGCCGGAGCGTGCCCGCACCTCGCCGACCTCCTGTCCGGTGAGCCGCGCCACGGCCGCCGACACGCCGTCCGGCCCGCTCACCGGACCCATCGCCCCGCCGCCATGACCACCGGGGCATGCAGCGCGCCCACCGTCACTCGACCCCGTCCGGGACCGCCGTCGCCTGGTGGAAGTACATCCGCCACCCGTCCCGCCCCTTCCGCCAGATCGAACTGCGCCGCGCCCGCAGCCCGTCGAGCGTCGTCTCGTACGTCAGATGCACCAGCCCTGGAGCGAGCAGCACGCCGGAGATCTCCGAGTACTCGTAGCGCACGGTGGTGGCCGAACTGCCGGGCATGCGGGGCAGCTCCGCGAGCAAATCGGCGTGGGTCCAGCGCCGTCCGGACCGACCGACCTCCACAAAGTCGGGGTCCAGTAGGGCACGGGCCAGCTCGGGGGAAGCGCGCGCCTCGGGATCCATCAGACGCAGTTCACCTGCGACGGCCTCCGTCACGGCGTCCGTTTCGTCACTCATGAGGGCATCCTCGCCCACCCGCGTGCGGCGTGCGAGCAACACGGATACCTCATCAATTTTGGCCCAAAGGCTTGCCCAGACGTTGCGTCATCACTTAAATCACGTCCTGAAGTAAGCCGCATCGCCGGCCTGTCACAAAGGCGTACCCGTTTCGAGCCGTCACGGGGGCGCGTCGCACGCGCACCACCGCCAGGCACGTCGGACCGCACGCGCACTTCCCCGCACACAGCTTGCACAAGGCCGCACGACGCACGGAGAACGCAGCTCGGCGCACGTGTCACCCGCACCTCAAGTAACGCGCACCACAAGCCCGTTCACACGTTCCGCACGCCTTACCGTCCTGCCGGACGCAGAGGAGCCGCATGAGACTCAGATGCCTGGGTGTCGCACTGGCCGCCACGGCGGCGCTCGTCACCCTGCCCGCACAGTCCGCATCCGCAGCCACCGCACCAGCCGACGCACCCGCCACCAGAGCCGCCTCCGCCGACACCGGCGCGGCCGCTGCCGCCGCCTGCGGCACCGCCGACGCCGCGCGCGGCCGGCCCGCCTCGGCCTCCTCCGTCGAGAACGCGGGCACCCCCGCCTCCGCGGCGTTCGACGGAGACGCCGGCACCCGCTGGGCCAGCCAGTTCGCCGACCCGCAGTGGATCCAGGTCGACCTGGGTTCCGTACAGAGCCTGTGCCGGATCGACCTCAACTGGGAGACGGCGTACGGCCGGGACTTCACCCTCCAGACCTCGACCAACGGACAGACCTGGACGACGCTCAGGACCGTCACCGGCGGCACCGGCGGCCAGGCCTCCTACGACGTCACCGGCTCGGGCCGGTACGTGCGTGTGCACGGCACCGTGCGAGCGACCACCTGGGGCTACTCCCTGTGGGACTTCGCCGTGCGCACCACCACCGACGGCACACCGCCCATCGAGGGCGGCGGTGACCTCGGCCCGAACGTCATCGTCGTCGACCCCTCGACGCCCAACCTCCAGCAGCGGTTCGACGAGGTCTTCACCCGCCAGGAGTCCGACCAGTTCGGCTCCGGCCGCTACCAGTTCCTGATGAAGCCGGGCACCTACAACGGCATCAACGCCCAACTCGGCTTCTACACCTCGATCTCCGGGCTCGGCCTCAACCCCGACGACACCCAGATCAACGGAGACATCACGGTCGACGCGGGCTGGTTCAACGGCAACGCCACCCAGAACTTCTGGCGTTCGGCCGAGAACCTCGCCATCACCCCGGTCAACGGCACCGACCGCTGGGCCGTCGCCCAGGCCGCGCCGTTCCGCCGGATGCACGTCAAGGGCGGGCTCAACCTCGCCCCGAACGGCTACGGCTGGGCCTCGGGCGGCTACATCGCCGACTCGAAGATCGACGGCACGGTCGGCCCGTACTCCCAGCAGCAGTGGTACACCCGCGACAGCTCCGTCGGCGGCTGGACCAACGGCGTCTGGAACCACACCTTCACCGGCGTCGAGGGCGCGCCCGCCTCGAACTTCGACACCGGCCCGTACACCACCCTGGACACCACGCCCATCTCGCGCGAGAAGCCGTTCCTGTACCTCGACGGCAACGAGTACAAGGTGCGGGTGCCCGCCAAGCGCACCAACTCCCGCGGTGTGTCCTGGCCGGCCAACGCGGGCGGCACCTCGCTCCCGCTCAGCCAGTTCTACGTGGTCAAGCCCGGCGCCACGGCCGCGACCATCAACGCCGCGCTCGCCCAGGGCCTCAACCTGCTCTTCACCCCGGGCGTCTACCACCTGAACCAGACCATCCAGGTCAACCGCGCCAACACCGTGGTCCTCGGCCTCGGCCTCGCCACGATCATCCCGGACAACGGCATCGACGCCATGCACGTCGCCGACGTCGACGGTGTCCGCCTCGCCGGCTTCCTGATCGACGCCGGCCCGTCCAACTCCGACACCCTGCTGCGGGTCGGCGACCCGAACTCCTCCGCCGACCACGCCGCCAACCCCACCACCGTCCAGGACGTCTTCATCCGCATCGGCGGCGCGGGCCCCGGCCTCGCCACCAACTCCATGGTGATCAACAGCGACGACGTCCTCATCGACCACACCTGGATCTGGCGCGCGGACCACGGCGCCGGCGTCGGCTGGGAGACCAACCGCGCCGACTACGGGCTACGGGTCAACGGTGACGACGTGCTCACCACCGGCCTGTTCGTCGAGCACTTCAACAAGTACGACGTCTACTGGCAGGGCGAACGGGGCCGCACGATCTTCTTCCAGAACGAGAAGGCCTACGACGCTCCCAACGCCGCCGCGATCACCCACGACGGCATCGTCGGCTGGGCCGCCTACAAGGTCGCCGACAGCGTGAACACCCACGAGGCCTGGGCGCTCGGCAGCTACTGCAACTACACCTCCGATCCGAGCATCGTCCAACAGCACGGATTCCAGGTACCGGTGAAGACCGGCGTCCGCATGAACCACGTACTGGTGGTCTCCCTGGGCGGCATGGGCCAGTACGCCCACGTCATCAACAACACCGGCTCGCCCACCTCGGGCACCACCACCATCCCGTCGAAGATCACACGCTTCCCGTAACCCGCCCCTGGAAAGGTGCCCCGGACGGCGAACCGCCGTCCGGGGCACCGCCGTTCCCGCACCCGCCCGCGCGGCACACACGAGTCGATCTCCGGCACACTGAACTCGCCCCGCTCACCGCAGAGTTGTGGCCCCGACCGTCCGCCGCTCGAAGGGCAAGACCATGTCCGTGTCCACGTCCCAGCCGCCCGAGGAGCGAGCGCCGTCCGCCGCCCCCGGCCTGCGCCCCGGCTCCCTCGGCACCGCCGACATCGCCTTCTTCGTCGTCTCCGCAGCGGCGCCGCTGACCGTCATGGCGGGCGTCGCCCCTCTCGCGATCGTGCTCGGCGGTATAGGCGCCCCCGTCGGCTACCTCCTGGCAGGCATCACCCTCGCCGTCTTCGCCGTCGGCTTCACCACCATGAGCCGGCACGTGCGAAGCGGCGGCGCCTTCTACGCGTACATCACCCGCGGCCTCGGCCGCCCGGTCGGCATCGGCGCCGCCCTGCTCGCCCTGGTCGCCTACAACGCGATGGCGATCGGTGTGTACGGCCTGCTCGGCACCGCCACCGGGGACACCGCCGCCGCCCTGTTCGGCACCGACGTCCCATGGCTGCCCGTCGCCCTGGCCGGACTGCTCCTCATCGGCTACGGCGGCTACCGTTCCGTCGACTTCGGCGCCAAGGTCCTCCGCGTCCTGCTGGTCGCCGAGACCGGCATCCTCCTGCTGCTCGCGATCGCCGTCCTCGCCGACGGCGGCGCACACGGCCTGTCCGCCGCCTCCTTCGCCCCCGACAACGTCCTCGTCTCCGGCTCCGCGGCCGTCCTCGCCTTCGGCTTCGCCGCCTTCACCGGATTCGAGTCCACCGTCATCTACCGCCGCGAGGCCCGAGACCCGGAGCGCACGGTCCCGCGCGCCACCTACATCGCGGTCGGCTTCCTCGGGGTGTTCTACGCGTTCATCGTGTGGGTGGCGATCCAGGCATTCGGCGACGCGGACGTCGTGCGCGCGGCCGAGGAGGACACCGCCGGCCTCTTCTTCACCGCCATCACCACCTACGTCGGCGACTGGGCGGCCGACCTGATGCACCTCTTCATCGTCACCAGCGTCCTCGCCTGTCTCCTCGCCTTCCACAACGCCATCAACCGCTACGCCCTCGCCCTCGCCGAGGAGGGCGTACTGCCACGCGCCCTCGGCCGCGTGCACCCGCGCCACCGCTCCCCGTACGTCGCCGGAATCGCCCAGACCGCCCTCGGCGCGGTCGTCGTCCTCGCCTTCTGGGCAGCCGGCGCCGACCCGTACAGCCAGCTGCTGCTGTGGGTCAACACGCCCGGAATGCTGGGCCTGCTGGTGCTGCAACTGCTCGCCGCGATCGCCGTGATCTGCTACTTCCGCCGTGTCCCGCACCAGGAAGGCGTCCTGCGCACCGTGCTCGCCCCCGCCGTCGCGGCCGTCCTGCTGGTGGCGGCCATCGTCCTCGTCGTCGACCACATCGACCTGTTCACCGGCGCCTCCTCCACGGTGAACACGGTCCTCGTGGTGGTCTCGCCCGCCGTGTTCGCGGCCGGCCTCCCCCTCGCGTGGTGGCTGCGCCGCAGCCGCCCACAGGTGTACGCCGACTTCGCCGCGGAACCCGCCGAAGAGGACGAAGGCGCCGGACACGGCAAGCGCGCCGCAGAATCCACCGGACAGGACAAGCACTCCGCGGAACCCGCTGAATAGCGGCGCGGCACAGCTGAACAGCACCACAGCACAAGGGAGTTCACCGTATGCCCACCGCCGACCTGGTCTTCGCCGGCGCCCGCGTCCGTACCCTCGACCCCGATCGTCCCGCCGCCACGGCCCTCGCCGTCACCGGCGGGGTGATCACCGCGGTCGGCGACGAGCCGGACCTGCGCGACTGGCGAGGACCGCACACGGAGGTCGTACGGCTGGACGGCGCCCACCTCGTCCCCGGACTCGTCGACGCGCACAGTCACCCCGTGTGGGGGCTGGAGATGGCGACGGGCGCCGACCTGTCCGGGGTGACGGACCTGGCAGGCCTGCGCGCCGCGCTCGCCGGTGCCGAACGCGTCGACGGCTGGGTGCTCGGACACGGCCTCGACCACAACGCCTTCGAGGGCCGGGCCATCGACCGGAGCCTCGTCGAGGACGTCCTGGGCGGCGCACCGGCCTTCCTGCGGCTGTACGACGGCCACTCGGCGCTCGCGACGGGCACCGCCCTCACCGCGGCCGGCGTGACCGGACCACGGAGCTTCGCCCAGCGCTCCGAGATCGTCTGCGACGACACCGGACGTCCCACCGGTCACCTCGTCGAACACGCCGCGATGGACCTGGTGGTCGCCGTCATGCCCAGCCCCTCGTACGCCGAGCGGCGCGCCCGCCTGGTCGCGCTGCTCTCCGCGATGGCCGCGACCGGCCTCACCGGCGCGCACGTCATGGACGGCGGCGGCGTCGACCTGCTCGCGGCCGTGGCCGAGGAGACCGTGCTGCCGGTACGGCTGCGGCTCGCGCCCTGGTGCATGCCGGGCGCCGGCAGGGAGGAACTGGACGAGCTGATCGTCCTACAGGGCCGTGGGGGCCGGCACTGGCGGGTGGGCGGGGTGAAGTTCTTCATGGACGGCACGGTCGAGGGCGGCACCGCCTGGCTGGACCACCCCGACTGCCACGGTCAGGGCACGCGGGCGTTCTGGCCCGACCCGCAGGCGTACGCCGCCGCCGTACGGCACCTGCACACGGCCGGGGTGCGCACGGCGACCCACGCGATCGGCGACGCGGCGGTCCGGCACGTCCTGGACGTCGTGGCGGGCCTCGGCCCGAGCGGACGCGACGCCCACCGGATCGAGCACATCGAGACCGCGCCGGACGAACTGCTGCCACGCTTCGCCGAGTTGGGCGTGGCCGCCTCGATGCAGCCGCCGCACACCGGGTACACCCGCGCCGACGGCACCGACGAATGGTCCCGCCGCCTGGGCGGGGCCCGCGCGGAGCGCGCCTGGCGGCTGCGGGACCTGCGGGACGCCGGCGCCACGGTCGCCCTCGGCTCGGACTGGCCCATCGCTCCCTTCGACGTCCGATCGGTGCTCGCGACGGCCCGGCACCCGAAGGGCGCCGCGTCCCGGCGGGCGGGCCTCACCGGCCTGGAGGCGCTGGAGGGCTGCACCACGCACGCCGCCCGTGCGGCGGGGGAGTGGGCGACGGCGGGGCGGATCGCCCCCGGCTTCCGCGCCGACCTCACGGCCCTCGCCGTGGACCCGGTCGACGCGCCGGCCGACGAAGTGGCGGACGCGCCGGTGCGGGTGACCGTCACCGGGGGACGGGTGGTGTTCCGGGGGGAATGAGGGGCAGGCGCCCGACGGATGAGGCCTCGGAGGTCGTCCACAGCCTCCGGCCGGTTCGTTGGGAGAGCGTTCCCCCTCCGTTCACCTGTACGACGGAACCCGGCCCGCGCCCGGCAGCCGCCTGCCGCAAGGGTCGTCGCCGTCCGTCAACAACCCCAGAAGGGATCGACTGTGACGACGCGTCAGACGCTGCGTGGCACATGGCTCGTACTCGGTGTGGTGCTGGCCGCGGCCTGGGGGACCCCCGCCGGGGCCGCCGGACTGCCCACCGTCCAGCCCCGCGCCGAGACCGCACCCCTCTTCGACGACGAGGCGGGCGGCAACGCCAACGCGGACGACCCGGCGATCTGGCGCAACGCCGCCGACCCGGACCGCAGCCTGGTGATCGCCACCGCCAAGGAGGGCGGCCTGCGCGTCTACGACCTCGCCGCACGCGAGGTCCAGTCGATCCCGGCACCAGCAGCCCCGGGCGAGGGCAACGCCCCCGGCCGCTTCAACAACGTCGACCTGGTGCTCGGCACCCGCCTCGCCGGTGCCCGCGCCGATCTCGCCGTGGTCAGCGACCGGGGCCACGACCGGCTGCGCGTCTACCGCGTCGACCGTGACCACCCCGGCGGCCCGCTCGTCGACGTCACCGACGCCGCCGCCCGCCCGATCTTCAACGCCGGCCAGGAGGAGATCAACGAGCAGGCCACCGCGTACGGCCTCGCCACCTGGACCGACGCGAAGAGCGGCCGCTCCTACGCCCTGGTCAGCCGGCGCAGCCGCACCGGGCTCGCCCTGCTCGAACTGACCCCGGCCGCGAACGGCACCGTCGGCTACCGCACCGTCCGCACGCTCGAACTGCCGGCCTCCTTCCGGCTGCCCGACGGCACGTCCTGGGCGCCTTGCGGCGAACCCGGCGAACTGCCCCAGGTCGAGGGAATGGTCGTCGACCCCGCGAACGGCACGCTCTATGCCGGGCAGGAGGACGTTGGCATCTGGCGGCTGCGCGCCGACCTGACCGGCAGGCCCGTACTGATGGACAAGGTCCGCGAGTTCGGCGTGCCGGGCACCTACGACGAGGAGACCGAGGAGTGCGCGCCCGGCGCCGACCCCGGTTACGGCGGGCGCCGGCTGTCCGCGGACGTCGAGGGACTCACCATCGTCGACGAGCGCCACGGCGACGGATATCTGCTCGCCTCGGGCCAGGGCGACAACATCTTCGTCGCCTACGACCGCGAGCGGGACGAGGACAACGAGTACGAGGCCTCGTTCCGGATCACCGCCGCCTCCGCCACGCTCGACGGCTCGGAGGTCTGCGACGGCGCCGCCGTCCTCAACGCGCCCCTGGGCAAGCGCTACCCGAAGGGCCTCCTCGTCGTCCAGGACGGACAGGAGACCCCCGGCGACGGCGACCGCGAGGCCACGGGCTTCAAGTTCGTGGACCTGCGTGACGTCATGGACGTACTGGACGACTGAGCGCACACCGGTGTGCCGGCGTCCGCACGGGACGCCGGCACAGCGCGGTTCCAGCCCTACGCGTCCGGGGTGAGGACGACCTTGCCGACGACCGTGCCGGACTCCGCGTGCCGCATCGCCGCGGCGGCCTCGTGCAGCGGGAACGTGCGGTCGATCCGTGCCTCGATCCTGCCGGAGCGCAGCAGGTCGAAGATCTGCGCGAGGTCCTCACGCAGTTCCGCGCGGTAGCGGGCGGGGCGCAGCGACTTGCCGGCCCACAGGTTGAAGAAGTGGGCGCCGCGCCGGTTCGGCAGCACGTTCCACGCGGCGAGCTTTCCGACCAGCTTGAGGACGGTGAGCGTGCCGTTGCCCGCGTCGTCGCGGGTGGAGGCGCTGCCGTACGACACGAGCGTGCCGCCGGGGGCGAGCATCCGCCAGGAGTCGTTGATGCCCTCGCCGCCGACGTGGTCGAAGACGGCGGCCACACCGCCGGGCGCGAGTGCGCGGACCCGGGCGGGGACGTCACCGCGGTAGTCGACGGGCTCGGCGCCCATCGCGGCCACGGCCTGCTGGTTGCGGGCCGAGGCGGTGCCGATGACCGAGACGCCGTGGATACGGGCGAACTGCACGAGGACGCTGCCCACACCGCCGTTGGCGCCGTGCACCACGATCGTGTCGCCCGCCTTGACGTGCGCCGTGCGGAACAGCATCCGCCAGGCGGTGGCACCGTTGGTCACCATCGTCTCGGCGTCGGCGGCCGAGACGCCGTCGGGCACCGGCACCAGGTCGCGGCTGTCGAGCAGGACCCGGTCGGCCCAGCCGCCGGTCTTGGTGAGCGCGGCGACCCGCATCCCCACGGCGACCTCCGGCTGGCCCGGCACACGCGGTCCCAGCTCCTCGACGACGCCGACCAGGTCGTAGCCGGGGACGAAGGGGAAGGCCGGCATGTCGTAGTACTTGCCGCGGCGCATCTGCTGCTCGGCGAAGGTGACCCCGCTGGCCTCCATCCGGACCACGGCCTGGCCGGGGCCGGGCTGCGGCAGCTCACGGACCCGCACCTCCAGCGACTCCGGCTCTCCGACGGCGGGAAGGACGATCTCGGTGGCCTGCATGACTACTCCTGAGGGGACGAGTGTGGCGAGGAGTGGTTGACCACTCACTCCGAAGGGCTGAAGCAGGGCGACCGTCGGTCCCGAGGGAGAGGGGAACCGGACGGGTCGCCCGGAGGTCGGTCGGTGGTGCGGGTCGTGCGGGTCGTGTGGGTCGTGCGGGTCGTGCGTGTCAGTAGTGCGTGATGCCCGCGGACAAGGTGCGGATCCAGGGGGCGTCGATGCCGTCGGCGTCGAGGGAGACGATGAGGTGGCAGAGCATTCCGGTGGCGAAGAACTGCTGGACCTGTTGCTCGCTGCCGCCGGACGCGCCCCGCACGTACTCCACGACGCGTGCGTAACCGGCCCGGACGGTCTCGCGGACGGCGGGCTCGGAGACCGCGGCGGCCTGGGCGTGCAGCTGGACCATCAGCAGGTCGTTGTCGCTGATCAGGCGGGCGTAGGTGTCGCCCATCGAGTCGAGGACGACCTCCGGGGTACTGCTCGTCGCCTTGGCGACGCCTTCCTCCAGCGCGGAGCGCACCCGGACGAAGCAGTGCTCGACGACCGCCGTGAACAGCGCCTCCTTGTTCGGGAAGAGGCGGTAGACGTACGCCTGCGAGATACCGGCCGCCTTCGCCACCTCCGTGGTCGTGGTGCCGAAGTAGCCGCGGGCCGCGAACGCGCCGATGGCGGTGCGCAGCACGGTCTCCCGGCGTTCCTCGGCGGTGGAGAGCCTCCGCTGTTCTGTCTTCATGTGAGTACTCAACCACTCACATGTGTGAGTTGTCAACCACACTCTTCACCGGGATGTGGCCCGGGCTCGGCGTTCCGCCTTCACCGGCCGCCCGCGCCGCGCCGCGAACCCGCACGGGAACCCCGTACCGCCCACGCCCGAGCCGTGAGGCGGACGGATCCACTCGTGTCCCTCGGCAGCGAGGCGTCCAGCGCCGTGCGCACCCGGTCGCGGGCCGCCGGACTCAGCGACGCCAGATAGCCGGGTGCGGGCCCCTGTCCCGCGAGGAACGGCTCCCACAGGTCGGCGAAGCCCGTGAAGACGGTCGGGACCTCGACGGGCATGGTGGCCACGTCGACCAGCCCCGCCCCGGCCCACAGCTCACGCAGCCGTTCGGGTCCCCACGCCGCGAACCTGCGCCGCTCGTCCAGCCCCGCCGCCGACGGATCCACCGCCACCGCCGCGTCCCAGAACCGCCCCAGGAAAGCCATGCCCCCCGCGTAGTCCCACACATACGCGGCGACCGTGCCGCCGGGGCGTACGACCCGCGCCATCTCGGCCACACCGGCGGCCGGTTGTGCCAGGAAGTTCAGGGTCAGCGCGCTGACGGACACGTCACAGGCGCCGTCCCGCACGGGAAGCGCGCCCGCGTCCGCCACCACGAAGTGCGCCCCGCCGCCGACCGTCGCCCGCGCCGTCGACACAAACCCCTCGGAACGGTCGACGCCCACCAGCGACCCCGGCGCGCACCTGTCCGCCACCACACCCGCGAGCACACCCGTGCCGCACCCCACATCCACCCAGCGCAGCCCCTCCGGGAGGCCGAGCCAAGTGGCCAACTCCCTTGCCGCCAACCGGCTCCAGCGCCCCATGAACCGCTCGTACGGGCCGGCGGTGGCCCACACGTCGTGTCGCGTCTCGTCCCCGGTCATGGCACCACGATCCCCGACAGGGCGGCGCCCCGGCGACCCGACCGGCCGCCGGACGAGTGGCGCGGCTTTGCCGGAACGGCAACAACCTTCGCCCACGATGTGCCGCCGCCGGATGATCGAGGAGACGGACCGCGCGGCCGACCGCACCGGTTCCGTCGTCACGTACGCCGCCCTGGGAGGACCCATGACGCAGACACCCGCCCCCGGCCCCAGGCACCGCCTGGTGCCCTCACCCGCAGGCCGCACACATCTGGTGGAACAGGGGAGCGGCCCGCTGGTGCTGCTTGTGCACGGCTTCCCGGAGAGCTGGTACGCCTGGCGCCACCAACTGCCCGCACTGGCCGCCGCCGGCTACCGCGCGGCGGCGCTCGACGTCCGCGGCTACGGCCGCTCCTCCCGTCCGGACGCGGTCGACGCGTACCGGCTGCGGGATCTCGTCGACGACAGCGTCGCCGTCGTCGAGGCCCTCGGCGAGCGCTCCGCCGTGATCGTCGGGCACGACTGGGGCGCGAACATCGCCGCCACCTCCGCGCTCCTGCGGCCGGACGTCTTCCGCGCGGTCGGACTGCTCAGCGTGCCGTACACCCCGCCCGGCGGCCCCCGGCCGAGCGAGATCTTCGCAGGCATGGGCGGCGGGGAGGAGTTCTACGTCTCCTACTTCCAGACCCCGGGCCGGGCCGAGGCGGAGATCGAACCCGACGTGCGCGGCTGGCTCGCCGGTTTCTACGCCGCCCTGTCCGCCGGCACCATGCCCGCGCCCGGCGCCCCCGACCCGCACTTCGTCACGCCGGGCGGGACCCTGCGCGACCGGTTCCCGGACGGACGGCTGCCGGACTGGCTCGGCGAGCGGGAACTCGACGTGTTCGCCGGGGAGTTCGAGCGGACCGGGCTGACCGGCGCGCTCAACCGGTACCGCAACATGGACCGCGACTGGGAGGACCTGGCCGACCACGCCGGTGCCCCGGTCATCCAGCCGTCGCTGTTCGTCGGCGGTGGCCTGGACGCCTCGCTCGCCTGGCTGTCCGACGCGGTGAAGGCGTTCCCCGTCACCCTGCCCGGCCTCTCCGGGTCGCACATCCTGGAGGACGCCGGTCACTTCGTGCAGCAGGAACGGCCGGACGAGGTCAGCCGGCTGCTCGTGGACTGGCTCGACTCACTGGACCAGGCCGGTCCGACCTAGGCGGAGTCGCGTACGACCAGGTGCGGCTCGAAGACGACCGACGTCGGCTCGGTGCGCAGCCCGTGGATGTGCTCGTCGAGCAGGCGGGCCATCTCCGTCGCCATCTCCTCGACCGGCTGGCGGACCGTGGTCAGCCGGGGCCGGCAGGTCACGGCGACGCTGGAGTCGTCGAAGCCGACGACCGCGACGTCCTCGGGCACCCGGCGCCCGCGGTCCCGCACGATCTGGCAGGCGCCCTGCGCCATGAGGTCGTTGGCGGCGAACACCCCGTCCGTGCCGGGGTGGCGGGCCAGCAGGTCCGACATGGCGGCGAGACCGCTGGCCAGGGTGAACCCGCCCTCGGCGACCGGCACGTGCGAGTGCCCGTGGCGGGCGAGCGTGTCACGGAACCCGGCGAGTCGTTCCCGGCTCGCCGGCACGTCCAGGGGGCCGCAGATCGTGGCGGGCCGGCGGCAGCCGCGGGCGAGGAGATGCTCGGCGGCGAGGCGTCCGCCGTCCCGGTGCGCCAGGTCGACGTGGCTGAGCGGGACCGGGCGGGAGGGGCGGGCGAAGAGGACGGCGGGCAGACGGGCCTCGGCGAGCAGGGCGGGCAGCGGGTCGTCGGAGTGGGTGGAGACCACCAGGGCGCCGTCCGCGCGACCTTGGCGCAGATACGTCAGCACCTCCTCCCGCGCCTCCGCGGACTCGGCGAACATCAGCACGGGGTGCATCGAACGGGGGCGCAGAAAGCCCACGATCCCGCCGACGACCCGCCCGAAGAAGGGGTCCGCGAACACCCGGGTGGCGAAGGCGTTCTGGGCTGCGTCCGTGACGTCCCCGGCGCCGGACACCACCAGGGCGACCGTCTCGGCCCGCCGGGTCACCAGGGAGCGGGCGGCCCTGTTGGGCGCGTAACCGGTCCGCTCGATGGCGCGCCGGACCACTTCCTGTATCTCCGGATCGACGTTGCGCACGCCGTTGACGACCCGGGACACGGTCGCCCGGGAGACGCCGGCCTCACGGGCGACGTCCTCCAGTGTCGGGGCCTGTCTGCTCATGCGGGCACCCTAACGGACCTGCGGGATCCGGCAGTAGAGCGCTCTCCCGGAGCGGGGCCGTACGCTCCGGGAGAGGCCCGTCCGTCAGGCGTAGACGCCGAACTCGTACAGCGAGTACCCCCAACCGGTGCCCCGTACCGTGCCGTTGACGCGGACGTAGCGGCCCGTGCCGGTGATGTCCAGGCTGTCGATCCCTCCGTTGCCGTCGGTCACCGTGCGTACGGTCTGCCAGTTCTGGCCGTCGTCCGAGGTCTGGACGGTGTACGCCCTGGCGTACGAGGCCTCCCAGGACAACTGGACGTGCCGGAACGTGGTGCGGGTGCCGAGATCGACCTGGAGCCACTGGGGGTCGCTCCAGTCGCTGGCCCACCGGGTGGCCTGGTCGCCGTCCACCGCGTTGGCGGCCGGGCACGGGCAGTCGCCGTAACTCGCCTGGTAGGACGAGGCGGTGACGGGTCTGCCGCGTGCCACGTTGGTGCCGGACGGCACCGGCGGGACGACCCGGATGGAGCGGGTCTCCACACCGACGTTGCCCCGGCCGTCCGTCGCCTTGACGTAGATCTTCCAGACGCCCGGCCGGTCGGGCGCGGTGACTCTGAGACGGCCACCGCCCAGGTCGGTGGCGGGCAGCGGGGCCAGGTACTTGCTCTGGTCGACGTAGTTGCTGTTGGCGAGGACCTCGTACGAGAGCCGGTCGCCGTCGGGGTCGGTGGCCCGCACGGACACCACGAGCTCGCGTCCGGCCTGCACCTGCCCGGCGCCGCCCTCCACGGTCAGGTCGGAGACGACGGGCGGGGTGTTGTCGCGGCCGGTGTCACCGCCGTAGGCCCGCTTCACCGCGTAGTACGACAGCCGCTTCTCGCCCGCGGGCAGCAGGTTGAACCAGATGCCGCCGAAGTCGTACTCGGTGCCGTAGTGGAACATCGTGGCCCCGAGTGCGACCCCCGTGTGCCCGGTGACGCAGTTCCAGGCGCGGGTGTAGCCGTCGGCCTTGGCCTGGTCGGAGGGTTCCAGCGGCACACCGTTGGCGTCGTCGGGGACCTCCCACTCGCCCGCCGGACCGGCCTCGGTGACGATGTAGGGCTTGGTGTAACCCCCTTGCTGCCAGGCGGACCTGATGTCGCAGACCGCGTTGTAGGCGTTTACGGCGTACAGGTCGAGGTCCGGCGCGTTCCTCTTGTAGTAGGGCCAGGCGCCGACCCAGGCGTCGGTCGACGTGACCGGGTGGTTGGGGTCGACGGCGTGGATCCTCCGGGTGATGTCGTTGACGAAGGTGGTGTAGGCGTTGCGCTGGCGCTCCAGCTCGTCGCCGCTGTAGCAGTTCTGGAGCCCGAGGACCGACTCGTTGCCGACGTCCCACATGAGTACACCGGGATGGTCCTTGTAGGTCTGGACCCACCTGGGGAACTCGTCGAGCATCTGGTTCTTGTAGGCGGTGTCGGTCAGGTAGTCGACGCAGCCGCCGCTGCCGGGCCCGCCGCCCGGCTGGAGCCACAAGCCCGCGACGACCTTGATGCCGTGGGCGGCCGCCGAGTCGAACAGCGGCCTGCTGCCGGCGTCGGTGCCCCAGGTGCGGATCGTGTTGACGCCCATGGACCTGAGGTCCGGCATGTACCGCCCGGCGTCCGCGGCACTCGGGCCCCAGGTCAGCCCTTTGACCTGGTACGGCTGCCCGTCGACCGTCAGCTGCCAGGCGCCCTGGCCGCCGGTGACCCGGACGACGCTGCCCGCGGCGTGCGCCCGGGCGGCGGGCAGGGCGGCGAGGAGGCCGGCCGCCAGGACTCCGGCGAGCAGCGGTGCGGCGATACGCCGGGTGCGGACGTGAGCGCCCGTGCGGGGTGTCACTGGTGAGCCCCTCACGGGAGTCGGTACTGCTCGTTGAGGGCGGCGCCCGCCTCCGGGTGGGTCTCGTCGTAGCCGCGCGCGTTGCACTGAAGCCCGCCGACGACACAGTGGTCGACCAGCGCCCTGAGCGTGCGGTCGTCCCAGGCGTTGAAGAAGTCGTAGTGGAAGCTGTGGCCCGTTCCGCTGGACAGGCGGACCTGCGACATGTCCCCGTTGACGGGGAACGCCATCTTGAACTCGATCATCGGCAGTGCCACGGGGTGACTGGCCGGGCACATGTTGTCGTTGGTGCCGGGCTCGACCACCGGGTAGGACATGTGGCTCTTGTGGTCGGGGGTGTCGAGGCTCCTGCCGTCCCAGCAACTGGGCGCCTGGAAGCGGATGTTGAGCTGGACGTCCGGGCGGCTCGGACAGGACGCCGGGATCTCGGTGTTGAAGAAGCTGTCACCGCACTCCCAGCCCTCGACGAAGCCGGGGTGGCGCCGGAACTCCTCGGCGCTCTGCGTGGGGCTGCCGACCACGAAGCGCAGGCCCTTGGGGAAGGGCCGGACACTCGTGTAGTCGGTGACGCCGGCCTTGTAGTAGATGACCTGCGGGCCGACGGGCAGGACCTGCCGGTCGCCGTTGTAGAGCGTGGGCATCCAGTAGCCGGAGAGGTCGCCGGGGGCCTTGCACCTGGTGGTACCGGCCGACAGCGAGGCGGTGGTGCTGTTCGCGTCGGTCGAGGTGTTGCCCATGAACGTGTGGTCGTGGGACTTGCCCGGCTGCTGCGGGTAGACGATGGGATCGTCCGGCCTGGTGTGGGTGACCGAGCAGTTGGCCTGGAACTCGTGGAAGTAGCGGTGCGGCGGGTTCTGCGCGGACGGCGTCACGCCGGTGACCGGCGGGTTGGCGGGGATGTAGCCGTCGCCGTCCGGGTCCTCCGGCGAGTCGGCCACGGACGCGGCCATCGCGTGGCCCGAGTGGGTCGCCGCGAAGGACTTCGCGGCGGCGCTGTGCGGTGCGGGTGGCCCGGCGCTGATCGCGATGCCGCCGAGGCCGAACGAGGTCAGCAGGAGCGCGCCGCTGATCAGCGTTGCTGACAGGCCTTTCGATCTCCGTGACATGGAGACCTCCTCCTGAAGGGGGCTGCGGGAGACGGTGGGAGAGCGCTCTCCCGATGGGGAGTGTTGAGGCGATGTCATGTAGGTGTCAAGGGAACTCGCAGAAGTTAAATCAAGGCGTGAACTAAGCCCCACGTCAGGGGCGTCGGGTGGTTGGCGGGGTGCGAGGGCTCGGCGTGGGTCCGCCCGTGGGGTGGGCACAGCGGCTCGGCGTGGGCCCGCCCGCGGTGGAACGTGACGGCTCGGGCGCAGGCCCGCCCAGGGTGGAGCGTGGCGCTCGGGCGTGGGCCCGCCCAGCGGGTCTCTGGGGGAAAACCCCCAGGCAGGACGGAGGGAAGCCGCGTTCCGGGTGGTGCCGGGCCTCCGTAGCGTCGGGGACATGAGGTCAACCACCTGGAGCAGGCCATGATCGAAGCCCGCGGACTGACCAAACGCTACGGGCCCACCGTCGCCGTCGAAGGCCTCGGATTCGAGGTCCGGCCCGGCGCCGTCACCGGGTTCCTCGGCCCCAACGGCTCCGGGAAGTCCACCACCATGCGCATGATCATGGGCCTCGACCGCCCGGACGCCGGCACCGCCCGCATCGACGGCCGGCCCTACGCCGAACTCGACTGGCCGCTGCGGCACGTCGGCGCACTCCTGGAGGCCCGCACCCACCACCCCGGCCGCACCGCCGGGAACCACCTGGCCGCCCTCGCCGCCGCGAACGACATCCCGCGCTCGCGTGTACGGTCCGTGCTGGACACCGTTGGTCTCACCGACGTGGCGCACAAGCGGGCCGGTGGCTTCTCGCTCGGTATGTCCCAACGGCTCGGCATCGCCGCCGCGTTGCTCGGCGACCCGGCCGTCCTCCTCTTCGACGAGCCCGTCAACGGCCTCGACCCCGAGGGTGTGCGCTGGATTCGCACGCTGATGAAGTCCCTCGCCGCCGAGGGCCGCACGGTTCTGCTGTCGAGCCACCTCATCGGCGAAATGGCCCTCACCGCCGACCACTTGATCGTCATCGGCAGGGGCCGGCTGCTCGCCGACACCAGCGTCGCCGAACTGACCGCGGACGGACGGTCGTTGGAGGAGGCGTTCTTCGACCTCACCGGCGACAGTGCGCAGTACCGGGGGACGGCTCCCGATCGACGTACGGGGCCCGACGGACGTACGGCCTCCGAGGGACGTACCGCCGCTGAGGGACGTACCGCTTCTGAGGGGCGTACGGCCTCTGATGGACGTATGGCCCCCGAGGGGCTCGCCACACCCGACCGCACCCGGCCCCGGAGGAATCCATGACCACCGCGCCCACCCTTCCCCGCCTCCCAGCCGGTCGTCACGGTCTTCCGAACGCGGCGCGTATGGAGTGGATCAAGCTGCGCAGCCTGCGTTCGACGTGGTGGGCGATGGCCGCCGCCGTTGTCGCCATGCCGGCCATCGGGATCCTCACCATGGCCAACACCAGGCCGCCCAGCGCGGAGAAGGCGGCCACCTTCGACCCGCTGAACAACGTCCTCGCGGGTGTCGCCCTCGGCCAGCTCCTGATCGGTGTCCTCGGCGTCCTCGTCGTCACCGGCGAGTACTCCTCCGGCGCCATCCGCTCCACCCTCGCCGCCGTCCCGAACCGCCGGACGCTCCTGGCGGCCAAGGCCGGGGTCTTCGGCCTGCTCACCCTGGCCGTTGGTGAACTCGTCGCCTTCGCCACCTTCTTCGCCGGCCGGCTCGCCCTCGACCCGGCGGTGCCCAGTCCCTCCCTCACCGGCCCCGGCGTGCTGCGCGGGGTGCTCCTGGCGGGCGCCTACCTCGCCATGGTCGGACTGCTCGGCGTCGCGGTCGGCGCCGTGCTGCGGCACACGGCGGCGGCCATCGGCACCCTGGTCGGCGCGCTCTACGTCCTGCCCGCCGTGCTCTCCGGACTGACCGGTACCGCCGTCGCCAAGTTCTTCCCCACGATGATCGCGGCCAACTCGCTGGCCGTCTCCAAGCCGGTGGAGGGCTGTCTGTCCCCGTGGACGGGTTTCGCCGTGCTCTGTCTGTACGTGCTCGCCGCCCTCGGGGCGGGTGGATGGCTGCTGGTGCGGCGTGACGCGTAAGGACCCCTTCCGCAGGGCGCCGCGGGGTGCGCCCTGCGTCCCGCGGTGCGCCCCGGCTTTCGGGCCGGCCGCGAGCCGGGACACTGGAACCATGCGGGACACACCGGCGACACCGATGACGCCGACGGTGGCGGCCACCGGGGCTGGGCGGCACCACGCACGTACGACCGTCCGGGAGGTCGTACGGGCGGTGCTGCGGGCGCCGTTCACCGTCCGCGCCTGGGCCGAGGCCGCCTACTGCCTGGCGGCCTTCCCGGTCGCGCTGGTGGGCCTGGTCCTGGTGGTGGTGCTCCTGGCCCTCGGTGGCGGGCTGACGGTCTCGCTCGTGGGTGCCGCGCTCGGTCTGCTGCTGGTCGTCGCCGCGATCCGGCTGGCCCGCGGGTTTGCCTCGGCGCACCGCCGGCTGGCCGCCGGGCTGCTGGGGGAGCGGGTGCGGGCGCCGGAGCCGGTGCGGCCGACGGGTGGGGCGTTCGCGCGGCTCGACGCCCGGCTGCGGGACGCGGCCGGCTGGCGCGCTGTCGTATACGTGCTGGTCAAGCTGCCCGTGGCCGCCTTCGGTCTGTACGCCGTCGCCTGGTGGCTGACCGCGCTGGTCAATCTCTCCGCACCACTGCGCTGGGCCGTCTTCCACCAGCGCCCGGGGGCCGGCGAGTCCGGCGCGCCCACGCTCAGTCCGATCCCGGTCGGTGGCGGCGCCCCGCACAGCACCTCCCTGGCGGACACGTTCGTGGCGGCGGCGATCGGGGCCGCCACCCTGCTGGTCGCACCGTGGTTCACCCGCGGGGTCGTCGCCGTGGACCGCTGGCTGATGCGCGCCCTGCTCGGACCCGGGGAACTCGCCGAGCGCGTACGGGACCTGGAGGAGACCCGTGCCCTCGCCGTCGACGACTCGGCCGCCCGGCTGCGCCGCCTGGAACGCGACCTGCACGACGGCGCACAGGTGCGGCTCGTCGCCCTCGCCATGAGCCTCGACATGGCGAAGGAACGCCTCGGCCCCGACGGAACACCGGTCGACGACCCGGCCGGACTGCGCCGGCTGGTCGACTCCGCGCACCGCAACGCCACCGAGGCGCTGTCCGAACTGCGCGACCTGGCCCGGGGCATCCATCCCCCCGTACTCGACGACGGTCTGCCCACGGCCCTGGCCACGTTGGCGGCCCGCAGTTCCGTGCCCGTCGAGACGGCCGTGGACGTGCCCGAGCGGCCCACGCCGGCCATCGAGTCCCTCGCCTACTTCTGCGCCGCCGAACTCCTCACCAACGTCATCAAGCACAGCGGCGCCCGCCGGGTCGTGCTGTGCGTGACGCAGGAGGACGGGGCGCTGCGGCTGCGCATCACCGACGACGGCCACGGCGGTGCGCGGCCCGGGCCGGGCAGTGGTCTCACCGGTCTGCTGCAACGGGTGCGCACGGTCGACGGCACCCTGGACATCAGCAGCCCCGAGGGCGGTCCGACGGCGGTGACCGTGTCCCTGCCGCCCAGCGCCTGAGAACCCACCCGGGCACAGCGGCCCGGCCCGACCTCTCCGAGGACCGTGAGAGCATGCCACCCATGCGGGTCGTGATCGCCGAGGACGCCGCCGTGCTGCGGGAGCTGCTCGCCCGGATGCTGGCCGAACGCGGGCACGAGGTGTGCGCCGCCGTGGGAGACGCCGAGGCGTTGCGGGCGGCCGTCGCCGAGCACCGGCCGGACGTCACCGTGGTCGACATCCGGATGCCGCCGACCCACACCGACGAGGGCCTGCGGGCCGCGATCGACATCCGTGAGCGCCATCCCGGGACCGGCGTCCTGCTGTTCTCGCAGTACATCGAGACCAAGTACGCCACCCGGCTGCTCGCGGCCGGCTCGGCGGGCGTCGGCTATCTGCTGAAGGACCGGGTCGCCAACGTCGCCGAGTTCACCGACTCCCTCGCCCGCGTCGCGGCCGGCGGCACCGCGCTCGACCCGGAGGTGGTGACCCAGCTCGCCGGTGCGAGCCGCCATCGCGAGGACCTCGCCGCGCTGACGGCACGCGAACGGGACGTACTGGCGCTGATGGCGGAGGGCCGCTCGAACGCGGCCATCGCGCAGACCCTGGTCGTCTCCGCAGGCACGGTCGAGAAGCACGTGGCGTCGATCTTCGCCAAGCTGGGACTGCCGCCGTCGGAGGACGCCAACCGGCGCGTGCTCGCGGTACTGCGCCACCTCGGCGCCTGAGCGGCGACGGCCCTCGGCCCGCGAGGGCCCTCACCGCGCGACCCGGTCCGCCCGTGCCGCGATCGCCTCCAGCATGAGGTCCAGCGCGAAGCGGAAGTTGGCCTCCTCCTCCACCGACGCCAGGTGCGGGGCCGCCGCCGCGAGGTGCGGATGGGTGTCGGCCGGGACGGCCGCGTAGACGCCCGACCAGGCGGACTCGTCCTTGGTGCGGGTCTGGACGTCGAGCGAGGCGTACGTGGCGTCCATGCAGGACCAGGCCAGCATGAAGTCCACGAGGGCCCGGTAGTGCAGGACCGCCTGCTCGGGCGGGAAACCCGCCTCGGCGAGGGCACCGAGGAACATGTCGATCGCCCGCATCTCGGCCGGCCGGCGGGTGATGCGCACGGTGGTGAGCACCGCGACCTGCGGATGCGCCAGATACACCTGGTGCGCCCGCACACACAGGCCCCGCAGCGTCTCACGCCAGTCGTCCGACGGGTCGTAGCCGTCCAGGCTCTCCTCCAGGAGCTTGTCGGCGACGGCCAGCAGCAGCTCGTCCTTGTTGCGGAAGTGCCGGTACAGGGCCGTCGGGTCCGCGCCCAGGTGCGCGCCGATCCGGCGGAAGGTGAGCGCCTCGGCGCCCTCGGTGTCCAGCAGTTCCAGACAGGCCTCGACGATGCGCTCGGGGCTGAGGGAGGCCCGGGGCCGCCCCGAGACCGTTCTGCCGCCCCCGGCCGCGCCGGCCCGTCCGTTCGCCCGTGCCGCCACCGTTTCGCTCCCCTCGTCGGACGCGTCCATTGTGCCGTGCCGCGTCGATGCGGCGCCCACCTGCGGGGAGCCCTCTGTAAATGACGTTGTCAACGCTGTTGACTCCGTGGTCGGGGAACTGCCACGCTGCCGCCACCGCCCGCGCCGGCCGTTTGTGTCCGCACTTCCGCGAGCAGAGGAGAAGCCCGTGCCCGGTCAGTCCCCAGGACCAGCCCAGCCGCCGCCCGTCGTACCCCGCACCGCATCCCGCACCGCACCGCCCGGCTCCCCGCCGGAGCCGCGCGCGATGCCCAAGGTGCTCGGGGTGCGGGACGGCGTGGTGCTCTCGCTGTCCAACATCAGCCCGACCTTCAGCATCGGCATCGGCCTGGGCGTCATCGGCGCGGCCGTCGGCGTGGGGATCCCCGCCGCGTTCCTGGTCGCCCTGCTGCCGATCCTGGGCATCGCCCTGGCCTACGCCAGGCTGAACCGGCGCGAGCCGAACTGCGGCACCGCCTACGTGTGGGTCGGCAGGGCGGTCGGACCGCTGCCCGGCTGTCTGATCGGCTGGGGCGCGGTGGTCACCCAGGTGCTGTTCCTGTCGTACGCCGTCCCGCTGGCCGGCCAGTACACGCTGCTGTCACTGGACTCCCTCGGTGTGCACCGGCTTGCGGGGCTGAACCCCGGCGACCCGCCGGTCGCGGCCACACTGGCCGTAGGTCTTCTCGTCCTGGCGGGTCTCACCGCGATGGCGATCGTCGGTGTCGAGGTGGCCGCCCGCTTCCAACTCATCCTGCTCGTCGCCGAGTTCGCCGTGCTGCTGGCGGTGTGCGGCTGGGCCGTCGTGGCGGGGGACGCGGCCGCGTTCGACCCGGACTGGTTCTCACCGGCCGTGTTCTCCTCGCCGTCGGTGATGGCGACCGGAGTACTGCTCGCGGTGTTCATGTACTGGGGCTGGGAGGCCGCCTTCTCGGTGACCGAGGAGAACACCGACGCCCGTACGTCGGCCCGCGCCGGCCTGTGGTCCCTCGCCGCGGTGGCGGCGCTCTTCCTGTTCGCCTCCACGGCCTTCCAACGCGCCCTGACACCGGAGGAGTTGGCGGCCAACGGCGAACGCGGACTGCCCTACCTCGGTGAACTCGCAGCGGGCGGCTTCGGCCGCGGCGTCACCACCGTCGTACTGCTCTGCTCGATCGTCGCCTGTGTGCAGTCCGTACTGATCGGCACCGCCCGCCAGACACTAGCCATGAGCCGCGACGGTGTGCTCGGCCCCGGCTGGGCGGCCCTGCACCCGCGCCGCCGCACCCCGCACCTGTCGACCCTGCGGATCGCCGCATGCGCCGCCGTCCTCGCGGTGCTCTCCGCCGGACTCGGCAGCCTCCAGGACATCGTCGTCGGCGCCGTCACCTCGGTCGGCATCCTGATCTCGCAGTACTACGCGTTCGCCGCGCTGGCCTGCGCCCTCACCTTCGCCCCGGAGGCGCGCGACAGTGTGCGCGCGCTGCTGGTGACCGTCGTGGGCCCGCTGCTCAGCGGTCTCGCGCTGCTCGGCCTCGGCTGCTACATGGTCTACACGCTGTGGACCTCGACCGACGAGTTCGCCTTCGCCGCGGACAACGGCCGCTTCCTGACCCTCGTGCCGCTCGTCATCCTGGCCACCGGGGTGCCGGCCGCGTACTGGGCGAAGTACCGGCGCCGAGCGGCCTACTTCGTACGGGACCGACCCGCACCGCACACCCTTTCCACGGCCGGACCCCGACCACCGGCAGCCCCCACCTCAGGAGGAAGCACCCCATGACCCAGGCAGACCTCGTCCTCACCTCCGGCCACGTGATCACGGCCGACCCGTCCCACCCGCGCGCCACCACCGTGGCCGTGACGGGGGACCGGATCGTCGCGGTCGGCGGCGACGAGGTCCGCGCACTCGCCGGGCCCCGGACACGCGTCGTGGACCTGGGCGGACGGGCCCTGCTGCCGGGCTTCCAGGACGCCCATGTGCACGCCGTGTTCGGCGGCCTCGAACTGGGCGCCTGCGATCTGACCGGGACGACCGACCTGGGCGAGTACCGCCGCCGGATCACCGCGTACGCCGCCGCGTTCGACGGCGGGTGGATCACCGGTGGCGGCTGGTCGATGGAGAGCTTCCCCGGCGGTGTGCCCACCCGGCAGCTGCTCGACGAACTGGTCCCCGACCGCCCGGCCCTGCTGCTGAACCGCGACCACCACGGCGCCTGGGTCAACACCCGCGCCCTGCACCTGGCCGGCGTGACCGCACGGACCCCCGACCCGGCCGACGGACGGATCGAGCGCGAACCCGACGGCACCCCGTCGGGCATGCTCCAGGAGGGCGCGATCGCAATCGTCGGCCGGCTCACCCCCGAACCCACGGCCGACGACCTGCTCACCGCACTGCTGCGCGCCCAACGGCTGCTGCACTCGTACGGCATCACCGCCTGGCAGGACGCACTGCTGGGGGAGTACGGCGGCCACCCCGACGTCTCCGGCGCCTACCGCACCGCCGCCGAACGCGGCCTGCTCACCGCCCGTGTCGACGGCGCCCTGTGGTGGGACCGCGAGGCGGGCGCCGAGCAGATCCCCGACCTGGTCCAGCGCCGCAAGAGCCTGGCCCACGGCCGCTTCCGCGCCGACACCGTCAAGATCATGCAGGACGGAATCGCCGAGAACCACACCGCCGCGATGACCGCCCCGTACAAGGACGCGTGCGGCTGCGCCACCACCAACTCCGGTGTCAGCTTCGTCGATCCGCGCGAACTGGCGGCATACGTCACCGAGCTCGACTCCCTCGGCTTCCAGGTCCACTTCCACGCCCTCGGCGACCGGGCGGTGCGTGAGGCACTGGACGCCCTGGCCGCCGCCCGCACCGCCAACGGCCCCCGCGGCAACCGGCACCACCTCGCCCATCTCCAGGTCGTCCACCCCGACGACGTACCGCGCTTCGCCGCGCTCGACGCGGTCGCCAACCTGCAACCCCTGTGGGCGGCCCACGAGCCGCAACTGGACGAACTCACCACGCCGTTCCTCGGCGACGGACTCGCCGCCCGCCAGTACCCGTTCGGGGACCTGCACCGCGCCGGCGCCCGGCTCGCCGCGGGCAGCGACTGGCCGGTCAGCTCCGCCGATCCGCTCCAGGGCATCCACGTGGCGGTCAACCGAGTCCTGCCCGGCGCCGGCGCACCGCCCTTCCTGCCGGACCAGCGCCTCGACCTGACGACCGCGCTCACCGCGTACACGGCGGGCTCCGCCCATGTGAACGGCCTCGACGACACCGGCGTGCTGCGCCCCGGCGCGCTGGCCGACCTGACCGTCCTCGACCGGATTCCCTACGACGTGGACCCGGCGGAACTCGGCGGGCTGCGGGTGGAGGCCACGTATGTGGGCGGGGAGATCGTCCACGGAGAGCTGGACTCGTGACAAATCCGGAAAAACCAACCCTCCGTCCGCTCAGAAACGGTCGCCGGTTAGCATATGAGCGCCTCCTAGCTCGAAAGATATGCCTGTGACTGTCAATGACGACTCGTTCACCAACTGGAAGAACCGTGAGGAGATCGCGGAGTCGATGATCCCGATCATCGGGAAGCTGCACCGCGAGCAGGACGTGACCGTCCTGCTGCACAGCCGCTCCCTGGTGAACAAGTCGGTGGTCAGCATCCTCAAGACCCACCGGTTCGCCCGCCAGATAGCCGGCGCGGAACTCTCGGTCACCGAGACCCTCCCGTTCCTCCAGGCGCTCACGACGCTCGACCTCGGTCCGTCCCAGATCGACCTTGGAATGCTCGCCGCGACCCACCGGGCCGACGACCGGGGCCTGTCGGTCGCCGAGTTCACCGCCGAGGCGGTCGCCGGTGCCACCGGCGCCAACAAGATCGAGAGCCGTGAGCCGCGCGATGTCGTGCTCTACGGCTTCGGCCGGATCGGCCGGCTCGTCGCCCGGCTGCTCATCGAGAAGACCGGCTCCGGCAACGGTCTGCGGCTGCGGGCCATCGTGGTGCGCGACAGCGGCGGCCAGGACATCGTCAAGCGGGCCTCGCTGCTGCGCCGCGACTCCATCCACGGACAGTTCAACGGCACGATCACCGTCGACGAGGCGAACAGCACGATCGTCGCCAACGGCAACGAGATCAAGGTCATCTACGCCGACGACCCGTCCGCCGTGGACTACACGGAGTACGGCATCAGGGACGCCATCCTCATCGACAACACCGGCAAGTGGCGCGACCGGGAGGGCCTCTCGCAGCACCTGCGCCCGGGGATCGACAAGGTCGTCCTCACCGCCCCCGGCAAGGGCGACGTCCCGAACATCGTGCACGGCGTCAACCACGACATGATCAAGCCGGACGAGCGGATCCTGTCCTGCGCGTCCTGCACCACCAACGCGATCGTGCCGCCGCTGAAGGCGATGGACGACGAGTACGGGGTGCTGCGCGGGCACGTGGAGACCGTCCACTCGTTCACCAACGACCAGAACCTGCTGGACAATTACCACAAGTCGGAGCGGCGTGGCCGCTCGGCGCCGCTCAACATGGTCATCACCGAGACGGGCGCGGCCTCGGCCGTCGCCAAGGCGCTGCCCGACCTCAAGGCGAGGATCACCGGCAGCTCGATCCGTGTTCCGGTCCCGGACGTGTCGATCGCCATCCTCAATCTCCAGCTGGCCACCGAGACCAGCCGCGAGGACGTCCTCGACCACCTGCGCGAGGTCTCGCTGACCTCGCCGCTCAAGCGCCAGATCGACTTCATCAGCGCCCCCGACGCGGTCTCCAGCGACTTCATCGGCTCACGGCACGCCTCGGTCGTGGACGCGGGCGCCCTCAAGGTCGAGGGCGACAACGCGATCCTCTACCTCTGGTACGACAACGAGTTCGGCTACTCCTGCCAGGTCGTCCGCGTCGTCCAGCACGTCTCGGGCGTCGAGTACCCGACCTATCCCGCGCCGGTGGCCGGCTGACGGCACCACCGAAGGGCCTCCCCCTGCCGACCGGCGGGGGAGGCCCTTTTCTGTGCCCCTGCGGGCCGACTCCTCTGTTCCGTGATCCGGCCCGGTAGTACTGTGTGCCGCGATCAGCTCGCTAAAGCGTCAACTCATATACCACGTACATCTGTTGCTCCAGATTTCCCTTTTTCCGCGGCGGTGTGAAACAGGTGAGGTGCTGATGGGTCAGTGGCGGAAATGAGGGCTTCGACCCCTGCACGCGATGTCGACGCCGTCATCCGATCCGACTCCGGACTGCTCTCGGCGGACCTCGAACAGCTCCTGCGGGTCGCCGCCGGCACGGTCGTCGACCCCGGGGTCCCGGGCTTCGATCCGGCGAACCCCGTGCTGGAGGACGCGCTGCGGCTGGCGCTCCAGGCTCCCAACGCCGACGCGTTCGCGATCGACCACGCCCGGTTCCTCGAACCTCGGCCCGGCAGCGCGGGGACCGCCGACGCCGCGGGGCCCGCCCGGTCCGGTCCGCCGGCCGACGGCGTGCGGCCCTCCACGGTGTACTGGGCGTACCGCAACTACCGCGGCTTCGACCCGAGCGACGAGACGGGCGCGGACTTCGCCACCGTCCGCCGGGTGGCCGCGTCGGCACGCCTGCTGATGAAGGCCGCCGTCATCATCGACGACGTCCAGGACGGCAGCGACATACGGTTCGGCAGGCCCGCACTGCACATCACCCACGGCGTTCCACTCGCCCTCAACACCGCCTGCTGGATGATGACGACCGCGTTCCAGCACGTAGAACACTCCGAAGCCGCCCACTACATGATCGGCGCGGCCCGCAACGGATTCACCGGCCAGGCACTCGACATGTCGACGCGACTGCCGGAGATCAAGCGGAACCTGGCGAAGGCGTCCGGCGAGTCGCGCATCGACTTCTGGAAGTCGGTGGCCGCGCTCAAGACCTCGACACTGCTCCAACTACCGGTGAACGCGGCGGCCTTGGCACTCGACGTGCCGGATAAGGAACGTGCCCTGCTCGACGAGAGCATGCATGTCATGGGAGTGGCCGGCCAACTCCTCAACGACCTGGTCGACTTCCTTCCCCGCTACGGCGGCGCGAACAGCTTCTCCGACTTCAAGGGGCTGAAGAACCGGGTCCTCCTGGAGCTGCTGGCCACACACCCCTCCGAGATCTCTCCCGCCGAGATGACGCCGGAGGAACTCAGAACCTTCGCGCTGAACCATCCACGGCTTCCGTCGGTGATGCTCCGGCTGGCCGACGACGCCGTCCGACTCAAGCAGACGGCGAAGGACCAGGTTTTCACGCTGTGCCGTACTCCGGAGAGCGCGACGTATTTCGACACGGCCATCGAACGGGTCGGCCACCACATCAACATGGTCGCCGAGCGGCTGCACTCCGCCCCGTCGTTCGACGCGCTCCTCAGGCCCCCGGCGAAGGCTGAGTGAGTCCGCCTGGAGGGAGCAGGACGTCGGGCTGCTCCACCGTCACGTCTCAGCACGTCATCGGCGCACGGGGGGAGCCTGCACCGACCGACCGGTGCGTCCCCGGCGCGCGTCCTCGCGTCCCGCGCGGCATTCTGAGGGGACCGGTACGAGCCTCCACATCCGGAGCCGGAGGGACTCGTGGACTTCGACACCGTGGCGGACGAGCTGTACGGGCTGCGGCCGGAGGAGTTCACCGCGGCCCGGGACGCGCACGCGGCGGCGGCCCGCAAGGCCGGTGACCGCGACCTGGCGCAGCGGATCGCCGGGCTGCGCCGGCCGAGCCGGTCGGCCTGGGCCGGCAATCTCCTGGTCCGCCGGTCGCCCGAGGAGGTCGAGGCGCTGCTCCGGCTGGGGGAGAGCCTGCGCCGGGCCTACCAGGACCTGGACCGCGAGCGGCTGCGCGAACTGACCGGTGGCCGGCGGGCCCTGGTCGGCGCCCTGTCCCGGCAGGCCGGACAGTTCGCCGCCGAGCAGGGCCACCCGATCAGTGAGACGGCCCGGCAGGAGGTCGAAGCCACCCTGCGGGCCGTCCTCGCCGACGCACGGGCCGCCGAGGAATGGTCGGTCGGTCGGCTCACCAAGCCCCTCGACGCGGCCGTCGGCTTCCCGGCCGTCGACGAGGGGGCCGTACGACGTACGGCGTCGGCGCCCCCTCAGGAACCTGCTCCGGCGCGCCCGGCCTCGGCGTCCGCTCCAGCACGTCCGGCATCGGCATCCGCTTCGGCCCGTACGGCCTCGGCGTCTGCTCCCGCGCGGTCCGGGCCGACTCCGCGCAAGGGCGGCTCGTCCGGGGACGGGGACGGGGACAGGGACAGGGACGGGCGTGGTGGCCGGCTGCTGCGGGCTGCCGAGGAGAAGCGGCGCGACCGACAGGCGCGGGCTCGGCAGGACGCCGAGGACGCCGGGCGCGAGCTGCGCGATGCCGAGACGGCGGCGAAGACGGCAGGTCAGGAGGCCGCCGATGCCAAGGAGCATGCCGAGGGGCTGCAACGGCGGATCAAGGCGCTGGCGGCCGAGCTGCTGAGTACCGAAGAGGCGCACCGTACGGCCCGTGCGGCCGAGCGCCGGGCCCGTGAGCGGGTGCGCGAGGCCGACCGGCAGGTCCGGGAGGCCGGACGGCGGGCACGGACGGCGACGGCGAGAGTCGAGGCGTTGAAGAAGCGGGACGGGTAACTCCTGAACCAGGAACACATTGGCTTTTGCCTAAAGCTATTAGGCATGTGCATAATGTTCATCGGTTTCCGGGAGGAGAAGCAGTGGCACGCGCAGGGCTCACCGTCGAGCGGCTGACACAGGCCGGGGCGGAGCTGGCCGACGAGGTGGGCTTCGACCAGGTGACGCTGTCGGCGCTGGCCAGACAGTTCGACGTCAAGGTCGCCAGCCTGTACTCGCACCTGAAGAACTCCCAGGACCTCAGAACGAAGATCGCCCTCTTCGCCCTGGAGGAGCTGGCCGACCGCGCTTCGGCGGCCCTCGCGGGCCGGGCCGGCAAGGACGCGCTCGCCGCCTTCGCCGACGTCTACCGCGACTACGCCCGCGCACACCCCGGCCGCTACGACGCGACCCGGCTGCGGCTCAGCCCCGAGGCGGCGGCCGTCAGCGCGGGCGGCCGGCACTCGCAGATGACCCGGGCGATCCTGCGCGGCTACGACCTCACCGGACCGGACCAGACACACGCCGTCCGGCTGCTGGGCAGCGTCTTCCACGGCTACGTCAGTCTGGAACTGGCGGGCGGCTTCAGCCACAGCGCCCCCGACTCACAGGTGAGCTGGGAACGGATCATCGACGCCCTCGACAGCCTCCTGCGGAACTGGCCCGAGTCCTAGCGGCAGCGCCGAAGCGCACTGTTGGCAGCCTGCCGTACCCCAACACCCCGTCCCGAGCGAGGCACCCACCCCATGGACGCACACCCCACCTGGACCACCACCCCCATCACCGCCGACATCCTGCGCGGCGCGCTCGAACTCGAGGAGACCGTGCACGGTGTGCTGCCGCACCGGCTGCCCGCCTCGGCCCGGGCGCAGAGCCCGGACGGACAGGTCGCCATGGCCGAGGCCCAACCCTCCGGCGTACGCCTGGTCTTCCGTACCGCGGCCACCGCCGTGGAACTGGACACACTGCCGACCAAGCGCGTCTACGTCGGCGCCCCGCCCCGCCCGGACGGCTTCTACGACCTCCTCGTCGACGGCCGGCTGACCGCGCAGGAGCACGCGACCGGAGGCAACGTCCTCACCATCGACATGACCAGCGGCTCGGCCCGGATCGAGCCCGGTCCGCCCGGCACCGTACGGTTCGGCGAACTGCCGGACGGTGAGAAGGACGTCGAGATCTGGCTGCCGCACCAGGAGCTCACCGAGCTGATCGCGCTGCGCACCAACGCCCCCGTGGCACCCGTGCCGGACCGTGGGCGCAAGGTGTGGCTGCATCACGGCAGTTCGATCAGCCACGGTTCCGACGCGGCGAGCCCCACCACGACCTGGCCCGCCCTCGCGGCCTCGCTGGGCGGTGTGGAACTCGTCAACCTCGGCTTCGGCGGCAGCGCCCTGCTCGACCCGTTCACCGCCCGCGTCATGCGGGACACCCCCGCCGACCTGATCAGCGTCAAGATCGGTATCAATCTGGTCAACGCCGATGCGATGCGGATACGGGCCTTCACCCCGGCCGTGCACGGTTTCCTGGACACCATCCGCGAGGGTCACCCCACGGCGCCCCTCCTGGTGATGTCGCCCATCCTGTGCCCCATGCACGAGACGACTCCCGGTCCCAGTGCTCCCGACTTCACCTCCGTCAGTGAGGGAAGGATGCGCTTTGTGGCGGCGGGGGACCCGGCCGAGGTGGTGATGGGAAAGCTGACCCTGAGTGTGATCCGGGACGAGCTGGCCCGGATCGTGGAACAGCGCTCGGCCGCCGATCCCCATCTGCACTACTTCGACGGCCGGGATCTCTACGGCGAGTCCGACACCGCCGGGTTCCCGCTGCCCGACGCGCTCCACCCGGACGCTCCCACCCACCGGCGGATGGGCGAACGCTTCGCCGCGCTGGCGTTCGCCGCGGACGGACCCTTCGCACAGGGCCCCTCCTCGAACGGATCGCATGCGTGAACGCATCGTGTAGGTACGCATCGCGTTCGTGATGTTGAGCAAACCTTTGCCCGTGGCTGGTTATCAACGCCGCAGACCCGGATTCCCGGGCCCGTCGGCTGTTCCGCACGCAAAACGCGGCTGAAATCGCCGGGGTGGACGCGCCGGCGATGTTACGTCCGTGTTGACCCGCCCGGCGGTGAGGAGCACGCTCGAAATATAGATGCCTGATACAACTGGTTCCTTGGGCTCACTCGGGCGTGTCTTTGAAGGCGCAGGTCAGTGCTGTGGTGCCGAGGAACCGCGAGCGGGAGGTTGCACATGTGCGGCATCACGGGCTGGGTCTCCTTCGACCGGGATCTGCGGACCGAGCGCGCGACATTGGATGCGATGACGGAGACCATGGCCTGCCGTGGCCCGGACGACCGCGGTGTCTGGTCCGAGGGTCCCGCCGCCCTCGGACACCGGCGGCTCGCCATCATCGACCTGCCCGGCGGCCGGCAGCCCATGACCGCCGAGACCCCCGACGGCACGGTTGCTCTTGTGTACTCGGGGGAGACGTACAACTTCACCGAACTCCGCCGCGAACTCGGCGACCGGGGGCACCGGTTCACCACCGACTCCGACACCGAGGTCGTGCTGCGCGGCTACCTCGAATGGGGTGACGCCCTGCCCGAGCGGCTCAACGGCATGTACGCGTTCGCCGTCTGGGACGGCCGACGCGACCGGCTGGTGATGGTCCGCGACCGGATGGGCATCAAGCCCTTCTACTACTACCAGACCGCCGACGGCGTCCTGTTCGGCTCCGAACCCAAGGCGATCCTCGCCAACCCGCTGGCCCGCGCCCGCGTTCAACTCGACGGACTGCGCGAGCTGTTCACCATGATCAAGACGCCGGGGCACGCCGTGTGGGACGGCATGCGCGAGGTCGAGCCCGGCACCGTCGTCACCGTCGACCGCACGGGCCTGCGCCGCCGCGCCTACTGGGAGCTGGAGACACGGCCGCACACCGACGACCGGGCCGCCACCATCGGCACCGTACGCGACCTGCTCGACGACATCGTCCGCCGCCAGCTCGTCGCCGACGTGCCCCGCTGCACCCTGCTCTCCGGTGGCCTCGACTCCTCCGCCATGACCGCGCTGGCCTCACGCCAACTCGGCGAACACGGCGAGAAGGTCCGCAGTTTCGCCGTCGACTTCGTCGGCCAGACCGACAACTTCGTCGCCGACGAACTCCGCTCCACCCCCGACATCCCCTATGTGCACGACGTCGCCCGCACCGCGCACACCCAGCACCAGGACATCGTGCTCGACGCCCAGGCGCTCGCCGACCCGGACGTCCGCGCGAAGGTGATCCGGGCCCGCGACCTGCCCGCCGGCTTCGGCGACATGGACGCCTCCCTCTACCTCCTCTTCCGTGCGATCCGGGACCACTCCACGGTCGCCCTGTCCGGGGAGTCCGCGGACGAGGTCTTCGGCGGCTACCTCCAGTTCTTCGACGCGGACGCGCGCAGCGCCGACACGTTCCCCTGGCTGGTCCGCTTCGACCGGCACTTCGGCCGCGACACCGACGTACTGCGCCCCGACCTCGCCACGGCCCTGAACCTGCGCGCCTACATCGCCGACGGCTACCACTCCGCCGTGTCCGCGATCCAACGGCTCGACGGCGAGAGCGACTTCGAGTACCGCATGCGGCAGATCTGCCATCTGCACCTGACCCGCTTCGTGCGTATCCTGCTCGACCGCAAGGACCGCGCGAGCATGGCCGTCGGCCTGGAGGTCCGCGTCCCGTTCTGCGACCACCGGCTCGTCGAGTACGTCTACAACGCGCCCTGGTCCCTCAAGTCCTTCGACGGGCGCGAGAAGAGCCTGCTGCGGGAGGCCACCGCGGACCTCCTCCCCAAGTCCGTCTACGACCGCGTCAAGAGCCCCTATCCCTCCACCCAGGACCCCAAGTACGCGGCCGCGCTGCAACTCCACGCCAAGGACCTGCTCAGCCGCCCCTCCCACCAGGTCTTCGACCTCGTCGACCGCGACCGGGTGCGCCGACTCGCCCATCGCGACGAGCCGATCAGCACGCAGGCGGAGCGACGCGGGCTGGAACGGACGCTCGATCTGGCGCTGTGGCTGGAGATGTACGAGCCGGAACTGGTGCTGGGCTGACGGCGACGACGGGGCGGTGTGCGGCGTTCTTCCGTCGTCGCCGCTGCCCCGTCAGCGAATCCGGAGACCGTCGAGGGCCTGGAGGGCTTCGGCCGCGGCGTTGCGGACGTAGTAGACCTCGTCCGAGCTCAGGGCGGCGAGCCGCTCACGCAGTCCGTCCTCGTCCGGCGGGAGCGTGCCCGTCACCTCCAGCCAGTGGGCGAGCCCCTTCGTGGCGGAATTGCGGATGCGTGAGTCCGGGTGGTCCATGGACCGGACGAAGCGGGCGAGATCGTGCGGGGTGTCGTCGTCGGTCACGTTGTGCGGGTCGAGGAGCCTCAACGCGACGAGCAGGACAAACACGTCGGGGTGCTCGTCCACCACCTGGCGTACGCCGGGCAGTGCCTCCACCAGGCTCCACAGCGCGGCGTGCGTCGACCAGCCGACGTCCTTGTCCGTCGCGAGGTTGGCCACCAGCGCCTGGGCCACAGCCCCGCGCTCCCAGGGCTGGAGTCCACTCTTCACCAGGGCCTCCAGACCCTGCACGGCGCCTTTGCGCACCTCGGCCTCGGTGTGGTCCAGGAGGGGGAGCAGCAGCCCCACGGCGTCCCGGCTCAGCGTTTCGCCGTAGGCCTTTGCCGCGGTCGAGCGCATGTGGTCGGACGCGGTGGGGTCGGTGACGATGGGGCGCAGGAGCGCTGCCGCTGCCGCGCCGCCCATGGACCCGAGCGCGTGGGCGGCCGCGGGCCCGGCATGGTCGTCGCTCAGCCAGTGCTCCGCCCGGCTCTTCAGTCGTTCGTCCCCCGTGGAACCAAGTGCCCACAGCAGTTGTGCCGCCACTTCCGGATGCTGCTCCGTCTCCAGAGCCGCGAACAGGGCGTCCCACGTCTCGGCGCGGTCCAGGCGCCTCAACCGGTGCGCCACGGCGATGCGCGTCTCGGGCAGCGGATTGCTCCGCAGGTCGACGAGGAGTGACGGCAACAGCTGGTCGGCGTCGTGGTCCGGCAGCATGGTCACTACCTGGGCTCGGACGGCGTCCGCGCCGAACTCGGCCGCGCGGACCGCCTCCGCCTTGATGTCGGGGTTGTCCGGGACCTCGTCGATGAGGGTCCGGGCCAGGCCCACGATCTGGTACACGGGGTCGCCGAGCAGTCGGACGAGCGCCGCCGCGTCACCGGGCGAACCCAGCGTCCGCAAGCCTTCCAGGGCATTGATCCGTATGTGGTGGTCCGGGTCGCCGAGCAGCCGCCCGTACGCGTCCGCGACCTCGTCGCCCCGTAGTTCGAGCCGGAGCGACGCCACGGAAGCCTGTCTGCGCACCCGCGGATCGTCGTCGTTCATCAGCGCGAGCAGCGCCTGCTCCCCGGCCTCGGAGACAGGGATCCACAGCCTCCCCAGGCCCTTCGCCGCGCCCTCCCGCACCTCGGGCGCGGGGTCGGCCGCCGCCCGCACGAGTGCCTCGGAGTGTTCGGCGGAGCCGAGTGTGCCCAGCCCCTTGGCCGCGGCCGCCCGGCGCCCGGTGTCGCCCGTGTCCAGCTCCTTCAGGAAGAAGGCAACCTGGTCTTCTGTCGTCATGTGCACCCCGGGAAGTAAGACCACCGAAGCGGCGGGAGGTTGTACCTGGGGACGCCTATAATATTCGTCTGTACGTTCGAATCGAGGGAGTGGTGCCATGTCGACGAACACCAACACGATCGAGACCTACCTGGACGGCTTCCGCCGCAGCGACCACACGCAGATCCTGTCCTGCCTGACCGACGACATCGAATGGACCGTCTTCGGGTTCTTCCGGCTGAAGGGCAAGGAGGCCTACGACGCGGCGATCGAGGGACCGGGGTTCGTCGGCCCGCCGCGCCTCGAAGTCGTCCGGATGGTCGAGCAGGGCGATGTCGTCATGGCGGAACTGACCGGGTCGGCGACCCGGGAGAGCGGTGAGGAGATGCGCATGTCGATGGCCGAGGTGTTCGTCATGCGCGACGGAAAGATCGCCGAACGGCGTGCGTGGGTCACCGAGTTGAAGGAGAACGACCACCGCTGACGGCCGTGGAGACCGCCGTGAAGGAGGACGGATGACCCCCGCAGGCCGTGATCAACTGCAACACCCGCGCTTCGCCCGCCAGTATCTGCGGATCGCCGCCGAGACCGACCGGCGTGGCGGCGCGGACCACCGTGAACGGCTGCTCGCCGGACTGAGCGGGCAGGTCCTGGAGGTCGGCGCCGGGCAGGGCCGCAACTTCGGGCACTATCCGGACGCCGTCGGCGAGGTGGTCGCCGTCGAACCCGACGACACCCTGCGCGCCGCCGCCGAACACACCGCCGCGACGGCCCCGGTACCCGTCACGGTCCTGCCGGGTGAGGCGGCCGAACTGCCCGTCGAGGACGGCGAGTTCGACGCCGCCGTGGTCTCGCTCGTGCTCTGCTCCGTCACCGACGTGCCCGCCGCACTCGCGGAGATCGCCCGCGTCCTGCGCCCCGGCGGCGAACTCCGCTTCTACGAGCACGTGCGCTCACCGCGACCCTGGCTGGGCCTGCTGGAGGACGCGATCACCCCGCTGTGGCGGCGGGCCGCCGGCGGGTGCCGGCCCAACCGCGACACCGAAGCCGCCCTGCGCGCCGCCGGTTACACCGTCACCCGGATCGAGCGGTTCGAATTCGCACCCTCGTCACTCGCGCCGAGAGTGCGGCACATCGTGGGGACCGCCGTACGACCCTGACGGCCGGCGGTGGTGCCGTCCGGCCGTCAGCGCCTTCAGCCGTCTGCCGGGCGGGCCCGCCGTGCCGACGACCGCACCGTTACGCCTTGCCGCCCGTGCAGGCCGCCCCGGGCTCCGGGGTCTGGCTGCCCTGGACGTACTTCTCGAAGAACTCGTCGACCCTCGGGTCGGACGCCTTCGTCACCTTCAGCTGATGACCCCAGGCGGACAGCGTGATCGGCGAGGACGCGTCGTTGTACGGGCTCATCAGCGAGTACGGCGTCTGCTCCACCTTCGCCGCGAGCGTCTCCACGTCCGCGTCGGCGGCCTTCTCGTTGTACGCGACCCAGACCGCCCCGTGCTCCAGGGAGTGCACCGCGTTCTCGTTCTGGATCGGCTCCGTGTAGACGTCGCCGTTGCAGTTCTGCCAGACGGCGGCGTGGTCACCGCCGACGGGCGGCGCCATCGGGTAGTCGACCTTGTTCTCGACGTGGTTCTGGCTCAGGTCCTTCCACGTCTTCTCGCCGGAGACCGGAGCGGCCTGCTGCTGCTCCTCCTCGTTGGCCGCGTCGAGCAGGTACCAGCCGCCGCCGGCGATGGCGACCAGGATCGCGGCCGACGCGGCGATGGTGATGATCCGGCCACGGCGTTCGCGCGCCTTCTCGGCGCGGCGCTGCTCCTCTATTCGGGCGCGCCGCGACTCGGCCTTGGCCTTGCCGCCCTGCTTGCCCTTGCCCGGCCCGGAACCCTTGGAACTGGTGGTGGCCATGATGAAGTCCTTTGTGTGCGGCGGAAATTGACGGATGCCGGTGAATCGGTGGGGAAAGGCATCCGGTCTAGGTCCGCAGCACCTGAAGGACATGCAGATCGGGGGCGCGGGGCGGCGCCGTGTACCGGGACACGTCGGTCAGTGCCGGGGCCGGCCGGGCGTCCACCCGGGCGGGCAGCCCCAGCGGATGGGGGTGCGGGGCGGGAGCCGTCGCCGGAGTGTCCACGGCCAGTTTCGCGCCGCACTGCTGGTGTCCGGGGGAGAGACAGGCGCGCTCGCTCCTGTGCCCGTCCGGCCGGTCGATGTCGACGTAGGTGACGGCGACGGACTCGGACTGCGGGGCAGTACCGTGGGCGCACAGACACGCCACACCCAGGAACGTGGCCAGCGCCACCAGCAGGCTCAGCACCACGGATCCGGTACGGCGCCGTGCCGCCCGGGCCGGTATCGGCGCGATGCCCGGCCCCTCGCTCCTGCGGACTGAGCCGCCCCGCCCCTTGAACACGCAAGCATCATAGGAGCACAGAGGCCCCACTCCCAGGCCCGGGTCGCGGAACGGACGAGTGAGCGGTGGCCAAGGCCCGGGGAGACCCCCGGGCGCCGCTCCGTACTCCGACGCAAGTACGCCCACTTACTCCCGCTGTCAGACGACCCGCACCCCCGCCGCCGGGCACGGTGGTGCACGTGAAACTCAGCCGCCCCGCACGCCGGGCCTCACTCGTCGTCCATGTAGCCGCCTCCGCGGGCTGGCTCGGGCTCACGCTCGGGCTGCTCGCACTGGCCGTCGCCGCGGCCACCACCGGGTCCGCGGTGACGGTGGAGGCCTCCGTCCGGGCCATGAAGCTCTTCGCGGACTGGCTCCTGCTCCCGGTCGCGTTCCTCACGCTCCTCAGCGGCCTGCTGCTCTCCCTGGGCACCCAGTGGGGACTGGCACGGCACCGCTGGGTCTACACGAAGTTCTGGCTGACCCTGGCCACCGCGGCCGCCACGGCCTTCGCCCTGCGCCCCGGGGTGAACGAGGCGGTCAGGACCGTCGCGGCCGGAGAGGGCCTGGCGGACACCACCGACCTCATGATGGGGCCGATCGTCTCGCTCTCGGCCTACCTGTTCATGACGGTGATCTCGATCCTCAAGCCGTGGGGACTGACCCGCCGGGGCCGCAGGCTGCGCACCGCGGCACGCCGGCCGGCGACCCGCGAGCGGGTGAGCGAGACGGTCTGAACCGGGGCGTCAGGGGGTTGGTGAGGGGCGCGACAATGCCCCTCACCAACCCCCTGTCCGATCTCCACCACCCGCTATCCGATCTCCACCACCCGGGCCCACGCCGGTGGCAGGTCCGGCACGTATTCGGGATCGTCCTCGTCGACGGAGGACCCGCCCCGGGGAAACAGCCCGACCACCGTCCGGCACGAAGGCCGGGCACTCGGCCAGGGCGTCTGTCCGTCGGTCAGCACCACAACGACGTCCGGGCGGGGCCGCGCCCTCAGCGCCCTCGCGAAGCCCGCGCGCAGATCCGTACCCCCGCCGCCGTACAGCGTGATCCCCTCCGCCCGGCACAGTGACTGCGCGATGTCGGCAGACGCGTCGCACGGCAGCACACTGACCAGGTCGCGGCGCCCGCCCACGGCACGGGAGATCTCGGTGACCTCACGCAGCGCGCTGCCGAGTTCCGCGTCACTGACCGACCCCGAGGTGTCGATGATGACGCACACCCGGGGCGGCATACGCCGAAGACTCGGCAGCACCACCCCCGGCAGCCCCGCCGAACGCCGGGCCGGCCGGCCGTACGAGTAGTCGTCCCCGGCGGCGCTGCCCGAAGTGGCCGCCCGGACCGCCGCACCGAGCAACTCGCGCCACGGCTGCGGCGGTTGGAACGCCTCCTCGGCCCATCGCTTCCACCCCCGAGGGGCGTCGCCCGGCCGCCCCTTGAGGCCCTGCGCGACCCGGAACCGCACCGCGTCCCGCTCCTGCGCACTGAGGCCGTGCGCCCCGTCGGGCCCGAGCTCCCACTCACGGTCGAGCCCGTCCGCACCGCTGCCGCAGTCGAGCCAGGCCATGCCCTGCGTCCGCGGACCGAGCCGGAACTGACGGAGGTAGTCCTCCATCAGCTCACCGGCGTTCAGCGCCAGCGTCTCCGGCACGACCACGTCCTCGGGATGGGTCAGCCCCTCACCGAAGATGTCGTCGTTGATCTCCAGATCCGCGGCGATGTTCATCCGCAGCCGCTCGGCCGGCCCGGTCAGCCCGTGCTGGCGGGCGTAGCGGTCACTGCGCCCGTGGTGGTCGCGCAGCAGGTGCGACACCTCGTGGACCCAGACGCCGGCCAGTTCCTCCACCGGCAACCGGTCGACGTACGCCGCAGAGACATAGCAACGCCAGTACCGGTCCACGCCCATCGTCGGCACCCGCTGCGACTCCACCACGTGCAGGGCGAACAGCGCGGTGGCCAGATACGGCCGCATACGGGCGGCGTGCAGCCGTGCCGCGTAGAGCTTCTCGAGATCCAGCGCGCCGGTGGGCCGAGTGCCGCCCGGGTCCGAGGGGTCCGGCCCGGGCGCGGCCTCCGCCGTGACCGTCGAAGACGTACCCCTCCGACCCCCGCCTCCCTCGCCGCTCATCGCTGCCCCTTCACGCCGGCCCCGACCCGCGCCGCCACCCGGTCCGCGCGCCGTGACATCGACACCGCTCCGGCCAGCCGCTCGATCGCCGCCGGTACGTCCCAGTCCTGCTGCCGCAGGGACGCGAGCGTGGTCGCCGGCACAACAACGAGATCCGGGGCGCCGGTGTCCAACGCACTGACCAGCAGCGCCCAGGCGGCGTCCCAGCGCGCCTTGTCGGGCCGGGTGCGTACGGCCTGGACAACGCCGTCGAGCACGGCCTGGCGGAGATCCCCGCGCTCGGGCAGCTCCGCCCCCGCCGGGTCGGCGAGCAGTGTCTCCGGGTCCGGCAGGTCCATACGGTCGACGCTCGCCAGCAACTCAAGGCCGGGACCGTCGCCGACCGTTCCCCTGACCAGCATGGACAGTACGTCCCGAGAGGAGCCGGCCGCGGTGGCGAAGGCGATCAGCCGCAACGTCATGTCCCAGCTGCGCGGCGACGGCCAGGCGCCGCCACGGCGCGTCTCACTGCTCGGCAGCCGGTGTACGAGTCCGGGCCGCGCCTGGAGCAGCCCGCACACCGCGCGGCGCGCGAAGTCGACGGCTTCCGCGAGCCGTTCGGGGTCGAGCCGGGGGAGTGTGGCCCGGGGCCAGGTGCCGCCGAGACCCCGGACCACCACCTCGTGGTCGTGGATCCACTGAAGGTGCACGAACCGGTTGGCCAGCGGCGGGCTCAGCTCCCAGCCGTCCGCCGCCGAGGCCCGCGGGTTGGCCGCGGCCACGATCCGCACACCGGGCGGCAGTTGCAGGGCGCCCACCCGCCGTTCGAGCACCAGGCGCAGCAGCGCGGCCTGCACCGCGGGCGGCGCGGTGGACAGTTCGTCGAGGAAGAGCAGTCCGCGGCCCGCCCTCACCAGTCGTACCGCCCAGTCCGGTGGCGCCATCGGCACGCCCTGCTGTGCGGGATCGTCACCGATGACGGGCAGCCCGGAGAAGTCGGACGGCTCGTGCACGCTGGCGATGACCGTGGTGAGCGGCAGGTCCAGGGAGGCAGCGAGCTGGGTGAGTGCCGCCGTTTTGCCGATGCCGGGCTCGCCCCACAGCAGAACGGGCAGATCGGCGGCCACCGCGAGGGTCAGCGCCTCCAGCTGCATGTCGGGCCGGGGCTCGGTGGTCGTGTCGCCGAGCAGGGTCAACAGCGAGTCGGCGACGTCGAGTTGGGACGTGGAAGAAGGGTTCACGGGGGCGGCGTACAGGGCGTGTGTGGGCATGTGTCATCACCATGGGAGCTCGTGCCGGGGCCGCACGGCGGCGCCGGGGGGGGGGAGTGGTCAGTGAGTGCGCGCGGGGCGACGCTGGTCGAGGGTGTGATGGCGTGGCGGCCCGCACCGCTCCGGCGGGCGGTCGCTCAGGCCGGCGCGGAACAGCCCGTAGGTGATCCGCCGCCGCGCCGCCGTCTCCAGTTCGTCCCGCAGGGCGCCGTCCCGAAGCCGCGCCTCGGGTCCCAGCAGGCCTTCGACCATGGCGAGCGCACCGGTGAAGTCCCCGTGCCGCAGCCGTTCCTGGACGTCGTCGAGGCAGTCGGGCCGACGGTGGGCCCGGTCGATGGCCTGGAGACAGGCGAGCGGAGTACCGGTCAGCTCGGCCAGCAGCTCCTCACGCCGGAGCTCGATCGGATCGTGGTCCAGCGGGGCGAGCACCCCGTCGACCAGAGCGATCCGATGTGTCTCGCCCCGGCACTCCACCAGCCGCGCCCCACCGGCCCGTTCAAGGTGGGTCGTCGTCCGGTCATCGGGCCGGTGTCCTGGTACGAGCGCGGCGGCGACCAGTGGATGCAGCCGGTCGGCGTCGAGCGCACCGGTCCGCAGCAACTCCAGATCGGGTGGTGTCCAGGTGGCCGCGTCCGGCAGCACGGGCAGCGCGGACACGGTGTCCGAGGAGTGCAGGACGGGCGGCGCCCCCGGCTCCAGCAGGAACCGGTGCCGGGAGCCCGGGCGGACGGTCACGGCACTCTCGCCGAGACCGTCGGCCCGTAGCAGCAACTCCGCCTCGTCCGCCCAGCGTTCGACGGCACAGCGGTGCGCGTCCGGCACCACGTCCAGCAGGTCGGCCCCTTCCGGAAGAGGGCCCACGGCAGGCGGCGAACCAGCTCCGGACCGCACCCGCAACTCGTCGGTTCTGCGGGCGTCCCACAGATGGCGATGGAGGTCGAGCCGGTAGCGCGGGTTCGGGTGCGGATGGGGATGCGGATACCGGCGCTCACCGGCCCCGGAAATCGAACCCGTACATCCGTCCCACAGCCCAAGACTGATCCGCTGACCGGCGTCGGCCCAGGCGGGCACGGTACGGGCCACGAGATACAGCGGGGACGTACCGTCCCGTGCCGCGGCGTCGTAGCGCGCGAGCGCGATCGTCAGACCGGGGCGCAGCAGCCCGTCGGGCGCGATTCGCGGCATGTGCCAGCGCAGCAGGTCGGGCGCCAAGTGCCGTAGATCCGCGCGGAGTCGGGCGGTGGTCCTTTGGCCGTGGGTACGTGCCGTGGCCCGGAGGTTGAGATCGGCGTCGACCCTGGCGGCGGCGCATGCCCCTGCCCAGTCCCCGGCAAGCCGACGGGCGGTCGCAGTCTCGATCATGGACGCTGGCACGGCGAACTCGCGCACGCGCAGCCAGAAGGAAAGGCGGGAATCCTCGTTCGCGGTCGAAGGGAGCATCAGCACTCACCTTGCGCGGACGGGGCCCCCATTCTGTTACCAGAGGGAGTAGTCATCGGCGAGAGCGTAACGCCTGGCGGGCGACTTCGCGAGCCTTTTTCCGATCACTCGTGGCGGAGCGGCGGACACCGCATGCTGCCGTACGATCCGGTCCGCCCGCCCCGTGAGGAGATCCGCCCATGTCCGTGCCGCCCGTGCCCAGTCTGCTCGGAGTCTTCGCCCACCCCGACGACGAGTCGCTCTCGGCGGGCGGAGTACTCGCCCGCCACGCGGCCGCCGGCGCACGCACCGGCGTGGTCACGGCCACGTGGGCACCGGGCACACCCCGAGCCGCCGAACTCGCGGACGCGCTCGGCCTGTTGGGCGCGGGCGAGCCAAGGCTGCTCGGCTACGCCGACGCGCGTGTGCCGCAGTCCGCGCCGGACGCGGTACGGCTCCTCGACGCGCCGCTCGACGAGTCCGTACGGCGGCTGGTGGCCCACCTCCGCGCGTTCCGACCCGACGTGGTGGTCACGCACGACGCCTACGGCGGACTGCCCGGCCACCCGGACCATGTGCACACCCACCGGCTGACGGTCCTCGCCGTCCAGGCGGCCGGACTTGAGCGGCTCTACCCGGACGCCGGGGAACCGTGGCAGCCCCGTGCCCTCTACTGCGCCACGCACCCGCACTCCGCGGTCGCGGGGCTGCGGGACGTCATCGGCGACGTCAAGACCCTGTACAGCGTGCCGGACGCACAGGTCACGGCCGCCGTCGACGTCCTGCCCTGGCTGGACCGGAAGATCGCCGCCGTGCTCGCCCACCGCAGCGAGGTCGAGCGCGGCGCCGTCCCCGGCGTCGTCGCCGGACTGCCGGGGGAGTCCCGCAGGCGGCTCTTCGGCACGGAGTGGTTCATCCGCCACCCGACAGCGGGCCCGGTCGGACGGACACAGTCGGAACTGACCGTCTGACGGCGGCCGTTGGGCCTGTGTGCGGGCATCCGGTCAGCGTTTCCACCGCCGTCCGGCCAGGCTTCTGTTGCCGTCCGGTCAGGCTGCCACCGCCGTCCGCTCAGCCGGTGTACGGGCACACGGTCAGTGCTTCGACTGCCGTCCCCTCAGCCGTCGTACAGCAGCACCAGCAGGGTCGTCCCCGCGCCGAACGCCAGCAGCGACGCGCCCCACCAGTGCATCGGGACGGCCCACATGGTGTGGTCGCGGCCGAACCGGTTGAGGTGGCGGCCCCAGAACCAGAGGACCACACACGCGACCGCGCCACCGATCGCCGGGCCCAGGGTCTGACTGCCCCCGACACTGCCGATCGCGATCCCCACGAAGAGGATCGGGAAGGTCAACCAGCCCAGGCCGCTCCAAGCGACGATCATTGGATCTCCCCGTTGTCCCACCCGATGCCGCACCCCGCGCGGCACGGCCCCGCAGCGGCCGCCCGGCCGCGTTCAGCGGGCGTCCACCAGGGAGTGTGCAGCGAACCTCCCGGCGGCGAAACCCCGCGACGTACAATCGCCGACGTGACCAGCAAAGCCGACCCGGGCCAGTACCTGCGTGACCTCGCGCGGCTGCGCCGCGTGAAGGACCGGATCGACCGGGAGTACGCCCAGCCGCTCGACGTCGAGGCACTCGCGCATGGTGCGCACATGTCGGCGGGACACCTCAGCCGCGAGTTCCGGCGCGCCTACGGGGAGTCGCCGTACAGCTATCTGATGACCCGGCGCATCGAGCGCGCGATGGCCATGCTGCGCCGCGGGGACCTGAGCGTCACCGAGGTCTGCTTCGCGGTCGGCTGTTCGTCGCTGGGCACCTTCAGCACACGGTTCACCGAGCTGGTCGGCGTACCGCCCAGCGTCTACCGGCGCGAGGCCGCGGAGGACACGGCGGGGCTGCCGTCCTGCACGGCAAAACAGGTCACCCGACCGGTCAGGAATCGAGAAGCGGCCGTACAGGGCCGGGGCTAGCGTGAAATCCATGGACCTCACCATTCACGCAAGTTTCCTGCCGCACGACAACCCCGACACCGCCCTGGCCTTCTACCGGGACGTACTCGGCTTCGAGATCCGCAACGACGTCGGCTTCGAGGGCATGCGGTGGATCACCGTCGGCGCCCCCGACCAGCCCGGCATGAACATCGTGCTCTACCCGCCGTCCGCCGACCCCGGCATCACCGAGGCGGAGAACCGGACCATCTCCGAGATGATGGCGAAGGGCACGTACGCCAGCCTCGTGCTGACCACCAAGGACGTGGACGGCGTCTTCGAGCGGCTTCAGGCCGACGCCGAGGTCGTCCAGGAGCCGACCGACCAGCCCTACGGGGTGCGCGACTGCGCCTTCCGCGACCCCGCGGGCAACATGATCCGTATCCAGGAGAAGCGCTGACCCGTCCGGCGGCCGCCGCTCCGACCTGCGCGGACGGGAACCGACGGTTCCCCGGCGGGGCAGCGGCGGCCATCGCCCTCCGGCAAGCGGAACCTCGCGGACCGGTGTCGCGCCCGCACCACGAGGGTTAGCCTGACGTGCTGCTCCGGGCCGATCAGCGGGAGCCGGGCCGCGGGGGACACGCCCAGCCGCACAAACCCCACGGCCGGCGCCCGGACGACACGCGGAAAGCCGGAACAGCGCACGATGACCGGACGAGGACCGCTCGAATACCGCTCCAGGACCGCTTGAGCACACGACGAGTACCGGACGACCGACGGACGAGTACCGGACGAGCACCGGGCATTGTCAGAGGGACTGCCTAGGCTGTCCGCGCAAGAGGACGACGACGGCGACGGCGCCCCGCGGGACCGACGGAGACCGCGGGCGGCGCGCGTGGAAGATGGAGACACGAAGATCATGGCCAAGACGACGAAACCGCAGTCGCCGGAGCCCCACGCTGCCGACAGCCACGACCTGATCAGGGTGCACGGCGCACGGGAGAACAACCTCAAGGACATCACCATCGAGATCCCGAAGCGCCGCCTGACGGTGTTCACGGGCGTCTCCGGCTCGGGCAAGAGCTCCCTGGTGTTCGACACCATCGCCGTGGAGTCGCAGCGGCTGATCAACGAGACCTACAGCGCCTTCCTCCAGGGCTTCATGCCCAACCTGGCCCGGCCCGAGGTCGACGTCCTCGACGGACTGACCACCGCGATCACCGTCGACCAGCAGCGGATGGGCGGCGACCCGCGCTCCACCGTCGGCACCGCCACCGACGCCAACGCCATGCTGCGCATCCTCTTCAGCCGGCTCGGCAAGCCGCACATCGGCGGCCCCGGCGCCTTCGCGTTCAACGTCCCCTCCGTCAAGGCGACCGGCGCGATCACCGTCGAGCGCGGCAACCAGAAGAAGGAGCGTGCGTCCTTCTCCCGCACCGGCGGTATGTGCCCCAACTGCGAGGGCCGCGGCAAGGTCTCCGACATCGACCTGACCCAGCTCTACGACGACTCCAAGTCGCTCGCCGAGGGCGCGTTCACCATCCCGGGCTGGAAGTCGGACAGCCAGTGGACGGTCGGGCTCTACGCCCAGTCGGGCTTCCTCGACCCGAACAAGCCGATCCGCCGGTTCACCAAGAAGGAGATGCAGGACTTCCTCTACGGCGAGCCGACCAAGGTCAAGGTCAACGGCGTCAACCTCACCTACGAGGGCCTGATCCCCAAGATCCAGAAGTCGTTCCTGTCCAAGGACAAGGAAGCGATGCAGCCGCACATCCGGGCGTTCGTGGAGCGGGCGGTCACCTTCACCGACTGTCCCGACTGCGGCGGCACCCGGCTCGCCGCGGGGGCCCGCTCCTCCAAGATCAAGGGCATCAACATCGCCGACGCCTGCGCGATGGAGATCCGGGACCTCGCCAAGTGGATCCGCGGCCTCGACGAACCGTCGGTCGCGCCGCTGCTCGCCAAGCTCCAGCACACCCTCGACTCGTTCGAGGAGATCGGCCTCGGCTATCTCTCCCTGGAGCGGCCCTCCGGCTCGCTGTCCGGCGGCGAGGCACAGCGCGTGAAGATGATCCGCCACCTCGGCTCGGCCCTGACCGATGTCACCTATGTCTTCGACGAGCCCACCATCGGTCTGCACCCGCACGACATCCAGCGGATGAACGACCTGCTGGTCCGGTTGCGCGACAAGGGCAACACCGTGCTCGTCGTCGAGCACAAGCCGGAGGCGATCGCCATCGCCGACCACGTGGTGGACCTCGGTCCCGGCGCCGGTACGGCGGGCGGCACGGTCTGCTTCCAGGGCACCGTCGAGGGGCTGCGGAAGAGCGGCACGGTCACCGGCCGGCACCTCGACGACCGCGCGAAGCTCAAGGAGTCGGTCCGCACCCCCAAGGGCGCCCTGGAGATCCGCGGGGCCGACGCGAACAACCTCCAGAGCGTCGACGTCGACCTCCCGCTCGGTGTGCTGTGTGTGGTCACCGGCGTCGCCGGCTCCGGCAAGAGCTCGCTCGTGCACGGCTCCATCCCCGCCGACGAGGGGGTGGTGCACGTCGACCAGAGCGCGATCCGCGGCTCCAGGCGCAGCAACCCGGCGACGTACACCGGACTCCTCGAACCGATCCGCAAGGCATTCGCGAAGGCCAACGGGGTCAAGCCCGCGCTCTTCAGCGCCAACTCCGAGGGCGCCTGCCCGACCTGCAACGGCGCCGGCGTCATCTACACCGACCTGGCCATCATGCAGAGCGTCGCCTCCACCTGCGAGGACTGCGAGGGGAAGCGATTCCAACAGGCGGTGCTGGAGTACGAGTTGGGCGGCCGCAACATCAGCGAGGTGCTGGAGATGTCGGTGACCGACGCCGAGGCCTACTTCAGCGAAGGTGAGGCGCACACCCCGGCCGCGCACAAGATCCTGGAGCGGCTCGTCGACGTCGGGCTCGGCTATCTCACCCTCGGCCAGCCCCTCACCACGCTCTCCGGCGGTGAGCGGCAGCGGCTCAAGCTGGCCGTCCACATGTCCGAGAAGGGCGGTGTGTTCGTCCTCGACGAGCCGACGACGGGTCTGCATCTCGCCGACGTCGACCACCTGCTCGGCCTGCTCGACCGGTTGGTCGACTCCGGCAAGTCCGTCATCGTCATCGAGCACCACCAGGCCGTGATGGCCCACGCCGACTGGATCATCGACCTCGGACCCGGCGCCGGCCACGACGGCGGAAAGGTCGTCTTCGAGGGCACGCCGGCCGACCTGGTCGACGGCCGGTCGACGCTCACGGGCGAGCACCTGGCCGCGTACGTCGGCGCCTGACCGGTGTCCGGGGCGAGTACCGAGTGCCCGCCCCGGCCTCATCTCACCTGGTCGAACCGGCCCAGGAAGCCGAACCGGCCGCTCTCGACCCGGTACAGGAAACCCGACTGCTCCAGCCGGATCATGTGTGTGCCGTCGTCCATGAACGACAGCGGTTTGGCCAGGCCCTCGTAGGACGTGCGGAACAGACGCTCGGCGACCTGCGCGGGGGTGACGGCGGTGCGGGAGCCGAACGCGTCGAGGGCGCGGCCGAGCAGCCCCACCGCGTCGTACGCCTCCGCGGCCCAACGGCCCGGTGCCGTGCGGTACTTGGCGCGGTACGCCGAGGTGAAGGCCCGCGCCTCCTTGGTGTCCGTCGACTGCGCTTCGGTGTAGGGCGCCTCGAACACCCAGCCCTCGGCCGTGTCGCCCGCGGCGTCGAGGAACGCGGGCCGCATCACGGGTTCCAGGCCTGCCCGCTCTCCGGTGAAGCCCGCCGCGGCCAGCGCGCGGGCACAGGCCGCGGCACGGGCCGGTGAGGTCCCGGCGAAGACCACGGCCTCCGCCCCGGCGTCGAGCGCCTCCGCCACGGCCGCCGTCGGATCGTCCTGGTCCGCGGCGAGCGCGTGCACGGTGACCTCGCCGCCGTCGTCCTCGTTGGGCGGCGCCTCCCTGATGTCCCGGGCCACCTCGCGGGACGCGGCACCCGCCGCCGCGTCCTCGATGACGGCCGTACGGCGGCTCGGGCGGGTGTGGGTCAGGTAGTGGATCAGCGGCAGCGCGCGGGAGGAGTTCCCCGCCCTGGTCACGCAGAGCGTACGGGCGTCGGCCGTGGACAGGCCGATGGTGTCGGGTTCCGCCGAGACGAGAAGGAACGGCATCGACGCCTCGCCGTACACGGGGGCGGCGGCTCGTACGGCGGCCGGGCTCGTGGGGCCGATCGTCGCGCACATCGCCGGGTCGGCGACCAGCCGCCGGGCGATCGTCGCGGCCCGGTCCGCCTCGCCCCGGTCGTCATGGGCCACGAGGGCGAGACGGAAAGCGATGTCCTTGCGGGCATTGTGGTCGGCGACCGCGAGACGCGCGGCGCGTTCCTGTGCCGTGCCGGTGTCCTTGTCGGCGCCCGACATGTCCGCCTGGAATCCGACGGTGCGGGTGGGGAGTCGGGGTGAGCCACCGCCCTGAGTCGGCGGGGGCCGCCGGATCAGCAGTACGGCCGCCGCACCACCCGAGGCGGCCAGTGCCGTGACCGCCGAGCCGCCGATCACCAACGCCCGCCGCCGACTGGGCCGTTCGTCGTTGATGCCCGGGGACAGGGTCTCCGGGGCGGTGTAGGGCGGGCGCGGTGGCGGATCCAGTGCGCGGGTGGACCGCTCGGCCACCAGTCGCAGCACCTCGGGCGGCAGCCAACTGCCGCGAACACGGGCGGAGTCGGGGTCCGGCCCCGCCGCCTCGAAGGTGGCCCGCAGCTCGGACGCGGTCGGCCTGGCCGCGGGCTCTTTCTCCAGACAGGCGGTGACCGCCGCCGCCACCTCCGCCGGCACCACACCGTGGAGTGCGGCGAGGTCCGGCTCCTCGTGCACCGTGCGGTACAGCACCGCGCTCGGGTCACCGGTGCCGAACGGCCGCCGCCCGGTCGCCGCGTACGCGAGCACACAGCCGAGGGCGAACACATCGCTGGGCGCCGCCACCTCGCCGGCCGAGGCACGGGCCTGCTCGGGGGAGAGATAACCGGGTGTGCCGATCACCGCGTCCGGGGCGGTGAGCGCGGTCAGCGCGGCTCCACCCGCACCGAGGGCGATGCCGAAGTCGATGAGGCGTGGTCCGTCGAGGGCGAGCAGGATGTTCCCCGGCTTGACGTCCCGGTGCACCAGACCGGTCGTGTGCATCTCGGCCAGCGCCTGCCCCAGCCGGGCGCCGAGGCCAACGACGGTCGCGCCCGGCAGCGGCCCGAGCGCCGTCACCGCCTCGGCCAGCGACGGACCCGCGACGAACGCGGTGGCCAGCCACGGCGAGTCGGCCTCGGCGTCGGCCGCCGTCACCGGCACCACCCAGCGCCCCGAGATCCCACCGGCCAGCCGCACCTCACGGCGGAACCGGGCCCGGAACGCCGGATCGGCGGCGTACTCGGCCCGGATCACCTTCAGGGCGACCGGCGTCCCGTCGGCGGCACGCGCCAGGTACACCGTGCCCATGCCACCCGCCCCGAGCCGGGCGAGCAGCCGGTGACCGCCCAGCGTCTCGGGGTCCTCGGGTCTCAGTGCGCGCATGTGCGGTTCTCCGGCGAGGTCAGACGGTCGTCATGTCCAGCGGACCGACATAGGCGAACCGGTCGCCCTCGACGAGGTAGTGGTGGACCTGGGTGACCGTCATGAAGTGGTTGTCGTCGAAGGTGTACGTACCCGCGAGGCCCTTGAAGTTCGCCTTGGCGAGGGCGTCGGCCAGCTGCTGTCTCCCGGGGGCCTTCTTGCCGCGGCTGAGCGCGGAGACCCGGTCGGCGACCAGGCGGGCCGCGTCGTACGCCTCGACCGCACCAGGTTCCGGCGCGGCCCCGTACCGCTTGCGGTAGGCGGTGGTGAAGCTTCGTACGGGATCCGAGTCCGGTCCGATGTACGGGCTCAGGGCCTGCCAGCCCGTGGCCGCCGGGCCTGCCGCCGCCGTGAACGACGCGGTCGCCGACGCCGTGTCCAGGAACCGCGGCCCGGTGAAGCCCCGTTCGGCCAGGGCACGGGCCACCGCGGCGGCGCGCTCCGGAGTGCCGGAGTAGTACAGACCGTCGATGTCGTTCTCGATCATGTCGGCGACGACCGACTGCGCGTCGGCCGAGTCGGGGACGACCCGCGGGTACAGCTCCAACGGGAAGTTGCGTGCCGCGCCCCTGGCCAGGATGACGTTCTCGAAGCCGGTGACACCGCCCGCGCGGTCGATCAGCAGCCCCGGGCGCGCCGACTTCTGCGCGGCGAGCGCCACGACGGTTCCGAACGCGGTGTGCGAGGCCATCGGGGCGGCCCGGAAGTACCGGCTCGGCTGGAACACCAGCGCACTCTGCACGGCGGAGACCGACAGCTCGGACACCGTGACCAGCGGCATCTTCGCCGCCTCGTAGAGCTCCACGGCCGCCCTGGCCGAGTCGTACCCGGTCGGGCCCAGCACGGCGAGTACCTGCGACGCGTCCGTCAGTCGCCGTGCCGCCGCCTCCGCACGGGCCGGGTCACCCCCGTCGTCGACCACTTCGAGGGCGAGCGTGAACGGCTTGTCCTTACGGGAGTTGAACTGGTCGACGGCCAGCCGGGCCGCCCGCTCCTGCGCCGTACCGATCGCCTTCTGCGGGCCGGTGAGGTCCGCGTGGACGCCGAGCACCCGGCGCGGACCGGCCGTGGCCGCGGGCGCCTCCTCGTCGTCGTTGCGCAGGGCTGCCCACACCGCCATGCCACCGCCGGCCAGCACAACCGCCGCGCCGCCGGCCGCCAGTGCCAGCAGGCGGCGCCGCCCCGGACCGGACTTCTCGGGTGCGGTGCCCGGCGACACCTCCGTCGGTTCGATGCCGGGCAGGGCGAGGAGTTCGTCGGACCGCTCGGCGACCATCCGGACGACCGGGTCCGGCAGCCAGTCGATCGACCCCTCCGGCGCGTCCTCCACCAGCGCCGCGTCCACCTCGGCGGCATCGGGCCGCTCCGCCGGATCCTTGGCCAGACAGCGCCCGAGCAGCGCACGCAGCTCCTCGTCCGCGACGCCCTCCAGGTCGGGCGCGTCATGCACCGTGCGGTAGAGCAGCGCGTCCACCGCGCCGGTGCCGAACGGCGGGCGGCCCGTGGCGGCGTGCGCCAGCACACAGGCCAGGGAGAAGACGTCGCTCGGCGCGCCGACCTCGCGGGCCCGCGCCTGTTCGGGGGAGAGGAATCCAGGGGTGCCCACAACGACGCCGGCCGACGTCAGTTCCGTCGCCTCGGCCGAGGTGGGCCGTGCGATGCCGAAGTCGATCAGCCGGGGCCCGTCGGGGGCGAGCAGGACGTTGCCCGGCTTGACGTCCCGGTGCACCAGACCGGCCGCGTGCACCGCGGCCAGCGCCCGGGCCAGCACCTTCCCCAGCACCCGTACCGCGCGCGCCGGCAGCGGCCCGCACGCCACGACGGCCTCGGCCAGCGACGGCCCCGGCACGAACGCGGTCGCCAGCCACGGCGATTCCGCGTCCGCGTCCGCACCCAGCACCGGCACCACCCACGGACTGTCCACCTGCCGCGCGGAGGCCACCTCGCGCCGGAAGCGGGCCCGGAACTCCTGCTCCTCGGCGTACTCCGGCTGGATAACCTTCACCGCGGCCAGTTCGCCGGACTCGGCCCGCGCGAGATACACCACACCCATGCCGCCCGCGCCCAGGCGGCCGAGCAGACGGTACGCGCCGAGACGCGAGGGGTCGGAAGTGATCAGTGGCTCCATCACGCACCCTCCTTCGACGCGGACGCGGACGCGGACGTGGACGCGGACGTGGACGCGGACGTGGACGCGGACGCGGATGCGGACGTGGAATTGGACGCGGAGGGGGACGGGGACACGGAGTCCGACGGGGACGCAGTCGCGTCCGGGGCGGACTTGCCCTCGGCCGGACGCCCGAGCTCCTCCTCGGCCCTCAGCAGCATCCTGGGCAGCGCCTCCTCGACGAGCTTGGACAGCTCGTCCTCGGTGTACCCGCGCGCGCCGCACACCGACGTCGACGTCACCACCGGGCCGAACTTCGCCTGCGACCACCAGTAGGGATAGGGCCCGCCGTGCGTCTCGCTGACGCAGTTGCCCGTCTCCAGCAGGGTGTCCTCACTCGACTCGTTGGTGCCCTCCCCGCGCTTCAGCGCCAGCGACGTCAGCTCGGTCAGCCGTTCGCCCGGCTGGAGCAGCTGCTCCTCGCAGCCGATGGCCTCCTCCAGCATTCCGGCCTGCTCCCAGGCGGCGTCGTCCGCCGTACGGTGCACGGTGACGGTCGTGGAGATCCGCACCAGCCCCTTCTCTCCACCTGCGGGAACCTCGAAGTGCCGGGTGCGGGTGGCCAGTACGTCCTTGGGCAGCGGCTGCCGGTGCCAGGAGCAGTCGCCCTCCAGCACCGCCCAGCGGCTCGGATCGCTCTCGTACGGTGTTGCGGCCCGCACTTCGGCCGGGAACAGGTCGGGGTCCGGGATCAGTTTCCCGATCAGCTCGGTGGCCTCGGCCGCGGTCGTGGGCTGCCGTGCCGGGTCGGCCTCGACGATCGGTGTCGCCGAGGGCGTAGCCTCGGCCGACGCGGCGCCCGTCCCGCTCCCGGACGGTGAACCGCTTCTGGCCCGCTCGGCGGTGTCGCCGTCCCCTCCGTCGGTGCAGCCGGTCAGCAGTACCCCGCACAGTGCGAGGGTTCCGCAGCCCAGCCGGGCTCTGCCATACGCCACGATCCCGCCCCCTGCATCGTGTTGGACCCGTGATCGGCCTGTGTGCGATCCGTGCGCGCCTATGCCAAAGGTATGTGCCCACGCTCGCCTGTGACGAAGCGCACCGGGTGCCGCGCGGTTCCCGAATCGTATCTCTGTGCGGGCCAACTCTCACGGGAGAAGCGGTAGTTGACGCGGGAGAAGCGGCAGACGAGGGGAAGTGGCGAACGGGCACCAACAGCGGGTGAACACCGGCCACTTCAGTTGCCGAAAACTTTTGACTTCCTGTGGACGAAGTATGGACCGGGCAAAGAAAAGTTCCTAGTGTCGGCGAACGCACCAGCCCCCGCACGCACTTCGAGACGAACCCCCCTCGTCCGTACCAGCAGCGCCTGGAGGAAGTGTGAGATCACGGCCGTACCGCCGATTTCCCCGACGCGCGGCGAGTCTGCTGCTCGCCCTGCTCGTCGCCGGAAGTTGGTCCCCCGCCCTCGCCGACGAACCGGCCCGCACCACCGCCGACATCCCCCCGCAGGAACCCGGGGTGACGCTCCGGGTCTTCGACCTCCAGGCCCCGCTGAAGAAGCTCTGCGAACTGAAGGAGGGCCAGACCCCCAACGTCGACAAGCTGATGCCGACCGTCGACTGGTCCGCCGAGAGCGACTTCGGGATCGCGGACAACTTCATGACCCACGTCCTCGGCTACGTCGACGCCCCCGAGGACGGGGCGTACTCCTTCCGCCTGATCACCGATGACGGCTCGCGCCTGCTGATCGACGGGCAGCGCGTCATCGACCACGACGGTCTCCACGGCGCCGAACCCAAGGACGGCACGGTCCAGCTGACGGAGGGTCTGCACCCGCTGCGCATCGAGCACTTCGAGGCGGGCGGCGGCCAGCAGATCACCCTTCAGTGGAAGCCGCCGGGCGCCACCGACTTCACCCTGGTGCCCAACTCGGTCCTGAGCACCGACGCCGACGTCGTGCGCGTCACCGCGCCCGGCCGCAAGGAGTGCGTCGGCAGCCAGGACAGCCCCGGCGACGGACTGCCCCTCGACGGCGTCCACCCGAACTACACCCTCACCGACCTGCGCCCGGCCGGCTTCGAACCCAAGGTCTCCGCGATGGACTGGCTGCCCGACGGCCGCCTCGCGGTGGCCACCTGGGGCGAGAGCCAGACCACCGAGGGTGAGGTGTACGTCCTCGACCACGTCACCGGCGACACCGGCCCCGAACAGGTCACCGCCAAGAAGATCGCCTCCGGGCTCCGCGAGCCCATGGGCATCAAGTACGTCGACGGCAAGCTGTACGTGTCCGAGAAACACCAGCTGACCGAACTCGACGACACCAACGGCGACGAGGTCACCGACACCTACCGCAAGCTCGCGTCCTGGCCCCACGGCGGCAACTTCCACGAGTTCGCCTTCGGTCTGCTCTATGACGAGGGCAGCTTCTACCTCAACCTCTCGGTGGCCATCAACTACGGCGGTGCCACCACCGATCCGCAGCCCGCGAAGGACCGCGGCACCACCGTCAAGGTCGACAAGGACACCGGCGAGATCTCCTACGTCGCCGGCGGGCTCCGCACTCCGAACGGCATCGGCTGGGGCCCCGACAAGGAACTCTTCGTCACCGACAACCAGGGCGGCTGGCTGCCGTCCTCGAAGCTGCTGCACATCAAGCAGGACCGCTTCTTCAACCACTACACCCGCGCCCAGGACGGGACGGCGACCGTCCCCGGCCGGTTCGACGACCGCCCGGTCACCAAGCCCGTGCTCTGGCTGCCGCAGAACGAGATCGCCAACTCGCCCAGCACCCCGCTGGTCCTCGGGACCGGCCCGTTCGCCGGCCAGCTGGTCTTCGGCGACGTCACCTACGGCGGACTCCAGCGAGCCAGTCTGGAGAAGGTCCGGGGCGAGTACCAGGGCGCGGTGTTCCGGCACACACAGGGCCTGGAAGCCGGCGTCAACCGGATCAGCGTCGGACCGGACGGCGCGCTCTACACGGGCGGCCTCGGCGCCGACGGCAACTGGGGACAGGAGGGCAAACTCCGCTTCGGCCTCCAGAAGCTGACGCCGAACGGTGCCAACGCCTTCGACATCCACTCGATGCGCGCCACGAGCGACGGCTTCGCCCTCAAGTACACCCAGCCCCTGTCACGGGCCACCGCCGACCGGCTCGCCCAGAGCTACCAGGTCACGCAGTGGCGCTACTCGCCCACCCCCGAGTACGGCGGACCCAAGATCGACGAGGAGTCGCTGGCCGTGTCCCGGGCCGTCCTCTCCGACGACCGCACCGAGGTCCGCCTGGAGATCCCCGGCCTGAGCGCCGACCGTGTGGTGCACATCCGCTCCCCGCGCCCGTTCGCGGCGGAGAGCGGCGAGAGCCTGTGGAGCACCGAGGCCTGGTACACCCTCAACGCGATCCCCGGTGACACCACCCTCGCCACCTCCTACGAGGCCGAGGAGGCCCAACTCTCCGGCGGGGCGGGAGTCACCCAGGAACACCAGGGCTACTCCGGCGGCGGCTTCGTCGACCGCTTCGGCACCCAGGGCGCGGCCACCACGTTCACCGTCGAGACCGACCGGGCGGGCGCCCACGACGTCGGACTGCGCTACTCCAACGGCCCCAACCCCTTCAACGGCACCAAGCGGATCAGCGTCTACGTCAACGGCACCAAGGTCCGCCAGACCGCTCTGCCACCGACCGGGAACTGGACCACCTGGGCCACCCGCAACGAACGGCTGACCCTGCGCGAAGGCGTCAACACCGTCGCCTACCGCTACGACGGCGGCGACGACGGGCACGTCAACCTCGACATGCTCCACCTCAACCCGGCGGGCGCCCGCATCAACCTGTTCGACGGCGGCAGCCTGTCGCAGTGGCAGCACACCGACGGCCGCGCGGCCTCCTGGCCCAAGGTGGACGAGAACGCCGTCGAGGTGTGCTGCGGCGACATCCGCACCAAGCAGGGCTTCGGCGACTACAAGCTGCACGCCGAGTTCCGCGTCCCGCTGCTCCCGGACGACGTCACCGGTCAGGACCGCGGCAACAGCGGCGTCTACCTCCAGGAACGCTACGAGATCCAGATCCTGGACTCCTTCGGAGTACCGAACCTCGCGGCCAACGAGGCGGCCGCCATCTACAACCAGAAGGCGGCCGACAGCAACGCGTCCACCGCGCCGGAGACCTGGCAGTCCTACGACATCACCTTCCGCGCCGCCCGGTACGACAGCGCGGGGCAGAAGACGGAGAACGCCCGCGTCACCGTCGTATGGAACGGCGTCACCGTGCACAACGACGTCGCCATCACCGGAACCACCGGCGGCGGCCTCCCCGAGAGCGCGACGACCGGCGCGATCCGCCTCCAGGACCACGGCAACAAGGTCCGCTACCGCAACATCTGGATCGAGCCGCTGAACTGACCGGCAGAAGCAACTCGCAGGCGGCGCGCGGCGACGGTCTCCGGACAGGAGGCGACCGGTCGCCGTACGCCGTTTGATCCGGCGGAGTGGGGCGGCCCCCTCCCGGGGCGCCAGAATGCACGGGAGCCGACTCCGGAAGGAAACCCTCATGCCGCACTCCACGACCTTCGCCGTCCCGGTCGTCGACATCACCGCCTACACCAGCGGCGGCGGCACGGCGGACGAGCGGGCCGAGGTGGCCCGGCGGATGGACGAGGCCTGCGCGACCGTGGGCTTTGTGCAGGTCCTCGGGCACGGCATCCCGGACGCCACCCTGGACGGTCTGAAGGACGCGCTCGACGCCTTCTTCACCCTGCCGCTGGAGACGAAGAAGCGGTACCGCGTCGAGGGCGCCAACCGTGGATACAGCCCGCCCAAGAGCGAGTCGCTGAGCCTCAGCCTGGGAGTGGAGTCGGCGAGCCGTATGAACGACCTCTTCGAGGCGTTCAACATCGGCACCGAGGCCCGCTCCTTCACCGGCCTGGACCTGTCCGAGGACGACTACGGCATCAACCTCTGGCCGGACGTGGCGGACTTCCGGCCCAGGATCGAGGCGTACTTCGAGGAGGCGGGACGGGTCGCCCGTACCCTCACCACGATCTTCGCCGACGCCCTAGGCCTGCCCGGCGACTTCTACCCGTCCCTCACCGACCACTCGGTCGACGTGCTCCGCATGAACAACTACGCCATGCCGGAAGGCACCGCGACCCTGGAGGGCGATCCCACGGGCATGGGCGAGCACACCGACTACGGCCTGGTCACCGTGCTCTGGGCCGACCAGGTACCGGGCCTTCAGGTACTGGACACGCAGGGCGTCTGGCACGACGTCACCCCCGTGGACGGCGCGGTCCTCGTCAACCTCGGAGACCTCACGGCCCGCCTCACCAACGACCGTTGGATGTCCACCCTGCACCGCGTGATGCCCCCGCTGGTGGACGGCGTCATCCAGCGGCGCCGCTCGGTCGCCTTCTTCCACGACGGCAACATCGACGCCGTCATCGCCACCCTGCCCAGCCATCTGGACGCGGCCGACGGACTGGCCTACGAACCGATCCTGGTCCGCGACCACATCAGGGCCAAGCTCGCCGGCTCCCGGCAGGGCAAGGCGAACACGGCGGCCGTGCGGGAGGCGGCCCGGGTGCAGGCCGCGGCCGAGCGGAACCGGCCGTCGTCGGAGTAAGGCTGTGAGGCCGTAGGGCCGTAGGGCCGTAGGGCTGTAGGGCCGTCGGACCGGCTCAGGCCGGCACGGCCTCGATGACCGAGATCACCGCCGGCTGCGGCAGGCGTGTCACCCCCGTCACCGAGAACCCGGCGCGCTCGCACAGCGACCGGAACTCCCGCTCGGTCCGCTCACGGCCACCCAGGTTCACCAGCATGTTGAGGTCGCTCAGGTACATCAGCAGCGGCTGGGTCCCGTCGACCGTCTCCGGCAGCAGCGGTTCAAGGATCAGCAGCCGGCCCTTGGGTGGGACGACCTCCCGGACGTGACCGAGGATCGTGACCACCCGCTCGTCGTCCCAGTCGTGGGCGATGCTCTTCAGCAGATAGACGTCCGAGCCAGCGGGCACCGCGGTGAAGAAGTCACCGGTCGCGACCTCGCAGCGGTCGGTGACCCCGGCCGCGTCGAGGACCGAGTGCGACTCGGCCGAGCCCTGTTCGGAGTCGAACAGCACACCGTGCAGGTGCGGATTGGCCACGAGGAGGGCGGACAGGAGGGTCCCGTCGCCGCCGCCGACATCGGTGAGGGACGTGGCGTCGGACAGGTCGAGCACACCCGGCAGGATGGCCGCGGTCGTCCGGGTGCCCTGGCTCATGGAGGCGTTGAACGCACGGGACTTCTCCGGGTGGGCGGCGAGATGACCGAAGAAGTCGGTGCCGAACAGTCCGTCGAAGGAGGGCTCTCCGGTACGGACGCTCTCGTCGAGCCGGCCCCACGCGGCGACCATCGTCGGGTCCAGGAACATCCCCACGAACTCCGCGACGGAGTCCGGCCGGTCGGTGCGCAGCAGCAGGCCGCGGGCGGTGAGCGCGAACCGACCCGGCTGCGACTCGATGGTCAGGCCGGCCGCGGCCATGGCCCGCAGGAGCCGCAGCGTGGCGTCCGGATCCGTGCCGAGGTCGGCGGCGACCCCGGTGGCTTCGCGGCCGGTCTCGTCCAGACGGTCGGCGATCCCCAGCCGTACCGCTGCCGCGAGGGCCTGGGCCGCCATGTGCCCGAAGACCGTCTGCCTCAGCGCGGCCCGGTCCTCACCCGTCGGCTCGGCCATCACATCCTCCTCGATGGACCCCCCCGCTCTCCAGGAGACGGGACTCGTAGGACGAATCCCTGCCCGGCACGCCCGGGGTTCATGTGCCGTGCGGCCGGTGCACGGCGATGGGATTTCCGGACGGGGAACGGGATCTTCGAGAGGTGTATCCACGGTGATCCGGGTTGCGTTTATCAGCACATCTGTCGCGCTTTCAGTGGTAGTTTTGGCGTCATGAGCATGAGCCTGGAGGAGCGTGTGCGGTCCGCCGTCGTCGCGCTTCTGCATACGACGGGCGAGTCGCAGGCCGATCTCGCGGCCGTGCTCGGCGTGTCGCGGGCGCAGGTGAGTCGCCGTCAGTCGGGTGCCGCCGCCTGGAGCCTGGCCGACTGCGACGCGGTGGCCGCGCACTTCGGCATCGACGCGCTCGACTTCCTGGCCGGACCGACCCGGGCGGCGGAGTCGCTGCCCGCCGGGCGCCGGCGCGTGCTGGGCCGGTCCGTGTCCGCCGCGGAGCCGGTGCGGGAAGGGGGTGAGCGGTGACGGAGTTCGACGCGATCGACGCGCTGCTCGCGGCGGCCGGACCCGAGGTGGCGCTGCCGCCGGCCGGTGAACGCCGGGCGCTGCGCGAGGGGCTGCACCTGTCCCGCACCCAGGTCGCGCAGGCCCTGGGTGTCAGTCTGTCGACGGTGGGCGGCTGGGAGTCGGGCCGCGATCCGAGCGGCGAAGTGCGGGAGAAGTACGCGTACTTCCTCGCGGGAGCGCAGGCCAAGCTGTCCGATCCGGCCGACCGGGCCGACGATTCTCCAGCGGACGCGGACGCGGACGCGGACGCGGCGGACACGGACGCGGACGCGGACGCGGACACGGACACGGACGTACGGGTAGAGATGGAGGCCGGCGACTCGGGGGAGTCGTCGCTCTCGGTGCCGCCGAGCACGGGCGACGACGACGTGGACGTGCTGTCCGCCCCCGAACCGTGTGTGCTGTGCGGACAGCCCGCCCGCCATCAGGTCGCGGGTTTCCCGCAGCACCTGGACCCGGCCGAGTGCCACGCCGCCGAGCCCCGGCAGCCGGCGGAGCCCGCGCCCGACCGGGTGCCGTCGTCCGCCCCCGGTGGGCGCGCACGGAAGGACCCGGCACGGGGCGGAGCCGGGATCGTCCCCGTCGGGCGGCGGCTGCGGACCGCCGACGAGCCGAACCTCATCGACCGGGCTGTCGAGGCCGCCCTGGCTCAGCACGAGGGGGACACGGAGGCCGCCACGGCGACGCTCGTGAAGCGGGCGATCCCGGACGCGATGGCCCTGCTGGACCACTGCCGCAAGGGCGGCCGCTACGACATCGTCGCCCACCCCTGGCTGCCCGACATCCTCCGCAAGCAGACCGCACGCGGCGCGGACGCGATCTGGGAGGCCCGCCCGAAGTGGACCAGGCCCGAAGTGCCCCACGGCGAGCACCGGGTGACCGCGCTCGACATCAACGGCGCCTACCTGTCCGCGCTCAAGACCCATCTGCCGATCGGTCAGCTCGAACACTCCACGGGCGGCGCCCACGACCGCCGCCGCGCCGGTGTCCACCTGATCACCCCGTCCGACTGGGCGCACGACGCCCAGCTGCCGCACCCCATCGGCAACCGCGACGAGCCCGGCCCGGTCTGGGTGACCGAACCGACGCTTCGGCTGCTGCTGCGACTCGCCGGCCCCGGTTACGGACTCTGCGACCCCCCGGAGATCCACGAGTCCTGGACGTCCGGGGCGACCGAGAGCCTGCTGGAGAAGTTCCGGATCGAGCTGAAGGACGCACGGGACAGGGCCATCACCGAGGACGACGAGGTGACCCTGGAGTACGTCAAGGCCATGTACAGCAAGTTCGTCTCCACGCTGGGGGAGTCCAACTACAACCGGGAGCTGTACCGCGCCGACTGGATGCACATCATCCGCTCACAGGCCTTTGTGAACCTGTGGTGGAAGGCGCATCGGGCCTACGACCAGGGCCTGACCGTCGTCCGCGCCATGGGCACCGACGAACTGCACGTCATCGGCGACTGGCGTGCGGTGTTCCCCGAGGGGCGCGGTGTCACGGAGGTGAAGGTGAAGGACATGTACACACTCGACACCCGGGGCGAGGAGTAGGTGACGGCACGCGGAGGCGCCGCCGTCGACGGCGGAGTGGCCGCCCGTCGAGGCGCCCACTGCGATTTCAAGATCCGTTAGTCTGGGACGCGCCCAGCGGTGCGTGCGCGGGAGATCCGCCGGACAGGGGCAGGCTGAGGAGTCGAAGATGCCGGAGAGAAACCTCGAGTTCGGCAAGCACGGTGCCCGTGGCATCAAGGGGCACGAGGCGGTGGCCCGTCAGCTCGACGCTCTCGCCGGTTACATCGTCACCCCCGTCACGGCGCGCCGCGGTCTGCTGGCGCGGCTGCACTACCTGACCCGCACGGACCACGCCCGCCAGGCGGCCCGCGACGCCGGACTGACCGTCACCGACCGCACGCTCAAGGCGTGGCTGGACGGCAGGCGAACCCCCTCGAAGCGGAACCTCGACCGGATCGAGACCGCGTACCGCACCGTGCGTCGCCACAACGTCTCCCGCCACCTGCTGCTGCGTCTGAACCGTGAAGGACGTGGCACCCGGGTCGAGTTCCACCCGCTCAACCAGTCCCAGGTGGACCGTCCCCAGCAGCGTGTGGTCGAGTACCGCACCCTCAACGTCCGTCACTGGGACCGCATCGTCGAGGCCTGGGCCAACGACGACCCGAACGCCCTCGACGTCGCCTGGATCGACGACGCCGTGGTGGACCTCGGATCGCAGTGGGGTCAGTACGAGTACGTCACGAACATCGGCTTCGCCGCCTGACGGGCAATTTTGCCTGTAGGGCAAATGAAATCGCCTTACGGGTTGACCCGGTGGCTCTGCCTCGACCCTGGAGCCATCGGTCGACGGTGCCCCCGGTAGGCAGGATGAAGAGCGACATGGCGACTTTTGTGCTCACCCACGGTTCCTGGGGCGGAGTATGGACCTGGGACCGGCTGCGCCCCCTCCTCGAAGACGCCGGTCACCGTGTACTGACCCCCACGCTCACCCGATTCGCCGAGAAACACGACCTGACCGGACCCGAGGTCGGGCTCGGCACCAACGCCCGGGACATCGCCGACCTGCTGAGCGCCGAGGACCTCCACGACGTGATCCTCGTCGGGCACAGCTACGGAGGCATGGTGATCACCGGGGCCGCCGCACTGGTCCCCGACCGCGTCGGCCAGATCGTCGACGCCTTCGCGCCGACCACCGGCGAGTCGGCCGTCACGGTGCTGCCCTGGCTGGCGGACGCGTTCCTGCCCCCTGGGGGCGGCCCCGAGTGGGAGGTCGCCCCGCTGGACCCGCGGGCACTCGGCGCGGACGAGGACGGGGCCGGCTGGCTGGAGGGCCGGATGACACCGATGCCCCGCCTCACCCACGCCGAACCGCTGGGACCCGGCAGCGAGGAGGTGCTGGCGAACAGGCAGGTCACCTATATCCACTGCGCGGCCCAGGAGTTCTGCAACGACACCGCGGCCGCGGCGACGAAGCGGGGCTTCCGCCTGGTCACCCTCACCGAGGTCAGCCACGCCGAGGTGCTGATCCAGCCGCAGGTCCTCGCCCGCGAACTGCTCGCGCTGGTCTGAGCCTTCCCGCTCGTCCGGGTTCAGCGCCGGGGTTTCGCTGCCGGGACCGGGTGGTGCATCGGCGTCGTGGCCGCCGTGGAGGCGACCAGGACGGTGGCGGACCGCTCGGTCCTGTTGCTCAGCCGGTGCACCTTCGACGAGTCGAAGTGCAGGGAGTCCCCGGCGCTCATTGCGATGTCCTTGCCCGTGAGGCGGAGGACGACGTCCCCCGACACCACGTGCAGCCACTCCTGACCCGCGTGCTTGGCGTCCTTCGTCGACCTGCCGGGCTCCAGCTCGACGCGGATCACCGCGATCGTCGACCCCGGTCCACTGAGGACGGTGTACTGCCGGTCATGACCAGGCGGGAGAGATGGGTGACGGAGAGGCCGGTCTGCTCGGACAGGGTAATCAGCGTGATGCCCCGCTCACTGCGCAGGTCCTTCAGGTGATGGCCCACCCATGTGTCGACCTTGATGTCACGCGCCATGCCCGTACCATACGCGCCTCACAGGCAAATCATCTTGCTGAGTTGGCAAAGGCGGCGAGGCCGGCCCACGGCTCACAGGCTCCTCCGTAGCCCCGCACATCCGTGTTAACTCCGGTCGCGACCCCTTGCCAAGCGAGATCGTACGTGTTCGGATTATCTCCGTCGGGCGGCACCCCACCGTCCCGAATCCGTAGTCCGACGCCTGTGCGGCGGGGTGGATCCGCCCTGCCTCCACTCCCTCATCCCTCCCGGTACCAACGCGCCCCGAGCGCAGCCGCGGTGTGCCCGCGTGGAAGCGGAAGCCGGGTCCGGTACCCACGAGCGAGCCCCTGGAGGAACCCGTGTTCGATCTTTCGTCCGCCGATCTGCTCGACGCCTTCACCCGTGAGCTGCGGCTGTGCAAGCTGCGCGCCGGTGAGCACGTGGTAGTGCTCTCCGAGCCCGGCAGCCGTGGTGACTACGTCGAGGCCGCGTTCGGCGCGGCCAAGTCCTGCGGCGCACATGTCATCTCCGCGACCGTGCCCGGCGGAAGCCCCGCTCCGATGCCGAGCACCCACACCGGCGCGGGTCCGGGCCTGGTCTCCGTCCTGAACGACACCACCGCACAGGACCTGCTGAAGTCCGCGGACCTCGTCGTCGACCTGACCCGTGAAGGTTTTATCCACGCGCCGGTCCAGCAGGAGATCCTGCACGCGGGCACCCGCATCATCTTCGTCTGCGACGCCCCCGACGTGCTCATCCGCAATCTCCCCAAGGAGGGCGACAAGGCCGAGGTCCAGGAGGGGGTCGACCTGCTGAAGAGGTCCTCCGTCATGCGGGTCACCTCCGACGCCGGAACCGACCTCACGGTCCAACTCGCCGGATCGAAGCCGGAGTTCCAGTGCGGCTTCGCCGACGACCCGGGCCGCTGGGACCACTGGCCGAGCACGATGGTGATGTGCTGGCCGGAGATCTCCGACGGACGGATCGTGCTGGCCGAGGGTGACATCCTGCTGCCCTTCAAGGAGTACGTCCGCGACCCGGTCACGCTGGAGATCGCCGGCGGACACATCGAGAAGGTGTCGGGCGGCGCCGAGGCCACGCTGCTGTCGACGTTCTTCGAGGACGCCCGGGACCAGTGGGCGCGCAGCCTCTCCCACATGGGCTGGGGTCTGATGCGCACGGCCGACTGGTTCGCCACGGCGATGTACGGCAAGGACGACCTGATGGGCATGGACGCCCGCGCCTTCGCGGGCAACTTCCTGTGGTCGACCGGCCCCCATCCGGTACTGGGCCGCGAGTCGTACGCCCACCTCGACATCGCCATGCGCGGCTGCACCGTCTCGGTCGACGGCACCGAGGTCGTCACCGGCGGAAAGCTCACCGGCGGCTGAGGCCGGAGACCACATCGGTCGCCGGGGTCACAGACCGCCGCGTTCACCGCGTCGCGCGCGAACCACCCGTACACGCCCACGTGTTGGAGGAAGAGTGGCGTCCAGCCAGTCGTACGAAGTCACCGTCGTCGGGGGAGGTCTCGGCGGGCTGACCGCAGCCCTGGCGCTTCGGCAGCGCGGCCTGCGTGTCACCGTCCTCGAACAGGCCGCGCAGCTCGGCGAGGTCGGCGCGGGCATCCAGACCGCACCCAACGCCAGCCGCATCCTGATGGGCCTCGGACTGCGCCGGCGGATGGAGGCCATCCACACGGAGCCGCTCGACCAGGTGCGGCGCCGCTGGAAGGACGGCAGCATCGTCGCCCTGACCTCGCTGGGGCAGCGCTGCAAGGACGAGTTCAACGCCCCCTACTGGCACTACCACCGGGCCGACCTGCACCGCATCCTGCTGGACGCGTGCCTCGACCCCGCGGGCCCCGGCCCCGTCGTGGCGGTGCACACCGCCAGCAAGGTCGTCGGCCTGGACCGCACGGACCCGGAACGTCCCGTCGCCGTCACCGACGACGGACGGCGCCACCCCGGTGACGCGCTCATCGGCGCCGACGGGGTCCGCTCGCAGGTACGCGATCTCATGGGCGCGCCCGACACCCTCCTGTTCTCCGGCGAGATGGCCTACCGGGCGCTGATCCCCGGCGACCTGATCGCCGCCGACCCGGCCACCCGCTGGCTCGTGGACCGCTACCAGAGCACCATCTGGTACGGCCCCGACCGGCACCTCGTGCACTACATGATCCGCGGCGGCGAGTACCTCAACGTCGTGGCGTGCGTGCCGTGCACCGACGAGGTGCGTGACAAGTGGGCGGTCCCCGCCACCGCAGAGGATCTCGTCGACGCCTTCGCCGGCTGGGACGACCGCGTGCCGGCGATGCTGTCCAAGGCGAAGGAGGACGTCTCCGTCTTCGCCCTCTACCACCGGCGGCGCGACCCGGTGTGGACGGACGGCCGGGTCGCCCTGCTCGGCGACGCCTGCCACGCGATGCTGCCCTACCAGGCACAGGGCGCCTCGCAGGCCATGGAGGACGCCGCCGTCCTCGCGGAGGAACTCGGCGCCGTCACGGCCGGCGGCATCGAGGGCGCGCTGCGCCGCTACGTCGACCGGCGAGCCAAGCACGCCGGGATGGTCCAGGACGCCTCGCTGGAGAACAAGACCTTCTACCACCTCCCCGACGGCCCCGAACAGCGGGCCAGGGACGAGAGTCTGCGGCGCGGCTTCGACGGCGAGTCCGACCTGTCCTACGACTGGCTGTGGAGCGGCACCCCGCTCAACGATCCCGATCTCGGCGCGTTCTCCTACCCCTTCGCGCGCTGAGGCCACCCGGTGACGTCGGCGGTGCGCGGGCCCCGGTGCCTGCGCCCCGGCAGACGGCTGGCCGGGCGGCTCTCCGGCCGCCCGGCCCACCCCAGCACATCACGTACGACAGGAGGACCATGAAGCCCGCCCCGTTCCGGTACCACCGGGCGCCCGACGTCGAAGGAGCCGTCCGGCTGCTCGCCGAGCTCGGCGACGACGCGAAGGTCATCGCCGGCGGCCAGAGTCTCGTCGCGATGATGAACTTCCGGCTGGCCCGCCCGCGCCATCTCGTCGACATCGGCGGCCTGAGCGAGCTCGACCGGATACACCGGGCGGCCGACGGCGGTCTGCGCGTCGGGGCGCTCACCACGCATCACACGGTGGAGACCGACCGGGCGGGGACGCTGGGGGCGGGCTTCGAGGTCCTGCGGGACGCCATGAGCTGGATCGGGCATCTGCCGATCCGCACGCGGGGCACGGCCGGTGGCAGCATCGCGCACGCGGACGCCACCGCCGAATGGTGCCTGCTCGCGGTGGTCCTGGACGCCGAGCTGGTGGCACGCGGGCCACGCGGCGAGCGCCGGATCCCGGCCGCGGACTTCTTCCTCGGCCACTACACGACCGCGCTCGACCCGGACGAACTCCTCGTCGAGATCGGCTTCCCGCGTCCCGCTCCGCACGCGGCACTCACCGAATTCGCCGAACGGCGCGGTGACTTCGCGATCGTGGCGGCGGCCGTCGACCTCGACGTCGATGAAGGTGCCGTACGCGGTGGCCGGGTGGCACTCGGCGGAGTGGGGGCCGCGGTCGTACGGGTGCCGGAGGCGGAGGCCGTACTGGCACGCGGCGGCTCCTTCGGCGAGTGCGCGTCCGCCGCCGCGGCAGCGGTCGAGCCCCCCGCCGACGCGTCCGCCGGCACGCACTACCGCAAGGAACTCGTCCGGACACTGGTCCGGCGCGCCTGTGAGGAGGCGATGGCCCGATGAGCCGACGGAAACTGGTGGGCAGGTCGGTCGCGCGCTGCGAGGATCCACGGCTGCTGTCGGGGCGGGGCCGGTTCGTCGACGACATCGCGCTGCCCGGCATGCTGCACGCCCAGTTCGTCCGCAGCACCGTCGCCCACGGCGAGATCACCTCCGTCGATCTCTCGGCCGTACGCAAAGTCCCCGGCGTCGTGGCCGCGTTCACGGCGGACGACCTGGAACTGGGCGACATCACCGCCCAACTCGGGCGCCCCCTCTCCGAGTTCGTCCCCACCGCCATGCCCGTCCTCGCCCGCGACAAGGTCCGCTACGTCGGAGAGCCGCTGGCCGTCGTCGTGGCCCGCGACGCCTACGCCGCCGAGGACGGACTGGAGGCGGCCCGCGTCACGTACACGACCCTGCCACCGGTCACCTCCGAGGAGACCGCGCTGGCACCCGGCGCCCCGCTCGTCCACGCCGAAGCCGCCCGCAACACCCTCGTCGACGTCTCCCTCTTCGCGACGGACGGCATCGACGAGATCTTCGCGAACGCGCCCTGCGTCGTCCACGTCGAGACCAGGACCGGCCGGCAGAACGCGCTGCCGCTGGAGACCCGTGGCGCCGTCGCGCACTGGGACGACCGCGAGGAACAGCTCGTCCTGCACACCTGCACCCAGATCCCGCACCAGGTCAGGACGGTGGCCGCCCGCAGCCTGCGGCTCGACGAGCGCGCGGTGCGGGTCGTCGTGCCCGACATGGGCGGCGGCTTCGGCCAGAAGTGCGTCGTGGGCCGCGAGGAGATCGCGGCCGCCGCGGCCGCACTGCGCCTGCGCCGCCCCGTGAAGTGGATCGAGGACCGCAAGGACGCCCTCTCCGCGTCCTTCCTCGCCCGCGAACAGCACTACAAGGTCCGCGCCGCCTTCGACGGCGACGGCCGGATCCTCGGCCTAGACGCCGACGTCGTCTGCGACATGGGCGCCTACTCCTGCTACCCCTTCACCGCCGGCATCGAGCCCCTGATGGCCTCCGCCGAGATGCCCGGCGTCTACAAGGTGCCCGCGTACCGGGTGCGGGGCCGTGCCATCACCACCAACAAGGCTCCCACCGGGCCCTACCGGGGAGTGAGCCGCCCGCAGTACGTGATGGTCGTCGAGCGGATCTTCGAACGGGCCGCGCGCGAACTCGGCCTGGACGCCGTCGAGATCCGCCGCCGCAACCTCATCACCGACTTCCCGTACACGGGAGTCAACAACATCACCTACGACCCCGGCTCCTACCTGGAGTCGCTCAACCTCTGCGAGCGACTCGTCAAGGACGAGGGCTGGTACGGGAGACAGGCGGCGGCGACGGCCGAGGGGCGGCACATCGGCATCGGCTACGCCTGCTTCAGCGAGCGCACCGGATACGGCTCCACCGCCTTCGCGCAGCGCAAGATGCAGGTTGTGCCGGGATTCGACATCTCCGAGGTACGGATGGACACCAGCGGCGCGGTGACCGTCACCACCGGCACGATGAGCCACGGCCAGAGCCACGAGACCACGATGGCGCAGATCGTCGCCGACGAACTCGGCCTCGACATGGCCAAGGTGAGACTCCACCAGGGCGACACCGACCGCATCACCTACGGCTTCGGGACCTTCGCCAGCCGCTCCGTCACCATCGGCGGCAGCGCCGTACGCCTCGCCGCGGCCAGACTCGGCGACAAACTGCGCGCCATCGCGGCCGCCCGCTGGGACATCGACCCCGGCGACGTACAGCTGACCGACGGCGCCGCCCGGCGCGGGGACGGTGCCTCCGACAGCCTCACCTACGAGGAACTCGCCGACATCGCCTACCTCCGGGCGCACCTGCTGCCCAAGGACATCGAACCGGGTCTGACGGCGGCCGCCACCTTCGACGTCTTCAACGACGGCACCTTCTCCAACGCCACCCACGGAGTCGTCGTCGAACTCCACCGGGGCACCGGGCAGGTGGAGATCCTGCGGTACGTGTGCGTGGAGGACTGCGGCGTCGCCATCAACCCCCAGGTCGTCGAGGGCCAGTGCCGCGGCGGCATCGCCCAGGGCATCGCGGGCGCCCTGTTCGAGCAGGTGACGTACGACGAACAGGGCGAACCTTCGGCGACCAGCTTCATGGACTACAAGGTGCCCACCGCCCACGAGATCCCCGACGTGCTGATCCACCACCTGGAGACGCCCTCCGCGTTCACCGAGACCGGCGCGAAGGGCGCCGGCGAGGGCGGCACCATCGGGGCCCCCGCCGCCGTACTCAACGCCGTCAACGACGCCCTGCGCGCGACCGGCGTCGAACTCGACAACACACCCGTCACCCCGGAGACCGTGTTCCGCGCCCTGCACCTGGAGGCCACCTCATGACCGAGGAAACCGCCCTGGAAGAGCGGGAGTTGCAGCTCCTCGTGCTCGACGTCAACGGCGAGCAGCACGAGGTGATCACCGAGCCGCGCCGCACCCTCGTCGACGTGCTCCGGCACGAACTGCGGCTCACCGGTACACATGTCGGCTGCGAGCACGGCATCTGCGGCGCCTGCACCGTGCTGGTCGACGACCGGCCCGTACGCGCCTGTCTGATGTTCGCGGCGCAGGCCGAGGGCGCCCGGATCCGCACCGTCGAGTCCCTCGCCGACGTCGCCGAGGGTGACGGACTCGGCGACCTTCAGCGGGCGTTCGGCGAGCACCACGGGTTGCAGTGCGGGTTCTGCACGCCCGGATTCCTGATGCTCGCCGAGGGGTTCCTCGCCGAACGGCCGGAGGCGACCAAGGACGAGATCCGCGAGGTCGTCGCCGCCAACCTCTGCCGGTGCACCGGCTACCAGACCATCGTCGAGGCGATCGACGGGTGTGCGAAGGACCGGCGCCGGGCCTGCGCGAACCTCTGTGACAGCAAGGAGAAATGACCCATGCGGCTGACCAACACGGTTGTGGTCAAGGCCTCGCCGGACGAGGTCTTCGCCCTGGTGAACGACGTCGAGAGGGTCGCCTCCTGTATGCCGGGCGCCGCGCTCGACGGGCAGGACGGCGACGTCTGGCAGGGCAGGGTGAAGATCAGGGTCGGACCGATCAGTGCCGCCTACGCGGGCACGGTCCGGTTCCTTGAGGTCGACACCGAGCGACGGCGGCTGCGGGTGCACGCCCGCGGAGCCGACACCCACGGCAGCGGAGACGCCGAGGCCGAGGTCGCGCTGGACGTGGTGGCGGCACCCGAGGGCGCGCTGCTCCAGCTCTCCACGGACCTGGTGATCCGCGGGAAGATCGCGCAGTTCGGCAAGGGCGCGATCGCCGCCGTGTCCGATCGGATCCTCCAGCAGTTCGCCCGGAATCTGGGCAGCCTGCTGGACGCGGACCGGCGGGCCGGGGGAGCGGCTGCCGTCCCACACACGGGTGCCCAATCCGCGGACGTGGGCACCAACTCCCCGCGCACGGGCACCAACTCCCCGCGCACGGGCGCCACATCCGCGGGCGAGGGCGCCACCTTCACCCCCGCCTCGCGGCCCGCCCTCGCGCGGGACGCGGAACTCGACGGCCTGGCCCTGCTGGCCGGCCCCGCGGCAGCCAAGTACGCCCTCGTCGCGGGAGCCTTCGCGTTCGGCCTCCTCGAAGGCTGGCTGCTGGGCCGCCTCAGCGCCCAGGCGCGCGAACTACGCGCCCTGCGGAGGTCGTCATGAGCACCTCGCGATACGGACACGAGACGGAGCGCACCTACGCGCGTGCCGGCTTCGGCGCCCCGGTGCGGCGTGGCAGCCGCCCCGCGATCGTCGTCGTGGACCTGACGCGCGGCTTCACCGAGGACGGTTTTCCCTCGGGCGCGGACCTGACCGAAGTCGTCGGCGCCACAGGCGAGTTGATCGACGCGGCCCGCCCCGCCGGAGTGCCGGTCGTGTTCACCGCGATCGCATACACGCAGGCCGAGGCGGCGGGTGACGCCGTCGTCTGGCTGCACAAGGCGCCGGGCATGCGGGCCCTGGTCGAAGGCGGCCAGGAGGTGGAGATCGATCCCCGGCTGCCGCGCGAACCACAGGACCACCTGATCGTGAAGAAGGGCGCCTCCGCCTTCTTCGGGACCTCGCTCGCCGCCCTGCTGACGGGTTTTGGCCGCGACACCGTGCTGGTCTGCGGGGCGACGACGAGTGGCTGCGTGCGCGCGACGGCCGTCGACGCCGTGCAGTCCGGGTTCTCGGTGCTCGTTCCGCGCGAATGCGTCGGCGACCGGGCCTCCGGCCCGCACGAGGCGAACCTCTTCGACATCCAGGCCAAGTACGGCGACGTACTCGACCTCAAGGACGCCGTCTCCTACCTCGACGGCCTGCCGAGGAGCGCCCGGTGACCCCGCCGCCGGAGGACCCCGTGACGCCCGACCCGCCCGTCCGCCACCTGTCACAGTCCGCGCTCGCCGATCTGGCCGACGTGCCCGCCACGAGCCGCTGGGTGCGCTCGGCCGGCGCCCGTCTGCACGTCCTCGACTACGGCGGACCGGGCGTCCCCCTCGTGGTGCTGCCCGGCATCACGAGTCCGGCGATCACGATGGACTTCGTGGCGCGCGAACTGACCGACCTGGTCAGGCCGTTGGTCGTCGACGTCAGGGGGCGAGGGCTGTCCGACGCGGGCGGTGCGTACAGCCTCGAGGAGTACGCGGAGGACACCGAAGCCGTCATCACCGGGCTCGGACTCGACCGGCCCCTGCTCCTCGGACACTCCATGGGCGCGCGTATCGCGGCGGTGACCGCAGTCCGGGGCGAGGTCGCCCTGCGCGGCACAGCACTGGGCGACCCACCGATGAGCGGACCGGGGCGCGGACCCTACCCCACTACGCTGGACACGTTCCTCGGCCAGCTCGCGCAAGCGGTCCGCGGCACCGACGCCGACGAGGTCGCCCGGGCGTGGCCGCGCTGGCCGCGCGCGGAGCAGGAGCTGCGGGCACGCTGGCTGGCCAGCTGTGCGCAGGACGCCGTCGTGGCCACCCACCGTGGGTTCGAGACCGAGGACTTCTTCGAGTGGTGGCCCTCGGTTCCCGGTCCCACGGCGCTGTTGTACGGCGCGGACAGTCCCGTCGTCACCGCCGAGGGCGCGCGGGAGGCGGCCCGGCTGCATCCCTCGGCGGTGTGCCGCGAGATCCCCGACGCCGGGCACATGCTGTTCTGGGACAACCCTGCCGTCGCCCTCGCCGCGCTGAGGGAGGTACTGCGCCCGATGCTGACCTGACGATCGCCCGCCGCCCGCCGCCCGCCGCCCGCCGCCCGCCGCCCGCCGCCCGCCACCCGCCGCTGGCGGTCCGCGTTCCGGACCGTCCCGTTCCGGGGTGCCGAACCGATCAAGAGCCGTGCTTAAGTGGCTCCATGGCTGACGAAACCGCTACCCCGACCTCCACTCCGCCCCGGCCTCCCGTCGCCCTGACGGCCGCGCCCGGCTACCAGGTACGGCGCCTCTACCAGGCCTACCTGGCGATCTGGATCCGCGCGGTGGACCCGACACTCACGGGCCCGCAGTTCGCGGTACTCCAGACCGTGGAGGCGGCACCGGGCCACGACCAGAGGTCGCTGGCGTCGGCGGTGGCGCTGGACACGTCGACGATGGCGGACGTCGCCCGACGGCTGGAGACCCGGGGCCTGATCGTACGCAGGACGGCCGCCGACGACGGCCGCCGCAAGCTGCTCTACCTGACCGAGGAGGGCGAGCGGACCCTCCGCGACGCGAACACCCGGGCGCGCCTGCTCGACCAACGGCTCCTGGAGCCGTTCGGCGAGGAGCGGCGCGAGGAGATCACACATCTGCTCACCTCCCTCGCCGACCACTGGGAGGGACTGACCGAGAACCCGTAGCCGCTCACCGAGGCATGCCGCGGGTTCCGGGTCGCCACCGACCGTACGGAAACCGGATCCCCGGAGGATGCCATGACCGACCACCACATCGGCCTGATCGTGCCCAGCTCGAACCTGACCATGGAGACGGAGCTCCCCCGCATGCTCCGGGAGCGCGAGTCCGTACTCCCCGACGACCGGTTCGTCTTCCACAGCAGCCGGATGCGTATGCGGCACGTCACCCCCGAAGAGCTGCGCGCCATGAACGCGCAGACCGGGCGCGCGGCCCTGGAACTCGCCGACGCCCGCCCGGACGTGGTGGCCACCGCCTGCCTGGTGGCGATCATGGCGCAGGGGCCGGGCCACCACTGCACCGCGGAGGACGAGATCACCGCGGTGCTGCGGGAGCAGGGGGCGCGGGCGCCCGTGATCTCCAGCGCCGGAGCGCTGCTCGACGGCATACGTGCCCTGGGAGCGCGGCGGGTCGCGATCATCACTCCGTACATGAAGCCGCTGACCCGGGTGGTCGCCGACTACATCGAGGACGCGGGTACCGAGGTGGTGGACGCGCTGAGCCTGGAGGTGCCGGACAACCTCGCGGTGGCCCGCCTGGACCCCGCCGACCTGCGCGAGCACTGGCGGCGCCTCGACCTCTCCCGGGCCGACGCCCTCGTCCTGTCCGCGTGTGTGCAGATGCCGTCGCTGTCCTCGATCCAGCCGGTGGAGGACGCGGCCGGCCTGCCGGTGCTGTCCGCGGCCACCGCCACGGCGTACCGCATCCTCGCCGCACTGGGCCTGCCCACCCTGGTGCCGGGCGCCGGTCGCCTCCTGAACGGCCGCGTCCCCAGCCCGGCCACGGCCTGACCGCAGCGCCCGGGACCGTGCGGAGATCCGCGCGGAGAACCCTTGACGGAGAGCCTCCACCGGGAGATAGTCAGCGTCCGGACTAATTCTCCGGCGGCCGACGCACCCCGTCCCACCCCGGCCTCGGGGACACCCCCTGACGAGGCCTCCCATGGCACCCCCCGAGGGGCCGGCGCAACCCTCCGAGGGCCCGCACCCCCCGAGGGACCGCAACCCTCCGAGGGGCCCGGCGCCGAGCGCACAGCTCCGGCCGCGGCGCATTCCACAAAACCCTCCCGCAGGGACTTACTGCGGGTCCCTGGGCGACGACGTCTGCCGCGTGCCCACCTCATCAGCGGTGCCACCACCGAAGGGAACAGACCATGACCGACATCTCGCCACCCGTCGCGTCACCACCCGTTGTCTCAGCGGTCGAACAGAACGGCGTGAACCCCGTCCCGGACGCGGAACGCCACGGCACGCCGGGCGGCCTGTTCCCCGTCTGGTTCTCGTGGAACGTGTCGATCCTCGGGGTCAGCCTGGGCGTCTACGTGTTCGGGGTCGGCCTGAGCGCCTGGCAGGCCATCCTGGCCGGGATCCTGGGATACGTACTGTCCTCGACGCTGGTCGGCATCCTCGCCGTCGGCGGTCCTCGGACAGGGCTGCCCACCCTCACCCAGACACGGGCCGCCTTCGGTTTCCACGGCAACAAGTTCCCCACCTTCTTCGCCTATCTGTCCAACGTCGGCTGGAAGGTCACGCTCATCACGCTGGCGTCGACCTCGGGGGCCAACCTCCTCGCCCGGCTGTGGCCGGGTCCCTTCGCCGACGGACAGGGTGAGGCGACCGTTCCGGCGATCGTGCTCTGGTACGTCGCCGTGCTCGTCGTCTCCGTGACGGTCGCGGTCTACGGCCATCAGATGATCCTCAGGGTGGAGAAGTGGATCGCCTGGCTCACCGGGGTGATGACGGTGGTGTTCATCGGCATGGTCGTACCCCATATCGAGTGGGACCGGATCGGCGGCCAGGCCAACGGCTCACTGGCCACCTTCGTCGGTGGGGTCATCCTCGCCATGACGATGGTCGGACTCGGATTCCTGCACTACGGCGGTGACTTCGCCCGCTACCTCCCGCGCACCACCAAGGCGGGCGGCGTGATCGCCTGGACCACCTTCGGCATCGTGCTTCCGGTCGCCGTCCTGCTCGTCCTCGGTGTGCTGCTGGCCGCGGGCGACTCCGGCCTCGGCACCGCCGCCGCGAACGACCCCATCGGCGCGCTCACGGACCTGCTGCCGCTGTGGTTCTTCATCCCGTTCACGATCGTCATCGTGATCTCGCTGGTGGCCGCGGCGATCACGGGCCTGTACTCCTCGGGGCTCGCCCTCCTCGCGCTCGGCGTGCCCGTCTCCCGGGCCGGGACCACGGTCATCAACATGGTCATCATCTCCGCCGGCGCCTTCTACCTGCTTTTCCTGTCCGACTCCTTCCTCGCCACCTTCCAGGCCTTCCTGGCCCTGATCGCGGTGGTCATGGGCACCATGGGCGGCATCCAGCTCCTCGACTTCATCCGCCAGCGGCGCCTGGGCTGGAACGTCGACCTCGCCAAGCGCGCGGGGGAGGGCGGCCGCAGCGGCCGCTGGACGGCGCTGGTCTCACTCGGTGTCGCCACCGTGATCGGTCTGGGCCTGGTCACCTCGTCCGACCCGAACCTCGCCAAGGTGGTCGGGTTCCTGCTGTCCGACTCGGCGAAGAAGGGCGTCATCGGCAGCACCAACATGGGTGTCCTGATCGCCATGGTGGTCGGCGCCGCCATCTACGCGTTCCTCACCTTCGTGCTGAAGATCGACCCGAAGGGCACCTACGCCGTGGAGCGCGAACCCGAGCCCGCGAAGGTCTCCTCATGACCTTCGAAAGCCCCGACCAGTGGCACGCGCCCGCCACCTACTGGTTCTGGCACAGGATCCCGGCGGCCGACGAGATCCGGGAGCAGCTGGACACCCTTGCCGCGGCCGGTTTCCGGTCCTTCCAGATCCAGACCCGGCTGTCGTTCCCGATCGAGGACTATCTCGGACCCCGGTATCTCGCCGCGTGCCGGCTCGCCGCCGACGAGGCGGCGGCGCGTGGACTGATGGTGGGCATCTACGACGAGTACAACTGGCTCTCCGGGCACGCGGGCGGACGTACCGTCGACGGACGCGACGAACTGCGCGAACGGCACATGTTCTGCACCACCGGGGAGCCCGTCGGAGAGTACGCCGAGACAGCCGTCGACGGGATCCGCGCCAAGGACGTGGATCATCTGCTGGAGCCCGGAAAGAACTGGGTGTTCGCCGGCGGAGTCCCGCGCTGGGACGAGTGGGAGATCGTCGCGGCGCTCGCCCACCCCGCGGGGGACATCGATTCCGCGGACTCCATCACGGACGTCACGGAACACGCCGAGCTCATCGAGTCCGGTGCGTCCGGATGCCGTGTGCGCGTCCCCACCGGGGCACTGGCCGGCCATTCCGCAGTCACCGTGTTCGTCGCGGCGCGGTGCGCGTCGAGCCGCATGATCAACTACCTGCTTCCCGAGGCCGCTGAGCGTTTTCTCGAAGTCGGCTACGAGCCCTACGCGGAGGCCTTCGGCGCACACCTGGGAACCACCGTCAGCCATGTCTTCTTCGACCAGCCGCACGGGTGCTTCTTCGACTGGCGACAGCGCCGCACCCATGTCGACTCGTCACTGATGTACGCGCCCACCGTCGTGCCGGACGACCGTCGGGTCCTGCTGTCCCTGGCGCGTGAGGTGGGCCCGCTGACGGCGGCCTGGCGGTGCGAGTTCTTCGAGCGTTACTCGGCCGTCGGCATCGACGCGTTCTTCGGGACCCTGTCGAAGTGGTGCACCGAGCACGGCGTCGCCCTGTCCGGCCACGAGGTCCTGGGGTACGTCTCCTCCTGGAATCCCGCCGACACGATCATCACCGAGGACCCCCGCACCAACTTCGGCACCGACTACTTCGGTCTGGACCGCTGGCGCGACCTCACGGCCGTCGACGCCCGCAACGAACACCCGCAGATCAGCGCCAAGTTCGGCGACTCGGTGGCCCGGTCCAACGGCCGCAGCGGCTGCCTGGTCGAGCAGTACTTCGCCCGCACGGAGACCGGATCCCACTTCGCGGCCGGCCGCTGGGAACTCACCCTGGGAGAGCTGCGGGACCAGACGATCCGTCACCATCTGCTGGGCGCACGGCAGTTGCTGATGCACGCCTTCTGGCTCACCGACGGCCACGAGGGCGACGAGCTGTTCACCAATCCCCGCTTCGACTTCGCCCCCGGCGTGAACTTCGAACCGTGGTTCACCCATCACCGGGCGTTCGCCGAGGAGTCGGGCAGGCTGTCGGAGTTCCTCGACGCAACCCGCCCCCTGGACGAGATCGCCGTGCTGTATCCGCTGCGGACGAGCTGGGCCGAAGGCCCCACCCATCCCTACGGTGAGCACACGGCGTTCTGGGCCGAGTACCTGGCCCGTGCCGGACACGACTTTCATCTGGTCGACGAACGCGACCTGCGCGCGGGCCGGCTGACAGGCCGGTACCGGACCCTGGTCCTGCCCGGGGTCTCCGTCATCCAGGACGACAAGTCCCTCGACGCGCTCGCGGAGTTCCAGGACGGCGGGGGAGTCCTGCTCGCTTCGGGCCCGGTCCCGCAGGCGACCCGGAGCCGGGGCGCCGACGGCCGGGTGAGCCGCCGTACAGCAGAACTGCTCAGCGGGCCACGGGCCCGGCACTGGCCGGACATCCCGTCGGCCGCAGCCGTCGCACCCCATCTGGACCGCTCGCTCGCCGGTCATCCGACGATCGACTTCGAGGGCGCGGTGTGGTCACGCCGGGCGCTCGACGCGGACGGGACGCGGATCGCCCTGTTCAACGACGACGACTGCGAGCGGTCCGTCCACATCAGGCCCGCCCAACTCCCGGCCAGGGCCACGCGGTGGCGGCCGGAGTCCGGCGTGGTCGAGGCACCGTTCGACACCAACGGCTCACTGCGCCTGAGCCTGGCCCCCGGCGAACTGGCCTGCTGGCACCTGACCCACGGCCCGCGCACGGTGCCGGCCCCCCTCATCCTGGACAGCGGATGGACGCTCACCCTCGGCGCCGCCGAGCACGCGATCGACGTCGACCGCGGCTGGGAACAGCAGGGATGGGCCGCGTACTCGGGCGTCGGCGAGTACCGGAACACCTTCCACGTCAGTGCGGCCGACCTCTCCTGGCCCGACTGGGAACTCGTCCTGCCCGTTGTGCACACAAGCGCCGAGGCCGAGATCAACGGACAGACCGTCGGTCGCTGGGGATGGGCTCCCTTCCGCTGCGACCTCCCCTCGTCCGCGCTGCGTTCAGGACCCAACGAACTGCGCATCCGCGTGGCGTCCACGGCCGCCAACCACTACTACTCCGGCACCCGCCACCAGCCCGGACCGGCCGACCCGAGCGGACTCGCAGCCGCCCCCCGACTGCGACCGCGTATGTCCGGGCGCTCGTACGACGCGGAGCGAGGTGCGGAAACCGTCTAGCACCGGCCCTGTCGAGGCGTGGGTCAGCCCTCTCTCCGGGCGGGCAGCGCCGTCGTCATCACCCCCACATTCCCGGTGTGCCACCGGGCAGAAGCACTTTGGTACGGACCATTGATGTGCCGTAGAGCCCCGTGCGACAGTGAGCGCGTTTGATCACCCCCCACGCTAGGAAGGCTCCCATGCGCCTACGTCGATCTGCCCTCATCACCCTTGCCGCGGCGGCGAGTCTGTGTCTCGCCTTGACGCCGGTCTCGGCCGTCGCGCAGGACCGGCCGGCCGGTACCTCCACCGGGACCGACACCGCCGTCAACACCAAGTCACGCGCTCAGCTCGACGACTACTGGACCCCGGAGCGGATCCGCCGGGCCAGGCCGATGCCCGCGCCCGCGGCCGGTTCCGAGGTGCGGTCCTCCGCGAGTGCCGCCGCCGAGGCCGTCGGCAATCCCGTGCACATCCCCGCGACAAGACCCGCCGCGCGCGGGGGAGTCGAGGCCCAGGCCAGCGTGTGGGGGACCGTGGGACGCCTGTTCTTCACGATCCCCGGCAAGGGCGACTACATCTGCTCTGGCAACGTTGTCACAAGCAACAACGGTTCGGTGCTGGCCACAGCCCGCCACTGCGGCTTCGGCGAAGGCGGCACCAACTACCGCTTCGCCCCCAACTACAGCCAGGGCAACGCCCCCTACGGCTGGTGGGGTTGGCGCAGCGCGGGCTGGGTCACCGGAGGCGGTCAGGAGAACGACAGCGCCTTCCTCGTCCTGAACACCGCGAACGGCCGGCGTGTGCAGGACGTCGTGGGCTCCACCGGCCTGGGCTTCAACTGGTCCAGCAACTACGCGCACATCATCGGTCTGCCGGCCGACAAGGACTATGCCGTGTGGTGCGAGGGGCAGGGTTACGCCGGACCCGACGGGCAGCGCCTGATGAACAACTGCAACGGCCTCTCCGGTGGTGCCAGCGGCGGCGGCTGGATCGAGAACTACCAGGCCGACGGCTCCGCCATCCAGACCGGCGCGTACTCCGGCAGCTACGGATCGGCCGCTGCCGCCTCGTCGTACGGCAACTCCTCGTACGACGTGTGGAACGGGGCCCAGAACAGCTGACCTTGTGCCCACCCGGCTGAGATTCCCGAGCCGTGGACGCCGTGGACGCCGTGGACGCCGTGGCCACGGGGCCTGACGACCGTCGCGGGCGGATCGCCGGTCGATCAGTGGATCGACGATCGACCAGCGATCCGCCCGCGGACCGCCGGTCGGGTGCGAGGCCTACGGCAGCACCGCGAACCGTCCACCTCGATGAGCCACTCGGGCATGCCGAGCGTCTCCACACCGAGGAACGTGCTCGCGGACACCGGCCACGTGCCGTCGAAAGCCCGCTGACCCGCGGCGAAGACGGGACCGACGAGGGTGCCGTCGGGAGTGAGGGCGGTGGGAGCCTGCTCGCCATCGATGTCTCAGGAAACTCTTATGTGATTCCCATGGCGAAACCCACCCGGTGTCACAGTATGGTCAAGGCTTCAACGGAGGACGGGGATTCCGGACGCGGGGGAGGGCGAGGAGGCAGGGAAATGGTCTTGGGCGGTACGGAAATACGCCGGGTGGCGCGTGGAGTGAGACGGCGCATTCGCGCACTCGCCGAACCCCCGGTACCGCAGTCCGCCTCCCGGCTCGTGCCGGAACCGGTGTTCGTCCTCTCCTCCGTGCGCTCAGGCTCCACTCTGCTGCGCGTCATCCTCAACAGCCACCCACGGATTCGCGCGCCCCACGAAATGCATCTGCGCACCCTTTCGGTCGACCTCAACAAGGCGTACACGAAAAAGGCGATGGCCGAACTCGACCTGGACCAGCGTGAGCTGGAGTACCTACTCTGGGACCGCATCCTCCATCGCGAACTGGTCCGCAGCGGCAAGCAGGTCATCGTGGACAAGACCCCCGGCAACGCGGCCGTCTGGGAGCGGCTGCAAGAAGGCTGGCCGAAGGCCCGGTACATCTTCCTGCTGCGCCACCCCGCGTCGATGGTGAGCTCACTGATCAACAACCGCCCCGACCGCGAACTGGGCGCCACCGTGCGGGAGGTGCGCGCGTACGTCGAAGCCGTCGAAGCGGCCCGCACCGGCCTGCCCGGCCTCACGGTCCGCTACGAGGATCTGACCGAGCGGCCCGCGGACATCACCCGGGAGATCTGCGCGCACCTCGGCCTGCCCTGGACGGCGAAGATGCTCGACTACCGCAGGGGCGACCACGGCCCGTTCGTGCCGTTCATCGGTGACTGGAGCGAGAACATCAAGTCCGGGAAGATCCAGAAGGCGCGGCCCCTGCCGGAGGCGGACGACGTTCCCGAGGCGCTGCGCGACATCACTCGAGCCTGGGGATATCCGTGTTGAGTGACCCGACCGGCGCCAAGCGCCGATGTACGTGTCCGGGGGCGACGGTCTGGGTGACCGGGCCCTCGGTGGCCGACCGGCGGGCAGCCGCCTACGCGCTCGCCGAACGACTGCGAGCCGACCAGCGCCGCGTCGCGGTGCTCGACCGCCCCGGCGGTCTCGACCCGGACGTCGAACGAACCGGCCTGATGGCCGAGGTACTGGCCCGCAACGGCATCGTGGCCATCGCTCCCTGCGCCCCGGAGAGCCCGCCCGCCGTGTGCGCCCGCCACAAGGCCAGTGGCACCCGGTACGTCGAGGTGTGCGTGACGGGCCACGACCGCCCGACGGACGTGGCCGCCGAGGCCCACGCGCTGCTGGGCCGACATTCCTGAGGCAATTCCTTCCGGCCGCACCGCCGACGGGCCAAGTTCCCCTACTGCAAAGGGTGTTCGACGAATAACGCGGTGTTGCGGCGCGTGGTATTTTCCTGGTCGACTGAGCGGAAGTCCTTCGGTGAACCGAAGGGAACTGGCGGAACTGGCGGAACTGGCCCGAGCGTCTGTGTGAGGGGTCCCGGGAACGGGACCGCACGATGCGGGCAACAAGCCGTTCTGCCACCGGGGGAGATCAGGATGAGCAACCCGACGTACTTTTTCGATCCCGTCGTGCCCGAGCCGGTGCCCGAGGTACCCAGGGTGCAGGACCCGTGGGCCGTCGCCATCGGCAACGCCTCGCTGCTGGGCGTCGGTTACCTGATGGTGCGCAAGCGCGCCCTCGCCGTCGTCTCCGTGGCCGTCACCGTCGTACTGGTCTCGCTTCTCGTCTCGTCGGCGAACGGGGCCTACCAGATCGCCGTTCTCGCATGGTGGGCCCTTGTCGTCGCCCACGGCTGGTTCCTCGCCCACCGGAGCGTCCACCGGGGTTCGTCACGCGGCATGCGCGTGGTCGCCGTCGCGGTCACCCTGCCCGTGCTGCTCGCCGTCGGGCTGCTCCGCCTCGACGCCTCCGACATAGGGCAACAGGTCACCGAGGCCCGCGAGAAGGGCGACTGCGCCGAGGTGACGGACGCCCAGGACGGTGTGTGGTTCGGCAACCGCGCCGCCAACGCGCCGCTGGCCGCCCGCGGCGACGACTCCGTGGCGGCCTGCGACCGGCTGAGTACCGCCAGGAGTGATCTGACCACCGCACTCACCGGTGACACCGAGTCCCTCTCGGACGGCTTCGACACCCTCGAGTCGGTCCTCGCCGAACCCGGCAACGACAAGACCGTCGAGACGACACTGAACAGCTTCCTCGGCCGTCTGGAGACCAGGAACCCCTGCGGCACGGTCGCCGTCACCGACTGGCTCCGCGACCGCGAGCCCACCGACAACGTCCTCGACCGGTCCGTCGCCTCCGCCGAGCGGGTCGCGCCGGGCGCGCTCGCCGGATGCGGCAAGGCCCTCATGGAGGACAGCAACTGGGAGCAGGCCCGCTCGCAGTACGCACGGCTGCTCGACCTCTACCCCGACGACCGGCTCGCGGACCAGGCCCGCGGCGGCGTACGGAAGGCCACGCAGAACATCGAGCTGGCCAACGTACGCACCCTGCTCGCCCCGAGCACCTCCGGTGCGCCCGAGTACTGCTCCAAGCCCGCGAAGTACAGCGGCGCCAAGGCCCGCGGCAAGGGCACCAACCGCGCGATGTTCTTCGCCGGGGGCAGCTACGCCACCGACTACTCGGAGCAGCTCCCCGGATCCTGGAAGGCCTCCGACGCCGCCGACGCGGTACTGGTGGTGTGCATGGGCGAGGACACCTTCGGCACGTCCGTGGAGACCTGCCCGTACGAGGGCCGCACGTCCGGTTCCACGGTGAACGTGACCTTCCACAAGATCGAGATTCCGGTGAAGGTCTACGAACTCAGGACCGGCAAGCTCGTGTCGAACCGCAAGCTCCAGGTCGGCGGCGAGAGCTGCCCGGCGATCCTCACCTACTACACGTCCTCCGAATCCGACACGGGCCCGCCGCGCGACCGGTACGTGGACGAGTCCGGCTCCGACGTGAAGGCCGCCTTCCGGTCCCTGATCGTCCGTTGACCGTCCGGCGGGCGACCGCCCACCGTACGGTGAGCGCAGGCCGTCGGCCGGCCGCGCGGGCTCCGCGCCGGCCGGCCGGCCGGCCTTCTGACGGGGTCTGGTAGGCAGGGGGCCGTCGGACGCACGGCAGTGTCCGGCGGCCGATCGAGGGGCGCTGCCGGAGAAGGGGACGTGGGTGGCACGGGAGGAACGCGTCATCGCCGGGCGGTACCGGCTGCGCAAGCGGCTGGGCTCCGGCGGTGGCGGAGCCGTCTGGCTCGCCGAGGACGAGGCACTGCGGGTCCAGGTCGCCGTCAAGGAGATCGACGTACCGCGGGAGGAGCCCGAAGCGACGGGTGACGACCGGGCGGGGCGGGGCCGCAGAGAGGCCCTCAAGGCCGCGCAGTTGCGCGAGCATCCGAACGTCATCACGGTGTACGACGTCGTCGAGGACGACGGCCGGCCGTGGATCGTGATGGAGTACCTGCCGGGCACCCGGGACCTGCGCGCCGCGGTCAAGGAGCGCGGACCGCTGGCCGGCGACGAGGTCGCGAGGATAGGAGCGGCCGCGCTCGACGCGCTCCGGGCCGGACACGGGCTCGGCATCATCCACCGGGACGTGAAACCGTCCAACATCCTGCTGGCGCCGGACCATTCGGGCGCCGCCGACCGCCGGGTCCTGCTCACCGACTACGGCATCTCGCTGTGGCCCCGCGAGACCCGGGTCACCCAGAGCGGCATGGTCGTGGGCACGCCGGGCTACCTCGCGCCGGAGCGGCTGTCCGGCGGCGAGGCGACCCGCGCGACCGACCTCTTCTCGCTCGGAGTCACCCTCTACTTCGCCGTCGAGGGTGTCTCGCCGTTCGAGCGCGACACCCTCGACGCGTCCCTCCTGGCCGCGCTGAACACCGAACCCGACCCGCCGAAGCGGGCGGACGAGCGGCTCTCCCGCGTGATCATGGGGCTGCTGGCGAAGAAGCCGGCGGACCGGATCCCTCCCGAGGAGGCGCGCGAACTGCTCGCCGCAGCCGCCGAACCCGCGACCGTTCCCGGGCAGCCCTCCACCGTCCCGGGTGCCCCCGCGCGCACCCCGGGCAGTGGCCGCCGGGCGCCGAACCGGCGTACGGCCGCGCTGCTCGCGGCGGCCGCCGTACTGGTCGGCGGTGGCGGATTCGCGCTGGGCGCCACGACTTCCGGCGATGAGGAGACCACGGCCTCCAAGCCGAAAGCCGTCGCGGCTCCCTCCCCGACCGTGACCCGTGGAATCCATCCGTACGGCAGCACGGTGGGCCTGCGCGAGGGACTCGACGCGGGCCAGTGCGTCGACGCCGACTGGAAGGGCGGCGAGTTCAGGGGGCAGCCCGCCCTCAAGACCGTCGACTGCTACGAGGACGACCCCGAGGGCCAGGTCGTCGCGACGGTCCCGGCCGACGGCCCCGTACCGGCATCCGACCAGCAGGCCGTACGGAACGACTGCACCCGGCGCACCGCCGAACTGCGCGGCACCATGGCCGATCCGGTGCTGTACGTCCTCACCCCCGCACCCGGCCAGAGCGAGCCGCCCGCCTCCGCCTGTCTGCTCTTCCTGAAGAAGGCCACCCTCGGCGGTCCGCTCGGCGACTTCCGCAAGTACGGCGACGAGGTGTACGTCACGACGACCGGCCCGGGCGACTGCGTGGACGTGGAGGAGGACGAGGACGGCGACTTCACCGAGACCCTGGTGAGCTGTACCGGGCCGCACGACGAGCAGATGATCGGCTGGCTCTGGGCCTCGGGCGACGGATCGGCGGACAGCGTCGAGACCGGCACGCTCTGCGAGGAGAAGTACGGCGTCAACTGGGCCCGGGGCGAGGGCCACGAGATGTGGGGCTGGCGCTCCTCCGACGAGGAGTGGGACGGCGGATTCCGCCACGTCCTGTGCAGCGTGGCCAGGGAGGACGGCAAGAAGCTGCCCGGGGGAGCGCTGAAGCCGGCGTACTGACCGTCGGGTGGGGCCTGCGGCGTGCGTGTGGCGGCTCAGCGCACGCCGGCCTGCCGTGCCAGGGCGGTCGCGGCCCGGACGCCGTCCGTGAAGGGTTCGCCGTGGCCGGGGAGCAGGACGTCCGCCGTCAGCTCGTCGAGACGGTCGAGCGCGGCCAGCGCGGCACGGCTGTCATGGGTGAACGCCCGGCACACGAGGGTCGGCCCGGTTCGGCCGGACAGTCCGTCGCCGGTGACCAGGGCGTCGCCGGTGAAGAGCAGACCCCGCTCGGGGAACAGATAGCCGGTGCTGCCGGGTGTGTGCCCGGGCAGCGTGACGGCCCGCGGGGCCCCGGGCACCTCGTCCAGCCGCCGGTCGGTGTCAAAGACCCGCGCCTCCGTCGTGCCGGACGCAAAGACCCGCGCCTCCGTCGTGCCGGACGCGGTGAAGGCGCCCGAGCGGGCCATGTGAAGCAGGACCGCCAGCCCCGAAGGCCTGCGCAGGAGGTACGGGACCATCGAGCGCTCGGGCTTGGCGTGGCGCGTGGCGCTGCGCGGGCCGTCACGAAGGACGGCGGCGTCCCTCTCATGGATCCAGATGTCGGCGCCTGCCCGCCCGAGGGGGCCCGTGAGACCCGTGTGGTCCGGGTGGCCGTGGGTCAGCAGCACGGCCCGGATGTCGCCCTCGGCCCGGCCGAGGCCGGCCAGCGCCTCCTTCAACTGCCCGGTGAAGGCCCTGTGGGACCTCACGCTGGCCGGCGACGCCGAACCCGTGGCCATGGCCGACCGCCCCCAGCTGCGGGAGGTCTGGGAGACGGCCGACCCGTCCGCCAAGATCCGTCTCTACGCCGCCTTCGTCCGCGGGGTCCATGAACGGGTCGCCGCGTTGTTCGCCCTGCTGAGCCAGGCCGGACCCGACGTGGGAGAGGTGCTGGACGTCGCCGAGCGGGAGCGGGTGACCGGCGTGACCGCCTTCGTCACCCATCTGTCCGAGGCGGGCGCCCTGCGGCCGGGGGCGGACCCGGCCCACCTCGCGGACGCCGTGTGGGCCGTCACCGGCCCGGATCTGTTCACCCGGCTCACGGCCGGGCGCGGCTGGTCGGCGGACGCCTATGAGGAGTGGCTGGCGGACATGTTCGCGGCGACACTGCTGGGCGGTCCCGGTCGCTAGGCGGGTGTGGCTGGATCACGCCACAGTGACGTGAGCTGCCACGATTCATAAATGTGAACCTTGCGCACATGGGTGTACGGGATGGCAAAGGACGTGCCAAACTCGATCAACGTTCCTGTGGCTTCGTCCAATTGGAGGACACGCATGAGAATTTCCCGGCGCACGGTACTCTCCGCGGCGGCCGCCGCGACGGCAGTGAGCGCCACTCCCGCGGTGGCCGCGGGAGCCGACGGTGACCGGGTACCGGAGTCGGCCGCGGACACCCTGCGCTCGGCCGCCGACTACGCGGTGCAGAAGCTGCGGGCCGTCGCGCCGGGAGTCACCGCGTTCCCCGTCGGGACACGCTTCGAGAAGTGGACCTACTCCCAGGGCGGCGACTGGGTCGGCGGTTTCTGGCCGGGGACGCTCTGGATGGCGTACCTCTACAGCAAGGACGAGACCTTCCGGACGCTGGCGCTGGACTCCGCCCGCAAGCTGGCGCCCCGCCAGAACGACACCACCACCCACGACCTGGGTTTCCTCTTCTACCCCTCGTGGGTCACCGCCTGGCGCCTGACGGGCGACGACACGTTCCGCACGGGCGCGGTGCGCGCGTCGGACACCCTGATCCGGCGCTACAACCCGCGCGGCCGATTCATCCGGGCGTGGGGCGGACTGGAGGACCCGAACAACGCGGGCCGCGTCATCATCGACACGATGATGAACCTCGACCTGCTGGCGTTCGCGACCGAGCAGACCGGCGACCCGAAGTACCTCGACATCGCCGTGGAGCACGCGAAGACGACACAGCGGGTCTTCCTCCGCCCGGACGGATCCACCCCCCACGTCTACGACTTCGACGCGGCCAGCGGAGCCCGGATCGGCCCGAACACCGTCCAGGGCTACAGCCCCACCTCCTGCTGGGCACGCGGCCAGGCCTGGGGCCTGTACGGCTTCACCACGATCTACCGCCGCACCGGCGACCAGCAGTTCCTCACCACGGCCCGCAGACTCGCCGACTACGCGGTGAAGGCCCTGACCCCGGACCACGTACCGGTGTGGGACTACCGCGCCCCGCAGCACCCCCACGACATCAAGGACGCGTCCGCCGGCGCCATCATGGCCTGCGGTCTGCTCGACCTGTCCGAGGCGACCGGCAGGAGCGAGTACCGCCGGGTGGCCATCCGGATCCTCACCGCGATCGCGGAGAACTGCCTGACCAGGAAGTCGACGCGCGCCGACGCGGTGGTCGCCCGCTGCACCCGCAACCGCCCCGCCGAGGACGGCATCGAGGTCTCCCTGCCGTACGCCGACTACTACCTCCTCGAAGGCATCCTGCGGCTGCTTCAGCCGCGGGACGTCGACCGGGCCATCGACCTCTCGACGCACTGACCCGGCACAGCGACCCACCCGTCGGCGAGGCCCTTCCGGGGGCCGCACTGGCGGGACCGGCCCGCCCGCGCGCACCCCGGCCGGGTCAGGTCTTCGCGCCGAAGTCCTGCGTCCAGTACGTCCCGTAGTGCGTTCCGGACCTCTTCACATAGCCGACGCCGATGTGCTTCAGCGAGCAGTTGAGGATGTTCGCACGGTGCCCCGGCGACTCCATCCACGCGCCGACCACGTCGGCGGGGGTGCGCTGGCCGACGGCCACGTTCTCGGCGAGCGCGCTCCAGCCCTTGTAGCCCGCCGCCTCGATCCGCTCGGTCAGGGTGCTGCCGTTGGAGCCGACATGGCCCATGTAGTCGTTCCTGGCCATGTCCGCCGAGTGGCGTTCCGCGGCCCTGTGCAGCGCCGAGCGGATCTTCAGCGCCGGGCAACCAGCCCTCTTCCGCTCGCCGTTGGTCAGGTTGACCACGGTCCTCTGTATCGACGCGGCCCTGGAGGCGCCGGGCGCGGCGGGCGCCGAGGCCGGTGCCGCCCCCGGTGCCGCTGACGCGGTCGTGGTCGTGGTCAGCAGCGTGGTCGATACGACGGCGCCGACGAGCGCCGACGCCAGGAATCGGGACACCGACATGTTTCTCTCCCATCAGGAACTTCCGTGCCGGAGTCGTCGCTCCCCGGGAGGGGCCGCGGCCAAACGGCGTACTGCCTGGTGGGCAGCCTGATGGGTGAACCGGGTGCGGGGGCGTACGGGATCAGCGCGACTGGAGCGCGTCCAGCGCCACCGCGTGCGCCAGCAGGAGCCGGCGGTCGTAGCGGTCGTCCTCGATCCGCAGGACGTAGTGGTCACGGAAGCGGGTCTTCTTGTCGAACGAGCCCACGTTCCGGCCGTCGGGGTCGACGAAGTCGAAGTGGTACTTCCAGATGAAGGGCAGATCGCCGATCCACGGCAGGACTTCCCACACCCGCCGGAACAGGGCCAGCGCGAAGTTGCGCTCCTGGACCGTGAGGGCCGGCAGGCCCGGCTGGTCGACCTTCCACGTCGAGCGCAGCAGCGACTTGCCGAACTTCTTGCCGAAGACGCCGATGGACTGGCCGTCCCCGGTGACGTCGTAGGCGCTGGCGAGGTCGACGATCTTGCGGGCCTTGAAGGCCGCGAAGACGGACTTGCGGGAGTCGTCGGTGTAGAGGGTGACCTCTTCCTTGAACTTCATCCGCTTCTGCTCGACGAAGGCGACCGTCTGCCCGGGTTCACCGCTGCCGGTGTCCGCGAAGACCTCGTAGCGGTTGACCATCATGGTCACCTTCTGATGGATGTGGAACTGCCGCTGGGCCTGTATTCCGCCGACGTCCATGGTTTTCCCTCCCGCGATGGCTCGCCAGCGTATCGGTCGGCCGCCGATCGCACCGACCCGGACCGCGGCCTCGTCGAGGTCCGCGGACTGGTCGAGGAGCGCGGATGTCCCGTCAGCCGGCCCCCCGCTCCGCCGCGGCGCCGTGCCGTACCCGTTCGCGCAGCGCCAGCAGACCACCGACGGCGTCCATGGCAGGGCTGGGTACACCGGTACGGCGAGCCAGCTCCCGGACGGCACCGAGGATGGCGTCCGTCTCCAGCCGCCGTCCGCGGTCCGCGTCCTGGAGCATCGACGTGCGGAACGCGCCCAACCGCCGCGCGATGTCCAGCCGTTCGTCCGCCGACATCGCGGTGTCGATGCCGAGCCGCGCCCCGACGCCGGCCGCCTCGGTGAACACGGCCGCGCACAGCCCGCGTACGTCGGGGTCGTCCAGGATGTCGATCACGGTCGCCCCGGTCAGCGCGCTGATCGGGTTGAGGTTGACGTTGCCGAGCAGCTTCTCCCAGACCGCGGTGCGGATGTCCGCGCTGGCCCGTGCCCGCACCGGGCCGCTCTCCAGGGCCTTCGCACAGCGCTCGACGCGGTGGGACGTACCGCCGAGCGGGTCACCGACGATCAGCAGATCGCCGCTGGTGTGGGTGACCTCGCCGGGCGCGGGCACGGAGCTGCTGAAGTGGGCGACACCGGCCATGACCCGTGCGGGCGGCAGCAGTTCGAGCAGCGCGCCGTCCGGGTCCACCGAGTGGATCACCTGCTCCGGGACGTCCCCGACAGTGGCCAGCAGCCACCACGGGACACCGTTCGCGACGACGAGCACGTCCGCCCCGGCCTCGATCCACGGTCGTACGGTGGCCAGCGCGGCGGCCTGGTCCTGGCTCTTGACGCAGGTCACCACGAGGTCCGGTACGCCGAGTCGTGCGGGATCGTGGGAGGTGGTCAGCCGGTACAGCTCCGTACGGCCGTTGCCGCGCAGCAGCAGCCCGTGCTCGCTGATGGCGTTGAGATGGGCACCGGGGGAGCCCAGGAGGGAGACGTCGGCGCCGGAGGGGAGGAAGGACGCGGCGAGGGTGGCTCCGACGGCGCCGGGACCGACGATGGTGATCTTCATGGCAGTCGCCTCAGCTCCGGTAGGACGGGTCGATACGGTCGATCTTGCGCCGCAGTGCCTCGAACAGGGTCCGGCCCGCTTGCGTGCGGTCGCCGAGCTGGAAGGACTCCCGCGTGGACTGGACGGCGGCCTCGTGGCCGACCTTCGCCAACGGCCGGCCCGCGAACGTGGCGGCGAGCTGGATCTCGCAGGCCCGCTGCAACGTCCACAGTGCGGCGAAGGCCGCGGGCAGGGTCGGGCCGAGCGCCAGCAGACCGTGGTTGCGCAGGATCAGCAGCGGGCGGTCACCCAGGTCCGCCGCGAGCCGCTCCCGCTCGCCGGGGTTGACGGTGATGCCCTCGAAGTCGTGGTAGGCGACCAGGTTGTGCAGCTGCGCCGCGTAGAAGTTGTCCGGGTCGAGTCCGTCGGCGAGACACGCGACCGCGCTGCCCGCCGTGGTGTGGGTGTGCATCACGCAGTGCGCGTCGGGGCGGCTCGTGTGCAGGGCGGTGTGGATCAGCAGCCCGGCCTCGTTCACCGGCCACTCGGAGTCCGAGAGGATCCGTCCCTCGTGGTCGATCTTGACGAGGTTCGACGCCGTCACCTCGTGGTAGAGCAGGCCGAACGGGTTGATCAGGAGGGCGTTCTCCTCGCCGGGCACCCGCAGCGTGATGTGGTTGAAGACCATCTCGACCCACCCGAGGTGGTCGAAGACCCGGTAGCAGGCCGCGAGTTCGAGCCTGGCCCGCCACTCGGCGTCGCTCATCGACGCGGGCGGCGGCGGGACGGGCAGAGCTGTCGCAAGAGTCACCGTGGCTCCTTCGGTCGGGACGCGTACGAACCCCGGCCGTGGTCGGTGCCGGTCGGGCTCACATCGAGCATGCGGCTACGGACTCCCCAGGGATATGGCGGAACGTACAGTCGGGGGTGTGCGTCGATGTCGGATCGGACATCGCCTGGCCCATGCCGGGCCGCCCCGTGGGTGTCCCGGCCGAGGAGGAGCGCGGATGCCGTCGCTGCCGCTCAGCAGACTGGTCGGCGCCCTGCCGGAGGGCGCGGTCTCCGTCGTCGCCGAGGGCCGCGCCGGCCCGATGGCCGTCACCGGCGTCGAACTCCTGGACACACCGGAGGCCCTCGGCGACGTGCCACCGGGCCGGCTGCTGCTCGCCGTCGGACTCGACCCGACCGGTGACGGTGTGCAGGACGCGGTGCGTACCGCGGCCCGGTGCTCGGGGGTGCTGGCGGTCAAGTGCGGGCGCCCGGCACCCTCCGGTCTCATGGTGAGCGCGGCGGAGCGCGACGTGGCCGTCCTTGCCGTCGATCCACAGGTGCCGTGGAGCAGGGTCCAGCGCACGGTCGGCACCCTGCTCGACGGCGCCCGGCCCGGCGAGGACCGCTTCACGGGCGGCGACCTGTTCTCGCTGGCCGACGCCGTCGCCGCGATCATGGGCGGCGCCGTCGCCGTCATGGACGTCCACCGGGTCGTCGTCGCCTACTCCACGCTGCCCGACCAGCCCATCGACGACACCCGCCGACGCGGCATCCTCAGCCGGCAGGTGCCCGAGGACGCCGTCGCCGACCACCTCGACAGCGAGTTGTGGCGCGGCGACGCGGTCGTCACCCACCGCCGGCCCGGCGATCTGCCCCGGATGGCCGTGGCCGTACGGGCCGGACAGGACGTCCTCGGCTCACTGTGGGTGGCCTTCCCGTCCACCGGGCCGACCGGCGACCACGAGGCCACGCTGCGGGAGGCCGCCGGGGTCGCCGCCCTGCACATGCTCGCGCTGCGCCGCCAGACCGACGCCGACCAGGACAGCCGTAACCGTGCCCTGCGAGCCGTCCTCGACAGTCCGCCCGACGCGAGCCCTGCGACAACGGCGGATCCGGGTGCCGTGGACCCGGGAGCCACGGTCCCTGGAGCCGCGCCCGGCTTCCGCCTCCCCGGCGTGCTGCTCGGGCTGGCCGCACCCGCGGCCCCGGACGGCGACGGTGACGTCGGTGACCCGCGACGCCGCGCCGACCTGCTGCGGATGCTGGACCTCGTGGCGGTCGACGGCCGCTCCCTCGGCTACGAACCGGCCGTGGCCGTCGTCGGTGACCGGCTCTACGCCCTGCTGCCCGCGGTCGTCACCGCCGCGGTCCCCGTCGAGCAGCTGATCGACCATCTGCTCCAGCGCGCCCACCGCACCCTGCGGCGCCCGTACACGGCCGTCCGCTCCGCCGACGTCACCTCGCCCGACGGACTGCGCGCGGCCCGCCGGGACATCGACGCAGCGCTGGACCACCTGCACGAGTCGGGGGCACCGCCGGGCTCGCACCACACGGAGGAGCTGCGCGCCGACCTGGTACTGCGGCGGCTGCTGCACACGGTCCGCCACCGCGCCGAACTCCGTACCGGCACCGCCGGGCGCATCGCCGCGTACGACGCCGAGCACGGCACCGACCATCTCGCCACCCTCGCCGCGTACTTCTGGCACTTCGGCGAGGTGGCACCGGCGAGCGGGGCGCTGCACATCCACCAGAACACCCTGCGGCAGCGACTGCGCAGGGCGGAGCGGGAGTTCGGGCTCGATCTGCGGGATCCGGCGCAGCGGCTGGTACTGGCGGTGGAGGTCGCGGCGGTGGGGCCCGGAGCGGTGCCCGCCGCCCCCGTCACCCCGGCCCCGTCGTGAACCCGCGTCCCCCCAAGCCCGCCGAGATCCCCTCCGCCGCCGTCCGCAGCGCCGGCAGGAAACCCTCGATGTCGCCGCGGCCGAGTCGCGTCCCCGGCCCCGAGACCGTCACCGACGCGACGCACACACCGTGGGTGTCGTGGATCGGCATGCCGATCGCGTGCACCTCGGTCGCGCTCTCCTCGAAGTTGAGGGCGTAGCCCCGCTCACGGGCCACGGCGAGATCGGCCAGCAGGGCGTCCAGGTCGGGCAGGGTCCCGGGCGTCAGGCGGCTGAGGCCTCCGGGGTAGCGCGCCCGTACCGTCTCCGCGGGGAGTTCCGCCAGCAGTGCCTTGCCCGCCGCCGTCCCGTACGCGGGCACGTGGTCGCCCGTGCGCGGGGCGACCCGCAGGGTGCGGGGTCCTTCGACGCCGTCGAGGAAGAGGACGTCGGGGCCGTCCAGGACCAGCAGGTTCGACGTCTCCTGGCTGGCGTCGCGGAGCGCTTCCAGATACGGGCGGGCGATCCGGATCAGCGCCCGTTCGTCGGTGACTCCGTGGGCCAGCGCGAGGACGGCGGGCCCGAGCCGGTACCGGCGCCCGCCGGGCTCCTGCTCCACAAAGCCGTAGCTGCGCAGTGTGGACAGCAGCCGGTGTGCCGTCGAGCGGGCGATGCCCAGATGGTCACTGACATCCGTGAGACGCACGGAATCGCGGCCCCGCAGATAGAGCAACGTGCGCAGGGCGTTCCCCACCGAGGCGGCACCGTACGGATCCACGGAGTTGTTCGACATAGCAGAAACTCTAGACGAGGTGTTCCGCACCGTGGGAGTTCTCCCTACCGTGTGGCTTCGGGATCAACGCACCGCTCGCCGCTCAGGAGACTCCCGATGCCACCTGGAACACCGGACACGCCACCCCCCGTCACGGCCCCGCCGAGCCTGTCCGTCGAAACCCCGGGCCGCAGGATCAAGCCCTGGCACAGCCTGTGGCTTCTGCTGCTGCTCGGCTGGACGGTGAGCGCGGCCGACCGCGCGGTCACAGGCCCCGTCGTCACCTGGATGATCGACAACGGCGTCGGGTTCCTCGCCGAGGCCGACCGTCCCTACGCCCTCGGCGGTCTCATCGGCGGCCTGTTCTTCGCCGGCTACATGCTCACGCAGTTCCCCGGGGGCTACCTGGGCGACCGCTACGGTCACCGGACGCTGGTCGTGGTGAGCCTGGTCTGGGCCGGCATCGCCACCGTGGTCACCGGATTCGTCGGCGGACTCGTGGCGTTCATCGTCGTACGCGTGGTCACCGGCCTCGGCGAAGGCGCCTACTACTCCAACGACCGCACGATCATCAGCGAGGCCACCCCCGAGCGTCACCGCAGCCTCGGTATGGGCGTCGTCATCACCGGTCTGGCGCTCGGCATCACCATCGCCATCATCTTCACTCCGCACTTCACGGACTTCGGCAAGATCTGGCTCTCCGACGTCGACGCCTGGCGGATGGCCTTCTGGATCCTCGGTACCGCCACCCTCCTGGTGGCCGGCGCGATCGCCTGGCGGTTCCGCGCCCACCTCAGCGCACGGGTCGTCGGCCGTGCCACGCTCCACCTGGCCGCCTACTCGGTCGTCTCCCTCGCGCTCATCATGGCGATCTACCTGCTGGGCACCGAGGCCGGTCTGTCGGACCTGTGGATCGCCGTACTGGAAGTCGTCCTCGCCGTCGGTGTCGTGCTGTTCGCGCTGGCCCGCAAGGGCGAGGAACTCGGGCCCGTCCTGAAGAACCGCAGCCTCTTCCTGATCTACCTCTCCTACATCGCCGTGCTGTGGAACCTCTGGTTCTTCAGCTTCTGGTCGGTGTCGATCGTCGCGGGTGCCGCCGACTCCTCCTTCGCCAACGCCGCCCTCACCGCCGGGTTCAACGCGGGCGCCGGCATCCTCGGTTTCCCCGTCGGTGGCTGGCTCTCGGACTACGCGGTGCGCCGCGGCTGGGGCCGCAAGCCCATGCTGCTGTCCTTCACCGGCGTCCAGGCCGTCCTCACCGTCGTCTTCGCCTGGTACCTCTCGGCGGCCGAGAAGCCCTCACTGCTCATCATGGGTCTGCTGCTGTTCACCGCGAGCCTGTTCTTCAACGCGTTGCAGCCCATCGGCCACGCCCTCACCGCCGACATCGCCCCGCCCCGTCTACGCGGCTCCGCGTTCGGCATGCAGAACCTCATCGGCGAGACGGGTGCCGTGCTGTCGCCCGCCATCGGTGGCGTCCTGCGCGACCACACAGGAAGCTGGACCGCAGCGGTGTGGCTGGACGCCGGAATCATCGTCGCCGGGTTCTTCCTGCTGATCGGCGTACGGGACGCGCCGGGCGGCGGAAAGGCGGCCTGACCGGCCGGAAGGCCCCACCTCCGAACATGTCCCACACGTCGCGGCGGCACATCGCAAGGACACCAGCGACACGTCGCCACGACACCGGAGTCACCGAAGGAAACACCATGCGCACTGTGCGAGACGCCGCCTTCGACATCCTGCGCCTGCACGGCCTGACCACCCTGTTCGCCAACCCCGGCTCCACCGAGGTGGCGTTGCTCGCGGACCTGCCCGACGACCTGCACTTCGTCCTCGCCCTGCACGAGGGGTCCGTGGTCGGTGCCGCCACCGGCTGGGCCCTCGCACGCCAGGAACTCGCCCTGGTCCTGCTGCACACCACGGCCGGTCTCGGCAACGCCGTGGGCGCCCTGGCCACCGCCCGCGAGAACCGGGCTCCCATGGTGGTGCTGGTCGGCCAGCAGGACCGCAGACACCTCGCCCACGAACCCTTCCTCGCCGGACGACTGGAGGGCCTGTGCGGCGACTATCCGGTACGGGTGGAAACCCCGGCGCGCGCCCAGGACGTCCCCGGCGCCATCGGCCGCGCGGTCCACGCGGCGCGCATCGGGCGCGGCCCGGCACTGGTGGTCGTACCGATGGACGACTGGACCCGGCCGGCCGACGACCTGCCCGTACCCGCCCCCGTACGCCTGCTCCAGGCGACCGGCGCCGACGCCGGCTGTGTGGGGGAGACGGCCGAGCTCCTGAACACGGCCACCGCCCCGGCCCTCGTAGTCGGAGCCGGCGCCGATGATCCCAGGACCTGGCAGGCGCTCACCGCGCTGGCCGAACGGCTGGGGTGCCCCGTGTGGCAGGAGGCGTTCGGAGCCCGCGCCGGTTTCCCGCAGGACCATCCGCTGTTCGCCGGGCACCTTCCCCCGGAGCGCGGACGGCTGCGCGCCGTACTCGCCCCGTACGACCTGGTCGTCGCCGTGGGCGCGCCGGTGCTGCGCCAGAACCTCTACGACGACGGCGCCCTCGTCGGCGCCGGAACCCGCCTGGCGATCGTCACGGACGATCCCGCCGAGGCCCAGCGCGCCCCCGCGGACCTCGCCGTCGTCGCGCCCCTGCCTGACTTCTGCCGCCAGCTCGCCGCGGCCGTGCACCTCCGTCCCACCGACACGGCGGCACCCCGGCCCCGGGTCGGCCCACCGGCTCCCCGGTCACCGCACCAGGGTGAGCAACTGCGCGCCGCGCAGGTCCTCGCGGCACTGGCCGAACGGCTGCCGCCCCACACCGTCCTCGTCGAGGAGACCCCGTCCAGCCGCCCCGACCTGCACGCGCTCGTACCGGCCCGGCAGCCCCTCGGCTTCCTCAGCGCGGCCATGGGCGGCCTGGGCTTCGCGCTGCCCGCCGCGATCGGCGTCCGGATGGCCGCCCCACATCGCCCGGTGATCGCCGTGCTCGGCGACGGATCGTCGCTCTACCAGATCCAGGCCCTGTGGACCGCCGTCCACTACGGCGTCGGCGCGCTCTTCGTCGTCATGGCCAACGGCCGCTACGCCGTGATGGACCAGCTCGCCGACCGCCACGGCGGCAAACCGGCCTGGCCCGCGTTCGACGAGGTCAGCGTGAGCGGAATGGCCCGCTCGCTCGGCTGTGCGGCCCGCCGGGTCACCGACTGGGACACACTCCTCACCGAGTTCGACACCCTCCTGCCGGCCCTGGAGCACCGCACCGAACCCCTGCTCCTCGAAGTGGCCGTGCGACCCGACCGACCGCACCTCGAAGCCGCCACCCCTCAGCCCTCCGTGCCGCACAAGGAAGCGAACCCCAGCCATGACCATCACCCGTGAGCTCTTCATCGGCGGCAAGGACGTGCCCGCCGCCTCCGGCCGCACCACCGAGGACATCAACCCCTTCACCGGGGAGGTGTACGCGACGGTGGCCGCCGCCGGTCCGCAGGACGTGCGGCGCGCGGTGGACGCCGCCGACGCCGCGTTCCCCGCGTGGGCGGCCCTCGCCCCCTTCGCACGCCGCGCCATCTTCCTGAAGGCCGCCGACCTGCTGGACGCACGTGCCGAGCAGGTCGCCGAGCTGATGGCCCACGAGGCGGGCGGGACCACCCCGTGGGCCTACTTCAACGTCGGACTCGCCGCGAACATCCTGCGGGAGGCAGGCGCCGCCGTGACCGCCCCGCGCGGCGAGGTACTGAGCGCGCAGGAACAGGGCGCCCTGGGCCTGGCGTTGCGCGAGCCACTGGGCGTCGTGGGCGCGTTCGCGCCGTGGAACGCCCCGGTCATCCTCGGTGTGCGGGCCGTCGCGGCACCGCTCGCCGCGGGCAACACGGTGGTGGTCAAGCCGAGCGAGGACGCGCCCATCGCCTGCGGCCACCTCATCGCCGACGTACTGCGCGAGGCCGGGCTGCCGGACGGTGTCCTGAACGTGGTGACCAACGCCCGTGAGGACGCCGCCGAAGTGGCCGAGGCGCTGATCGCCGACGAGCGGGTACGGGCCGTGAACTTCACCGGCTCCACCGCCGTGGGCCGCCGTATCGGCGAGCTGTCGGCCCGTCATATCAAGCCCGCCGTACTGGAGTTGGGCGGCAAGAACGCGGTCCTGGTGCTCGACGACGCGGACGTCGACTACGCCGTCGACGCGGTGGCCTTCAGTGTGTTCATGAACGCGGGGCAGATCTGCATGTCCGGCGACCGCATCCTTGTCCACACCTCGCTGGCCGAGGAGTTCACCCGCAAGTTCGCCGCCAAGGCCGCCGCATTGCAGGCCGGTGACCCCGGTGATCCCCGTACCGTCGTCGGACCGCTGGTCAGCACCGGTGCCGCCGCGCGCGTGGCGGGCCTGGTGGAGGACGCCGTGGCCAAGGGCGCCGGGGTGGTCGTGGGCGGTGGCGCACCCGACGGTGCCGTCCACCCGGCCACCGTGCTCACCGACGTCCCGAAGGACGCCGCGATCTACCACACGGAGATCTTCGGCCCGGTCTGCGTCATCGAGACCTTCACCGACGACAACACCGCCGTCGCCCTCGCCAACGACAGTGACAACGGGCTGACCTGCGGCATCATCACCGAGAACGCCACACACGGCCTGACCGTGGCGAGCCGGATCCGCACCGGCATCGTCCACATCAACGACCAGTCCGTCGTCGACGAGCCACAGGCCCCCTTCGGCGGAGTCAAGGCCTCCGGGTACGGCCGCTTCGGCGGACGGTGGGGGATCGAGGCGTTCTCCAACACACGGTGGGTGACGGTGGCCACCCAGCAGGCCCACTATCCGTTCTGAGCCCCACCGCCCGTTCTGAAGCCCCACTGTCCGTTCTGAATTCCCGCCATCCGTCGTGGAATCCCGCTGTCCGTTGTGGAATCCCTCGTGACCGTACCCACCACGCGAATCGTTTTACGTACGATCACGATATAGTTGCTTCTCTCAACGGACTTACGGTCATGCCCGATCCAACGGCCGCCACAGCGAGGGGGGTGGACGCCATTCCGGTCCGCCCCGCCCGCATCCAGGACGTCGCCGCCGCGGCCGGCGTCTCCGTGTCGACCGTGTCCAACGTCCTCAACCGGCCCGAGCGCGTCAACGCACGCACGGCCGAGCGGGTACGCGAGGCGGTGGCCGCCCTCGACTACGTGCCCCACCCCGGAGCGGCGGGCCTGCGTACCGGTCACTCCTCGGCGATCGGCCTTGTCCTGCCCGACGTGACCAACTCCTTCTACTCGCGCATCGCCCGCGGTGCCGCCGACGCCGCCTACGACCACGGCTACTCCCTCACCCTGTGCCACAGCGGCGACGCCCCCGAGCGCGAGCAGGGCTACTTCACGATGCTGGTCGAGCAACGCGCCGTCGGGGTGGTGGTCGTCCCGCTCAGCGCCGATCCCGGTCGCCTGACGCGGCTGCGCGAGCGGGGCATCCCGCTGGTCCTGGCCGACCGCGCGATGCCCGACCGGGACGGCTGTTCGGTCTCCGTGGACGATGTCGCCGGCGGCCGGGCCGCCGTACAGCACCTCCTGGACCGAGGGGCCCGTGACCTCCTCGTCGTCAACGGCGAACGCGGCATCCGCCAGTGCACCGACCGCCACCAGGGCGCCCGCCAGGCCGTACGCAGCTGCCGCGAGGCCCGGCTCGACCAGGTCAGCGTCCCCGAGATGACGGTCGCGTACGGCATGAAGATCGCCGAACAGCTGGCGACCCTGCCGGACGGTGTGTTCTGCACCAACGACTTCCTCGCCGCCGGCCTGTGCCGCGGCCTGACCGAGCGCGGCGCACGCATCCCCGAAGACGTACAGGTCGTGGGCTACGGCGATCTCGACATCGCCAGCTTCGTCGGCACCCCGCTCACGACGGTCCGGCAACCCGTCGAGGAACTCGGCCGCGCGGCCGTGGAGATGCTGCTCGACGAGGTCGAGGCGCGCGCCGAACACGTCCACGAGACAAGGGTGTTCGCGCCCGACCTGATCCACCGGGAATCGACGCGGTCCGTGGCCGACAGTTCCGTGAGCGGGAGCTGACCTCGTCCGCCGCACCACTCAACCGGTGAACCGCAACGTCACAGGCCCCATCAACCCTGACCCGAGCTGCGAAGGAAACGCCCACGCCGTCGGGGTCGCGGCTGCGAGATACGGGGCCAGCGTGTTGTGCACGGTCACCTCGGCACGGACGGTCCGGCCCGCGCCGCCCCGCAGAGGGAAGCGGTAGGGCGCGCAGAACGCCTCTCCGACCCGCTCCCCGTCCAGCACCACCTCGACACTGCCCCGCACCCGCCCGAGATCCAGCACAGGGTCCGCACCGACGGGCAGGCGCAGCTCCCGCGTATACGTCACACCCCCGCTCCAACTGCCCAGCCCCAGCGACCTCCAGTCACCCAGGGCGACCGGCGCCGGCACGGTCCGCACCCGCACCGGGCCGCGCCACGCGGAGCCACCCCGCAGCACGGCCGTGGGTGCGGTGACCACCTGCACCTCCGCCGGTTCCGCCAGTGGCTCGGGCAGCGCGAGCGCCGTACCGTCCAGGACCTGCTCCACACCGTCGCCGACCCGCACACGAGCAGGCAGCCCCAGGGGCAGATCGAGCCCGACCGTCCCCGCCGGGACCGTGAACCGGAACCGCTGAGCCGCCTCCGTCACCTCGTCCGTGACCCGCACGGGCCACACGTCACCGCCGAGCGCCGGAGGGCCGGCGAGCCACTCGGCGTCCGGCAACGGATGCGGTCGCACCGCGGCACGGCAGTGCTGCAACTCGCCCCGGCGCGCGCCGTCCTCGACCGTACGCCCGCTCCAGCTCCCCGTCCCGACCTCCCACCCGGCACCGCTGACCAACGCGCTCACCCCGGACTCCGACCGCGCCACCAGGTCGACGAACACCCCGTCCCGCGCGTCGGCGTCATCGGCCACGACCTCCAGCGTGTGTGCGCCCGCCCCGAGCGTCAGCTCGTGCCGGAAGAACATCGGCACCGCACCCCAGTCGGACTCGTAGTACTCGACCTTCTCCTGCCGAGCGACGACGGAACCGTCCAGCAGTACGGTCACGGCGGTCGCCGCACCCACCACGAGCACCGCCTCCGCACCACCGTCCGCCGGGATCCGCAGCCCCGCCCGATAGGTCACCCGGCCCTGTGGCCGCACTCCGTCGGGCACCCGCATGAACTGCGGACGCGGCCCGAATCCGTCCGGCGCCGAAAGACAGAAGAAGCTGCCGAGCGGCGTGTCGGCGGCCGCGGAGATGGTCGACGGGCGGCTCCCGGCATCGGAGAGCTCGTATTCGAGGACGTTGCGGGGGCGGACGACGGAGACCCGTACCGTGGCCAGGTAACCGGACATGCCGGTGTCGAGACGTTCGCCGTTCCACCACACACGCTTGACCGCCTCGGCACCGACGTGCAGGTCGGCGGCGCCGAGTCTGGAGGCCTCGACGACGGCACGGACCCGGGCCACGCGCCCACCATCCGGCACCGGAACCCGTACGAACTCCTCAGGCACCAGACCCTTGTTGCCGAGCAGCCCACCGGGATCCGGCGTGCCCCGGCCGGCCGAGTACTCCGCGCACTCCCAGCCCGCGGCCAGCGGCTCCTCCCCGGCCAGGATCCGTTCGACCCGCGCGGCGTCCAGCGGCTCCGGCGCCTCGTCGCGGGGCACCGGCGGCAGGACCCGGACACGCATGCCGTAGGTCGCCCGGGCGGGCCGCCATTCGACGTCCGCACCCTCGGACTCGCTCCACCCCATGTCCCAGATCTGCGGCTCGTCGACGGACACGCCGGCGGGCAGCGCCAAGTCGCCCCAGGTGTTGTCGAGCGTGGGGACCAGCCGCCCCTGCCAACCGGTCGAGAGATCAACGGTCTCTGCCCGCAAGGGAGTTGGATCCGACGAGGACCCTGGCGCCGGCTCTGGCGGCGTCCCTTCTCGCCAAGCGACGAGGACCGCCGGCGCCCCGTCCAACGGCACGGCGATGACGGAGCGGCCGGTGCCCGTCGCCGTGACCTGCGCGGGAACGCGGGTGCCGGTGGCCGGGTTCCAGATCTCGGCCTCGGCCACCGGCGCGCGGACGGTGACCGAGGACATGTCGGCATAGCGCGAGGGATCGGCAGTGTAGTCCGCGCGCGGTCGAGGAGGACCGGCGGTGGGCGGCTCGGGCACGCCGGTGTCGGGGAACGCGCCGGTCACCAGGGCGACCGCCTCGGACCCCGACTTCCTTACCAGCAAAGGCACTTCGCCCCACGCGTACCCGGCCGAGTCGGCGACGGCCACCGCACCCGCCTCCGCGTCGCGCACTCGCTCCAGCCGCGGATGCGTCAGCAGCGCGGCCACCACACCGTCGTCGCCGGACCGTCCGGCGGCCGTGGCGGGAGGGCGCCCCACAACGATCACCCGGCCGCCGGCGTCGAGCAGTTCGGTGAGCCGGCGTGCCGTCCCCTCCTCCAGGACGCCCGCCGAAGGCAGCAGCACCGCGCGGTACGCCATGTCCCTGACGCGCAGCGCCCCGTCCGTGGCCTTGGCGCGTTGCACGGAGTCGTCGTCGATGACGTCGAAGGAGACGCGGTGTCGGTCGAGCGAACCGGCCCTGGGACAGAGCCAGTTGTTGGTGCCGCACAGGTCGAGATAGTCGCGCTGTGTCTCGTCGACCTCGGCGAATCCGGCGCCGAGCCGGCCGCTGCCGAAGTGGTGGACGGGCGCGTCCAGCGGAATGAGGGACTGCATGGTGGCGGTGGGGTGCAGGACCGCCACGTCGGCCGCGTAACCACCCCAGGACATGATCGAGCAGATCCGGGCCACGGCACGCGAGAAGGCGGGGTACTGCCGCCAGTAGGGCTGACGCCAGTCGGTGGAGGGCGGCGCCCACTCGAACCAGCCGGCCGCCGTGCCGAAGTAACTGGCGTGCGGGTTGTACAGGTTGGCGCCACTGCGCAGGAACGGCAGCAGCCAGTCGTAGGTGTCCTCCAGGGTGCCGCCCCAGCCCGACGAGTGGAACGCCTCGATCCAGACGCGCTCGTGGCCGTAGAGATGCGCCATCGACGAGTGGACCTTGGCATCACCGTGATGATCGCTGCCGACGGCGCCGTACCAGCGATGGGTGCGGAAGTAGTCCGTGTAGATCTGCGTCGACTGGGCGGGGAAGCCCGCGCGGGCCGGGTGGCTCTGGTCGGCGCCGACCAGCATGCCGTGCCGCTCGTGCCAGGCCGCGAGCGGCCGGAAGAGCGCCTCTTCGGTGAGCTCGGCGCGGACGGCGTAGTAGTCGCCCCGGATCCTCTCGGCGGCGACTTCTGCTCCGCTCTCCGGCTCGACACGCCCCGTGGTGAACAGTGCGGGCAGGTGTTCGAGCAGGTCGTAGCCTCGGCGGGCGCGGAACTGCTCGGCGAAGCGGCGGCTCCACGAGTTCGTCCCCGGCAGCTCGTCCTGGAAGCTGCCCGCGAGGACATTGCCCAGATACGCGGGCACCCGACGCTCGTACTCCCGGTGAATCACGTCCAGGAGCCGGCCGGCGGCGGTCGGGTCCAGGTAGTCGAAGGCCGTGGGTACGGCGGTGACGAGCTGGACTTCGGTGCCGTCCTCGGTGGCGATCCGCGCGCCGCCCGTCACCGTCAGCCGGCGCCCCTCCGCGTCGTACGCGCCCACCAGGGACTCGGAGTCCCGCAGGGCCACCGCGCCGTCCGTGACCGTTGCCCGGCGGTGACGCAGGGCAAGACCGGCGGCGTCCGGGTGGCGCCGGGTGACAGCGCCCTGGACATTGGCGCCGGAGAAGCCGATCTGGTCGTAGAACCACAGGCGCACACCGAGTTCCGACGCGATCTCGCAGGCGTCGGTGAACCGGGCCCACCACTCTTCGCCGAACCACGCGGGCTCGTCGGCCGGGGCGCCGAAGGTCGGCCCGGACGGCGCCAGGTTGATCACCACGAGGTTGTGGACCCCGCCTTCCACGAACCGGCGCATCTGCCATGCGATGCGCTCCCGGGTGACCCGCGCGCCCGACCACCACCACAGGGGAGTGGGACCGAAGTCCCGCGGCGGGTTCTCGAAGAGCTGCTGAAGAGCGGGAGAGATCACGCCTACGTCCTTCCGGGCGGGGGTGGGGCCGTCGCACGGGTCGATCCAGGACCTAAATCGTTTTTACGGCGTCACCACGGTAGGCGACCTGCGTTCCCGATTCCATGCCCCGGACGGCGGAGCATCTGGCTGACAGTGCGCCAGGTACCCGCGCGGGACACCTTGTTGAAACGTTTTTCGCCCCCTATATTCACTGCACCTGGCCCCCGGAGTCGCGATGTCACGAGACGACGGAGTCGCATGATGGCCCCTGCCCCCACCTCCCCGGAACCCACGTCCCCGGACCCCACCGCTCCCGAGCCGCCCACCGAGCGGCCCATCCCCAGACACCTCTGGAAGGCCGCCGCCCTGTCCGGCATGGCCTCCTACCTCGACGCCGGACTCATCGTCAGCATCTCCGTCAACCTCGCGATCTACCGCGACAGTTACGACATGGGCGTGTGGATGGCGGGCGCGATCAGCGCGATCGTCACCGGCTGTATCGCCGTCGGATCCCTGGTCGGCGGCCGGCTCGCCGACCGGTTCGGCCGTCGCCGCCTCTACAACCTGGACATCCTCGGCTTCGCCCTCGGCGCCGTGATCATCACGCTCGCACCGAACGAGTTCGTCCTGCTGGCGGGCGTGCTGATCGCCGGTCTGGCGGCAGGCGCCGATCTGCCGACGTCGCTGGCGGTGGTCTCGGACGCGGCACCCGCGTGGGCGCGCGGCAGACTCGTCGCGTTCACGCAGGTGATGTGGATGCTCGGCATCGCCGTCGCGATCTTCCTCGGCTTTGTCCTGTCGACCACCGGCATGCTCGGTGCCCGGCTGATCACCGGCCAGCTGGCCGTCGCCGCCCTGGTCACCTGGCTTCTGCGGGCCCGGCTGAAACTGCCCGACCACACGGAGCCGGAGGACTCGGTACGAGCGGCAGGCGTCCCGCGCGGTGTCGCACTGAAGAACCTCTGGACGCGGGCCGCGATGCTCCCGATGACGGCGACCTTCGTCTTCTACGTCACCTGGGGCCTCGGGGCCAACACCTTCGGCCAGTTCGGCACCTACCTCCTGGTCACCGTCAGCGATGCCTCACAGAGCCTGGCGACCGGGATCAACCTGGCCTTCATCCCGGTCGGAGTGCTGCTGACCGTCGCCTTCGTGCGGGTCGCCGACAGCCCGTGGCGGGACCGGCTGTTCTACGTGGCCGCGTTGGTGCAGGTGCTGGCGTTCGTCGTCGCGTCCCTCACCGCGGGCGCCCTCGTCGGCATGCTGGTCTTCTTCGTTCTCTACCAGCTGTCCAACCCCTTCGCGGGAGAGGCCAACTACAAGGTCTGGTCACAACTGACCCTCCCGGCCGACACACGCGCCACCACACAGGGGCTGACCTACGCCCTGTCGCGGGGTGTCTTCGCCGTCGTGGCGTTCTTCACCCCCGCGCTGGCCGACCGCAGCGCGGCCGTCCTGCTCTGGTCGATCACGGTCTGCATGGCCCTGGCGGCGTTCGCCGGCGCGTTCGTCATCCGCGTGCTGGTGCCCCGCGCCCCGGCCGTGGTCGCCGCGCACCAGGACGTCGACGCCGCCCGGACCTGAACCGTCGTCACAAGGAGCGCCGAGCATGGCCATCAGCGAGTCCGAACCCGCCCAGGCCCCCCATTCCACCCACCTCCACGAACTCCTGCCCCCGGTCACCAGGCGGCGTACGAGGATCGGACTCGTCGCCGGTGGCCTGGGCACCTACTGGCCGCAGTTCCCCGGACTCCTGCCCCAGCTGAAGGAGTCCGCGGCCTACGTGGCCGACCGCTTCCGGCAACTCGACGCGGACGTGACGGACGTCGGGTTCATCTCCGACGCCGAGGAGGGAGCGAAGGCGGCCGAACGGCTCCGGCAGGTCGACTGCGACCTGATCGTCCTGTTCCTGACGACCTACCTGACGTCGTCGATGGTGCTGCCCATCGCACAGCGCTCCCACGCCCCGGTGCTGGTCATCGACCTCCAGCCGTCGGAACGGATGGACCACGCGGCCTTCGACACCGGAGCCTGGCTCGCCTACTGCGGACAGTGCCCGGTCCCGGAGGTCGGCAATGTGTTCCGCCGCGCGGGTATCCCCTTCCGTTCCGTGTCGGGCTGGTTGCGCCAGGAGTCGGCGTGGCGGCGTATCGAACAGTGGATCCGCGCGGCCCGTGTCCGCGCGGCACTCCGCCACGCGCGCCACGGTCTGATGGGCCACCTCTACCCCGGCATGCTCGACGTCTCGACCGACTTGACCCTGCTGCCCACGACGTTCGGTTCGCACGTCGAGGTCCTGGAGTACGACGACCTGCGCCACCGCGTCGAACAGGTGACGGACGACGAGAGCCGGGAACGGCTGGAGCTGGTCCGGCGGATCTTCACCCTGGACTCCAGCGTGGTGCGGGAGGACGTCGCCTGGGGCGCGAAAGTGTCCGTCGCCCTCGACCGGCTGACCACGGACTTCGGGCTCGACACCCTCGCCTACTACCACCGGGGTCTGAACGGCGAACTCCACGAACGGCTCGCCGCCGGCATGATCCTCGGCGCGTCCCTGCTCACCGCGCGGGGCGTACCCGCCGCGGGGGAGTACGAGTTGCGCACCAGCGTGGCGCAACTGGCCTGCCAGTGCGTGGGCGCAGGCGGCTCCTTCACCGAGATCCAGGCGCTCAACTTCGAGGACGGCGTGGTGGAGATGGGCCACGACGGCCCCGGCCATCTCGCCGTGAGCGCCCGCGACCCCCTGCTGCGCGGACTCGGTGTCTACCACGGCAAACGCGGCTGGGGCGTCAGCGTGGAGTTCGACGTCCGCCCCGGTCCCGTGACCCTGCTGGGCCTCGGCCAGGACGCCGACGGCACGCTGTCCTTCATCACCTCCGAGGGCACGGTGGTCCCCGGCCCGCTGCTGGAGATCGGCAACACCACGAGCCGCGTCGACTTCGGCCGCGACCCGGGAGAGTGGGTCGACGCGTGGAGCGCGACGGGCGTCGGCCACCACTGGTCCCTGTCCGTCGGCCGGCACGCGGGGGACTTCAGAGCGGCAGCGAGCCTGCTGGGGGTGGACCACCGGGAGGTGTGAGCGGCATCCCGGTGCCGTCCGCCGGCGGACCCGGCGTCCCGGCCCGGCCTCCTGCCGTCATACCGTCCCTCCTGAGAGCTACGCACCCGGTGAGCTCCACAGGGTGACGCGGAGCGCGACACGGCGTCTTTACGCTGGTCCCGACCTGTCACTCCCTCTCACGCAAGGCCCCGGATGCCACACAATGGCAAGAAGCCCGAGCCCGCCGCCGCGACGGCGAACCCCGCCGTGGTCCGTACGGTGCGCTCCGAGCTGTTCTCGCTACGGCCCCAGCCCCTCCCGCCCCTGACCTGGCCCCGCCAACTGCGCGCACTCCCGCACGTTCTGGTCACGGCGGTCGCGGTGGCGTTCTCCCTCACGGGTGCGGATGCCACCGCGAGGGCGCTCGCCTCCGGGCATGCGGCCACGTTGCTGGTCGCGCTCCGTTGGCCGGTGGCGGCATGGTGGCTGTCGACGGCGGCGACCGTCGGCATCGTGCTGGGCCACCCGCCCTCTCCCAGCAACGAGATCTGGGTCTGGATGGTGCAGGCTTCGGTGCTGTTCCTGCTGGCCCTGCGCGTCCGGCCGTCTGCGGCTATGACGGCCGCGGTGTTGAGCTCCCTGGTCGGCTGCGCACTGAAGCTGGCCCACACCGCTGTGGGCAGCTGGTCGTTGGTCGCCGGTGGCGTCACGCTGCACGCGCTGGCGACACTGGTCGGTGCCACCGCGCAGGGCCGCCGCGAGGACCGACGACGCCTCACCGAGCAGATCGCGGCCACGGCACACGAGCGCGCCCTGCGGACCGTGCTGGAGGAACGGGCCCGGATCGCGCGCGAGCTGCACGATGTGGTCGCCCACCACATGTCGGTGATCTCGATCCAGGCGGACGCCGCCCCGTACCGGGTGCCGGACCCACCCCGCGAGCTGGTCACCGAGTTGGCGTCGATCCGCGCCAACGCCCAGGAGGGCCTCACGGAGTTGAGACGCCTGCTGAACCTGCTGCGGGCCGACATGTCCGGCCCCGACCCGGACTCCGTCGCACCACAGCCCTCACTGGCCCAGCTCGACGCCCTGCTCGCCAACGTCCGCGCGGCAGATCTGGACGTCACCACGCGGACGGAGGGTGCGCCGCGCTCCCTGCCCCCGGGTGTGGACCTGTCGGCGTACCGGATCGTCCAGGAGGCCCTCAGCAACGTCCTGAGACATGCCCCCGGAGCCGGGGCGAACGTCGAAATCACCTACACGCGCGAAGCGTTGCGCGTACGGGTCACCAACTCGCCCCCGACACACCGGGCGCCCGCCTCACCCGGCGCGGGCCACGGCCTGACGGGCATGCGGGAACGTACTGCGATGCTGGGCGGCGAACTGGCCGTGGGCTCCACTCCCGACGGGGGCTACGAGGTCACCGCCCTGCTGCCCGCCCCGGCCCCCACCACTACTCCCACCGGCACTCCGCTACCCGCCCCGAGCCTCGACAAGGACACCGCCCAGTGACCATCCGTGTGCTGATCGCCGACGACCAGGCCATGGTCAGGGAGGCCTTCTCGGTCCTGCTCGGGGCCCATCCCGACATCGACGTCGTCGCCACGGCCGAGGACGGCGCGGACGCCGTGAGCCTGGCCGCCGAACTGCGGCCGGACGTCATCGTCATGGACATCCGTATGCCCGGCATGGACGGCATCGAGGCCACGCGCCGCATCACCAATGACCCCGACGCGCGGACCAGAATCCTGGTCCTGACGACGTTCAACCTCGACGAGTACGTCTACGAGGCCCTGCGCGCCGGAGCCAGCGGTTTCCTCCTCAAGGACGCGTCCGGTGTCCAACTCGCCGACGCGGTGAGGGTGGTGGCCCGGGGCGAGGGACTGCTCGCTCCCGATCTCACCAAGCGCCTGATCGAGGAGTTCTCCCGGCTCAGCAGCACACCCCGCCGGCCCACCGGCGTACGCATCGACGTGCTCACCCCGCGGGAGACCGAGGTCCTCACCCATGTGGCCTGGGGCCTGTCCAACGCGGAGATCGCCCGGGAGCTGACCCTCGCCGAGGAGACCGTCAAGACCCACGTGGGCCGCATCCTCCAGAAGCTCCAGCTGCGCGACCGTACCCAGGCGGCGGTCCACGCGTACGAGAGCGGACTGGTCGTTCCCGGCACCGCGCCGAGAGCGGAGTGACGGCGGGTAGGCCATGTCACCCCTGAGAGCCAGAGTGGAAGTTGGCTCCGTCGGGGGACGCTGACGACAGGGCCGGAACGCGACGCTTGCGGCATCTAACGGGGGTCCGAGCCCGGCCTCCCGTGTCGGAAGCGTTCCTGGAGCAGATACATGTCCTCGCACCCGTTCACCGCCGCCGCCACGACCGCCGCCACCGCCGTCCCGGCGACCTCCGGGCCCCCTCGGCGGAGCCTGATCGGCAGGATTCTCGGCGGTGTCGCCGCTCTGTTGGCCACGTTCGTGGTGCTCCTGACCGCGCTGGTCATGCTGGGGTCATACATCCCGGCCATCCCGAAAGTGGGTGTGATCGGCCCGGTGCTCGGCGGGCAGTACCCGTTCCACATGGCCCTGTTCGCCGTCATGGGCAGCGCACTCGCCCTGCTCGCGTGGCGCCTTGGCCTGGTGCGGTGGGGGAGGACCGTGACCGTGACCGGGGTGCTCTCGCTGGCCGGGGCACTGGTCATCGCCGGCGTGCAGTACGTCGACGCGGAGGCGGTGGGCACCGACGTCTCGTTCAGCGAGGTCTTCACGCAGATCGCGTACCCGGGCACCAAGCCGGACACAACACAGACGTACGCGACACATGACGGCGAGGCGTTGCAGGTGGACGCGTATCTCCCCGACGGCGCCGACGCCCGCGACGATGGCGACGCCGCCGGGCGGGGCGGCGGCAAGGTCCCGGCGATCGTGCTGGCCCACGCCGGTGGCTTCCACGTCTTCGACAAGAGCGACCTGCGCGGCACCGGCCGCTGGCTGGCCGACCACAATGTCGCCGCCTTCGCCATCGACTACCGCCTGGCGACCCCCGAGCGCGCCACCTGGGACAAGGCCCCCTACGACCTGGTCGACGCCCTGCGCTGGGTGCAGGACCACGCCGACGAGTACGGCATAGACCCGGACCGGATCTCGATGGGCGGCATGTCCGCGGGCGGCGTCCTGGCCCTGAACACCTCGTACCGGCTCCAGAACGGCACGATCGAGGCCATCAACGGCCGCACGCCCGAGGCTCCCGCGTCCGTCGTCGGCTTCTACCCCGGCACCGACGTCAACGAGATGTGGGAGCGGAACATAGACGGCTCGCGCAACGCGGCGGAACTGTTCACCGGCGGTACCCCGGAGCAGTACCCGGACCGCTACCGCGAGGTCTCACCCACCTCCGACATCCGCCCCGGCCTGCAACCCACGCTGCTCGTCGTCGGCGACCGTGACCGCGGCACCACACCCACCGACGTCAGGCGGTTCGGCAACGCGCTGCGCGCCGAGGGAGTGGACACCAAGGTCAAGGAACTCCCCTTCGCCGTACACGCCTTCGACGACGCCTACGGCAGCCTGAGCTCCCAGGCCAGCCGCCAGATCCTGCTGGACTTCCTCACTGCCGGGACTTCGTGAGCAGGTGGATCGCGGGGACGGGACCGGGTACCGGGGTGGGGCCGCCGGGGTTTCGGGGTGGGGCCGCCGGGCTACTGGCCCACCCGCCCGTCGACGCACTCCCGCAGCAGATCCGCGTGTCCGCAGTGCCGGGCGTACTCCTCGACCCGGTGGACCCACAGTTCACGGATCGCGGTGCCGTCCTCGCCCACGCGTGTACCCAGGTCCTCGTATCCGAGCAACACGGCGTCGGTCGCGGACTGTTCGCGGACCAGGTCGGCGAAGGCGGACTCGACGAGCGCCCGGTCGGCGACGGCTCCCTCGAAGGCCCCGTCGCGGGCGCCGTACAGCTTCGGAGCCGGGTCCTCCGTCACCACCCAGTTGCGCCAGTCCCGCTCCACCTCGGCGAGATGGCGGACCAGGCCCAGCAGGGACATGGTCGACGGCGGTACAGACCGGCGTGCCAGCTGTTCCGGGTCCAGCCCCTCGCACTTCATCCGGAGGGTCAGCCGGTATCCGGACAGGAAGTCCTGGAGGGTCGCCAACTCGCCGTCCGGGCTGACTCCGTCACTGTTGCGGGGATCCGCGTCGGGGTCGACCCACATGTCGGGGTAGACGTTGGCCTGGCTCCATCGCTCGGGCTTGTCGCTCATCGTCCACACGATGCTGAGTGAACGCCCACCACGCAAACGATTTAGTGCCCGCCGGCGTCCCGGTCCCGGTCGCCCCTCACCCGATCCGGGCGGCGATCGTCCGCGCGCACTCCAGTGACTCGGTGCGGGTCGTGTCCACCTCCAGGTCGTAGACCACACCCCGGTGCACGGCCTCCGCCTGTGCGGCCGCCATGCCGCCGATCCGGTCCCCGCGCGCGATCTCACGGCCCGCGGCGACCGCACTGTCACAGCGCACACCGACCCACAGCGCGGGCAGGTCGCCGAGCGCGCGCTGCCATCGCTGCTGGGACGCCGTTCCGCCGAGGAACACGTCGTCGACGACGATCCGCGCCCCCGCGCGGGCCATCGTCACGATGCCCTCCGTCCAGGCCGCCTCCAGCTCGCGGAAGCCCGCCCCGACGCTCACCGTGCCGTCCGCCGCGATGTCGATGCCCTCCTGCCCGGCCTGCATCGCGGCGGGCAGCGCGTCGACGAACGAGTCGCATCCGAACGCCAGCCACGGATCCGGAAGCACGGCCTGAAGGCACCGCACGATCCCCGACTTACCCGAGCTGGAACCACCGTTGAGAATGATCATCCGAACCGTCACGGCGCCACCCTAGGCGGCGGCCCACCGGCCGCCAAGCGCTTTGAACCCGCTAGGAGAGCGGGGCGCGCGGCGTGTGCGCGATGCCGTTGACGAGGGCCTGGAGGATCCAGGTGCGGCGGGCCGTCGGCGGGCCGGAGATCAGATCAGCGGCCTGCGCGGCCACATGCGGATGTCGGGTGGGGGAGGCCTGCCGCAGGGCACTGGCCAGGGCGTTCCACTCGTCCTCCGCGCCGGCGGTCTGCTCGCGCACGGAGTGCTCCGCCGCCGTGGCGGTGGCGATCTGGAGCAGCGCGTCGACTCCCCACGAGGCCTGGTCGTCCGGCACACCGCCCTCGGCAAGGAGCGCGAGGAGCGCCTCCACCAAGTCGAGGTAGTGGGGTCCGGAGGGGCGGGCGATCAGGGCCGACTGGGCCAGGCTCGGGTGGGCGTGGAGCACCCCGATGTACGAGGTGAGTACGGTCTCGATCCGCTCACGCCAGTCGCCGGACACCCCGACCGGGCTCAGGTCGATCCCGCCCAGCAGCTCTTCGAGTATCGCCGCGTGCAGCTCGGCGGTGTTGGCCATGTAGACGTACAGCGACGCGGGGCCGGTGTCGAGCTCCTGTGCGAGCCGGCGCATGGTGACCCGGTTCAGCCCCTCGGCCTCCATCAAACGGACCGCGGTGGCGACGATGCCGTCACGGGTGAGCGCCGGCTTGGCGGGGCGCTCTCTGCGGCTGCGGGGCTGCGGGTTCGCGGTCATACCCGGAGTGTAGCGAACGCGATCGCCACGAACACGATCGTCATGAACTTGTTCGTAACGAACATGTTCGTTACAGTGGAGGAAGTCCATGGAGTCCACGGGCATTCGGAGAGAGTCCCCGCCTCCAGCCACCTCGCCTCCAGCCATCCCGTCGCACCAGCAAGGAGCACCGTCATGACCACCACCACACACCACCCGACAGTCGTTGTCGGCGCCGGACTCGGCGGCCTCACCCTCGCCCGCGTACTGCACGTCCACGGCATCGAGGCCGCCGTCTTCGACCTCGAGTCCGGACGCGACGCCCGTACCCAGGGCGGCATGCTCGACATCCACGAGGAGAACGGTCAGATCGCGCTGCGCGCGGCCGGTCTCTACGACGGTTTCCGCGCCCTGGTCCACCCCGGAGGGGAAGCCAGCCGGGTCCTCGACAAGCACGCCGTTGCTCACTGGGACGAGACCGACGACGGCACCGGCGGCCGCCCCGAGGTCGACCGGGGCCAGCTGCGCGACCTGCTGCTCGACTCCCTCCCCGAGGGCGTGATCCGCTGGGGTCGTCGGGCCACCGGCGCCCGCCCGCTCGGTGACGGCCGGCACGAGGTCACCTTCGCCGACGGCGGGACCGTCACCTGCGATCTGCTGGTCGGCGCAGACGGCGCCTGGTCCCGCATCCGCCCGCTGGTCTCCGCCGTGAAGCCGGAGTACACCGGCATCTCCTACGTCGAGGTCGACCTGCCGGACGCCGACGTGCGGTACCCGGGCCCGGCGGCGGTCGTCGGCGGCGGCAGCCTCTTCGCGCTCAGCGACCACAAGGGTGTCCTGGCTCACCGCAAGACCGATGGCAGTCTGCACATCTCCGTCGCGGTCCAGATCGCCGAGGACTGGCTTGACGGCATCGACTTCACCAACACCGAGAGCGTGAAGGCGGCGGTGCTGCGGCAGTTCGAGGACTGGGACGACAGCATCAGGGCGCTGGTGGCCGACGCCGACTCCGCGACCGAGCTGACCCCACGGAAGATCAACGCCCTTCCCGTCGGTCACCGCTGGGACCGCGTTCCCGGCGTCACGCTTCTCGGCGACGCGGCCCACCTGATGTCACCGTTCGCAGGTGAAGGGGCCAACCTCGCCATGCTCGACGGCGCCGAACTCGGCCGCGCCATTGCCGCCCACGACGGCGACCTGGAGAAGGCCCTCACCGTCTACGAGGAGGCCCTCTTCCCGCGCAGCGCCCAGAAGGCCAGGGAGTCCGAGCAGGGCATCGAGCTCTGCTTCGGCCCGGACCCGATCGGTGGCCTCATCGCACTGTTCAGCGGAGCCTGACGGTCGGGCCCGGCGATCGGGCGTCGCTGTGGGGCCCGACGGTACGGCGAACGGCCGGTGCACCGGCGACCTCCACCGGGTAACCTGTCAATATAGCTTTGGAGGTTAGATTGACTGTCGCGCTGTTGACGGACGAGGGTCTGCTGCTCGACCTGCTGAACACCACGCCGGTCGTCGACGGTCACCCGCGTGACGACCTCGCCGGCGAGGACGCCGGACTGCTGTGGCTCACCGCCCATGACCAGCCGGCGTCGGCCGAGGAGTGGCGCGCGGCTGTCGAGGCGCGCACGGCGCTTCAGGACGTGATCCGCGGCGAGCGGTCCCCCGACTCCCTGGAGCCGTTCCTGGCCGGGGTCAGCCGCAGGCCGAGGCTCGAAGGTGTCCGTATCGCCTGGGATCTTGACCTACCCGAAGGGCGAAGTGCGGCGGCCCGTGCCGTCCTTGTGTGGGGAGCCCTCAGCGAGTCCGGCCCGGGGCGGCTGCGTCCTTGCGCCAATCCCGAGTGCCGGCTGTTCCTCGTCGACCGCAGCAAGCCGAACACCGCGCGGTGGTGCTCCATGGCCACCTGCGGCAACCGGATGAAGGCCCGTCGGCACTACGAGCGCACCCGGGACACCTCGGCCGGCTGAAGGCGTGCAGACGGCGTGCCAACGGCGTGGCAACGGCGTGACGGCACGTCGATCGGCACGGCGACGCCTGCCGCCGTGCCGAACAAGGGGAGTCGGCCGCTCCACGGCGGTCCCGTCAGCGTCGGACGAGTGTCCTGTCGAGGAAGTTCCGGATCGTGCCCGCGGCGGCGTCCAGGTGGGACTCCAGCAGGAAGTGGCCGCCGTCGAACAGGGAGATCTCGGCGCCGGGGGAGTCCTCGACGAAGGCGAGCGCTCCCGCGGCCGGGAAGATCTCGTCGTTGCGGCCCCACACCGCGAGCACCGGGACGCGGCTCTCGCGCAGGTAGGCGTGCAGGGCCGGATAGAGCGGGACGTTGTTGGCGTAGTCGGCGAACAGGGCCAGTTGCACGGCGTCGTTGCCGGGCCGGGACGCCAGGGCGAAGTCGTGGAGCCAGGTTTCGGGGTTGACCAGGGTCTCGTCCGACACGCCGTGCAGGTACTGCCAGCGAATGGCCTCCAGGGTCAGCGCCTCGCGGACCGGTCCCTCGGTCTGCGCGTTCTGCTCCTGCCAGTACGCGCGGACGGGCTTCCAGAACTCCTCCGCGAACCCCGCCTCGTAGCCGTTGCCGTTCTGCGTGACGATCGCCGTGACCGATGCCGGATCGGCCAGCGCGAGCCGCCAGCCCACGGGCGCCCCGTAGTCCTGGACGTACATCGCGAACCGGGTGACGCCGATGTGCCGCAGCAGGTCCCCGGTCAGCTCCGCCAGGTTGTCGAAGGTGTACTCGAACTCGTCCGCGGGCGGCGCGTCCGACAGCCCGAAGCCAAGGTGGTCGGGGGCGATCACGTGGTAGCGGTCGGCCAGTAGCGGAATCAGGTCGCGGAACATGTACGAGCTGGTCGGGAAGCCGTGCAGCAGCACCACGGCCGGGGCGTCCTTCGGCCCCGCCTCCCGGTAGAAGAGCCGCTGCCCACGGACGGTCGCGTAGCGGTGGTGGATGGTCGTCATGTCCTGTCTCCGATCGGTCCGGGCCGGATGACCGCGCTTCACACCTAACCGGCAAGGGGAGGTTAAGTGGTTAGTGAGGAGTCAAGCATGGCCTGTCTAACCTGTCAATCGTCGATTGATGGTTAGCCGTGGAAGCGGATGCGGGAGTCGGCCGGGCTGTAGGCCGTGTTGCCCGGCTTCGGAGTGGGGTGGGCGGGCTGCCGGCTCCCGCTGCGAGGCCCTGGCGGACGGAGTCTCCGCGCCAGGAAATCGGGCGAACAGGATCGTGCAAGAGTGCGGTAGGAATGTTCTACGCTTCTTGCCAACCCCGGGTTTTGATGGTCATGAAACAACATGACCTACCTCAATGGGGCCATTCATGCCGCTCGATCATTACGTCACACTCGGCCGCTCCGGCCTTCGCGTCAGTCCCTTCGCGCTCGGCGCCATGACCTTCGGTGAAGACCCGGGTGGTGCAGGGTGCAGCGTCGAGGAGTCCGAAAAGATCCTCAAGGCGTACCTTTCCCGTGGCGGAAACTTCGTCGACACCGCGAATTTCTATACCAACGGGCATTCCGAAGCCATTCTCGGTGACTTCTTCGCAGGAAACCGCGGGCTGCGCGACCGCGTGGTAATCGCGTCGAAATTCTTCGGCAACCTTTTCCCGGGCGACCCCAATGGCGGTGGCGCGGGCCGCCGGTCGATCATCAACCAGCTGAACGAGACACTGCGTCGGCTCCAGACGGACTACCTCGACCTGTACTGGCTGCACCAGTGGGACCGCAACACCCCCGTCGAAGAGACCATGCGCACGCTTGACGACCTGGTCCAGGCCGGCAAGATCCGCTACATCGGCTTCAGCAACACCCCTGCTTGGGTGACGACTCAGGCCCACACCATGGCTGTGCTGAGGGGGTGGAGCCCGCTGATCGCGCTCCAGGTCGAGTACTCACTGCTTGCCCGTGAAGTGGAGGGAGAACTGGCGCCCTTCGCTCTGGACCAGGGGCTTGCGCTCGTGCCGTGGAGCCCGTTGAAGAACGGTTTTCTGTCCGGCAAATACAAGCGGGGCACCGAGGTCGCGGACTCTGTCCGCACCACGTATGTGGGTGGCCCCAGCGGCAGTGAATTCGACGTCATCGAAACGGTGGCAGCGGTCGCCAAGGAGCTGAACAGCACCTCCGCGGCGGTGGCGCTCGCCTGGCTGCGGGCCCGTAAGGGAACGGTTGTGCCCGTCCTCGGCGCCCGGCGCCTCGAACATCTGGAGAGCAACCTGGCTGGACTGGACGTGTCCCTCACGCCGGAGCAACTGAACACGTTGGACGAGGTCTCCACCCCCACACTGAACTATCCCGCACCCATGCATGGCGCCCTTCGCGCGATGCTCCAGTTCGCAGGCGCCACGGTCGACGGTGAGGCGTCCGCCGTCTACCCGCCCCTTGTGCAGAGCGACGTCCGCTACTGACATCCGTACGGAGAAGGGCGGCCCGGCGCCGCCCCGGAGGCGGCTGGTGTCGTAAGGGCCGCCCCTCCCGGCCGTCCTGCGGAAGGTGTCGGCCTCTTGCAGGACGGCGGTCGGACGGCTCTTTCCCCCTCCCCTTCGTGCGACATAGTCTAAGTGCTTATGGTTATGTCGAGCCCCGTCGTTCGACGGGACGGAGAGGGACTGTGATGAGCACATATCTGGGCAGCGGGGACAAGGTCCTGCGGCGAACGGACTACCGGCCGGAGTGGCTCGACCGCCTGGCTGAGGACGTCACCATGGAGGCGTCGGTCCTCAACGGGATCGTCCAGGGCGCCACAGCCGTGCGCGAGATCCTCGGGCACGCGCGAACCCTGTACGACTACCAGGAGTTCAACTATGTCGGCGCGTACGGCGAGGGTGCCTTCGCCGAGGACTACAGCTCACGAGTGCACGGTGAGCCGATCGGCAGCCTGGTCGTGGTGCGCTTCAACGAGGCGGGCCTCACGCAGCACATCGTCATCAACCACAGGCCGCTCAAGGCGGTCCTTCTGTGGGCCAGGCTGATGGGCGAGCACTTCGCCGACACCGCGTACGCCGACTACTTCCTCACCCCCGCAACCGTCCAGGAGTTGCTCGCGACGGAGGCCGGGGCATGACCGCGGACGGGGAACTGCGCTACGACGTTCTCGTCTCCGACCTCGCCCCGGTCAAGGACGCTCCTCTGCCGAACGGTCAGGCCGCCCACTGGTCGCCCCTGTCGCACACGCTGATCCACGGCCCGAGCAGCGCGGCTGTCGTCGCCCCGCCGATCACCCGCACCCAGTCTGCCGCGCTCGCGGAGTGGATCACCGCGCGGGGAAAGAGGCTGAAGTACATCTTCATCACCCACGCGCACGGGGACCACTGGCTCGGCACCCGCGAACTGCTGCGACACTTCCCCGACGCCGTCGCCCTCGCCGCACCCGGCACGGCTCAACGCATCAAGGACAGCACAGCCAACGGCTCGCTCCCGCAGCTGTGGCCTGCCCTCTTCCCGGAACAACTGGACACGGACGCGGCACGTATTGCCATCGATCATGCCCCGGCCGACGGGTTCACCGTGGACGGGTACCTGCTCATGCCCCTGGACGTGGGCCACAGCGACACGGACGACACGTCGATACTGCACGTCCCGTCGCTGGGCTTGGTCGTGGCCGGCGACGTGGTCTACAACAACGTTCACCAGTACCTGGCCGAAACGCCCAACGGCGGCCTTCAAGCCTGGCACAAGGCCTTGGACGCCGTCGCCGCACTCAAGCCCCGGTATGTCGTCGCAGGGCACAAGGACGCCGGCCGGCGCGATGCGCCGGCCGACATCGACGCCACGCGCCGCTATCTCGACGACACGGCACGTCTGCTCGAAGCAAGCTCGACCCCACATGAGTTCTTCACCCGCGTGCTGAAGCACTGTCCCGACCGACTGAACCCCTACACGCTCTGGCTCAGCGCACGGCAACTGCTGAACGACACCGCGGCACAACCTTCCTCATGACCCGCCGGTGAAGCGCCGTCATGAGGGGGAGATTCCGTTCGCGGCACGCTTCCGCGCGCGAAAGGCGCGAAGGTTCGCTGCGTTTCCGCAGGTCTTCACGTCATGCCAGGCGCCACTGTTGTTGCGCGAGCGGTCGTAGAAGGCGATCAGGCAGTCCATGTTGCGGCACGTCTTGAGGCGGTGCCATGTCTCGTCGAGCTGGGCCTGCCAGACGGTGATGAGCAGCGCGGAGATGATGGGCTGTGCACCACTGCCACCAGGGCGTGCGAGGACGAGACCGTCCCCGTGCATGTCCAGGGAGATTTCAGCCGTGATCACAGGGGCGACGAGTGCGTTGCCGGATTCAGGAGGTGTGGCCGCGGCAGCATTCTGAAGAAGACGCCGGTGCTCGTGCAGACGCCCGCGACTCGCTTCGTCGAGAGAGATGCGGAGCTTCGGCGCCCCGGTCGTGCGGGACCAGCTCTCGGCCACCGCCTCGACCCAGGTCTGCGCTGAAGAGAGGTCGGCCAGCAGGTCTGCGCTCTGCCTGCCTGTCGCGATGGTGTTCAGGAAGTCCTGCACCAGGGCAAGAGCGCCTGGCGCGGGATCGAGCCCGTAGCGTTCTGTGGCAGGCCACCGTGTCTGTGTCATGCCCGGGAGCTCCGGGGCGGACGATCGTCTACAGCTGACATAGTTGTAGACACTACATCTCTTTCGTTGGGTGGGGTGCCGCCGGATCGGCGATGCCCTCGGAACAGTTGCGTAAGCAGCTCCCGCTCCAACGCGCGTACGGTGGAGGAGCCGCGGACTGCACCACGTGCAGGCGTCGCGCCGCCGTCAAGGATGGAAGCAGGTGCTCCTTCACCGGGTTGTACTGGGCAATGGCACATCCGCCCGACGTCACCGACCTCGGAGGAATCACATGTCGCTGTCCGCGCTCCGCCGCGCCGGCCCCACCGTCGTCCCGGCCGCCCGCCGGTACGGCGCCGGATTCTGGCTGATCGCGCTGGCCTTCCTCACGGCCATGGCGTTCAGCACCGTCCCCACGCCGCTGTACCCGCTGTACCAGGCCCACGACGGCTTCTCCACGTTCACCGTCACGATCGTGTTCGCCGTCTACGCCGTGGGTGTGCTGATCAGCCTGCTGCTGGCGGGGCATGTCTCGGACTGGGTCGGCCGCAAGAAGATGATGATCGCGGCGCTGGTCCTCGAACTGATCGCCCTCGTGCTGTTCCTGGCCTCCACCGCGCTGCCGGTCCTGATCGTCGCCCGGCTGATCACCGGCCTCGGCGTCGGCATGCTCACCGCGACCGCCACCGCCCACCTGCAAGAACTCCACACCGCGAGCCGCCCCCGCGCCTCCACCCAGCGGTTCGAGATCGTCTCGACGGCGGCCAACATCGGCGGCCTCGGCCTCGGCCCGCTGATCGCCGGCGCCCTCGCCCAGTACTTCGGCGATCCGCTGCACCTGCCCTACGCGGTCTTCGGTGTGCTGCTGCTGATGAGCGTCGTCGCCGTGGTCCTGAGCCCGGAGACGGTCGAACCCCCGGCCGTCAGGCCGCGGTACCGGCCGCAGCGGATCAGCGCCGACCACGGCGACCGGGCCGGATTCATCGCCGCGGGCGCGGCCGGATTCGCGGCCTTCGCCGTCTTCGGACTGTTCACCTCGCTCGCCCCGGGCTTTGTCGGCGGCACCCTGCACCACCCCTCCCGGGCGCTCGCCGGAGTGATCGCGTTCGCCGTCTTCGGCGCCGCCGCGCTGGCACAGACCCTGACCACCCGACTCGACGTCCGGACACGCAGGAACCTCGGCCTGCTGGCACAGGGTGTCGGCGTCATCGGCCTGGCGGTCGGGATGCACACCGCCAACCTCGCCGTCTTCGTGACCGCCGGGGTCGTCGCCGGGCTCGGCGCGGGTGTGCTGTTCAAGGCCTCCGTCGGCGCGGTCGCCGCCATGGCCGCACCCGCCAAGCGCAGCGAGGCCCTGGCGGGCTTCTTCACCATGTCCTACTTCGGCCTCATCCTGCCCGCCGTCGGCATGGGCATCGCCAGTCAGTACGTCGCCCTCACCACCGCGATGAACTGGTTCGCCGGCGTTCTGCTCCTCCTGCTGGCCGCCGCGGCCGTACTCGCCACACGGCGGCAGGCGGCCGACCCCACCCAGTGAGCGCACGACCGCCACGCCGGTGGCGACGCGCGGTCACCAGTCGTGGACCGTGCCGTCCAGCGCGAGCCGGTTGACCGGCAGATAGGCGGCCTCGTACGGGAAGGCCGCGGCGGCCTCCAGATCGAGCTCGACGCCCAGGCCGGGGCGGTCACCGGGATGCAGGAGACCGTCCTCGAAGCGGTAGCTCGTGCGGAAGACGGTCAGGGTCCGCTCGCTGTGCGGCATGAACTCCTGGATGCCGAAGTTGTGGATGGCCAGGCCGAGATGGAGCGCGGCGGCCATGCCGATGGGGGACACGTCGGTGGGCCCGTGCATCCCGGCCTTGATCTGGTGCATCGCGGCGAAGTCGACGAGCTTCCGCATGGCCGTGATGCCGCCCGTGTGGGTCACCGCCGAGCGGACGTAGTCGATGAGGTGCTCGCTGATGAGGGTCTTGTAGTCCCAGATCGTGTTGAAGGTCTCGCCCAGTGCCAGCGGTGTGGTGGTGTGAGCACGGACCAGCCGCAGCCCCTCCTGGTTCTCGGCCGGAGTGCAGTCCTCCAGCCAGAACAGGTCGTACGGCTCCAGGCGCTTGCCGAGCTGAGCGGCCTGGGTCGGGGTCATGCGGTGGTGGCCGTCGTGCAGCAGCAGGAGTTCGGGACCGTACTTGGCGCGGACGGCCTCGAAGACGGCCGGCAGGTGGCGCAGATAGGCGCGGGTGTCCCACAGCTCCTCGGACGGACGCGGAGCCACACCGGCCGAGCCGTCGGGTCCCTGGTCGCCGGGGTCGCCCGCGACCCCGTAGACCGGGCCGAGTCCCGGCACGCCCGTCTGGATACGGACGGCCCGGAAGCCCTCGTCGAGATGCTGGTCGATCGAGTCGAAGAGCTGCGGCAGATCACCGCCGCTGGCATGTCCGTAGGAGAGGAGTCCTCGTCGGCTCCGGCCGCCGAGCAACTCGTAGAGCGGCATGTTCGCGTACTTGGCCTTGATGTCCCACAAGGCCGTGTCCACCGCGGCGACGGCGGCCATCGTGACGGGGCCCCGACGCCAGTAGGCGCCGCGGTAGAGGTACTGCCAGGTGTCCTCGATCGGACCCGCGTCGCGGCCGATCAGGAGCGGGTTCACATGATCGCGGAGGTAGCTGACGACGGCGAGTTCGCGGCCGTTGAGCGTCGCGTCGCCCCAGCCCACGACACCGTCCTCGGTTTCGAGGCGAAGACTCACGAAATTGCGGCCCGGGGACGTGACGACGACATCGGCGGACTTGATCTTCACTGGCAGGCTCATTCCCGGTGGTTTAGGCCGTGGAGAAGTGGCAAGGCGCGCGGGATGTCGTGCATCCCCAGCTCACCCGTAACTTCTGTAAGACGCGTATCGCTCCACGCGGGTTGCGCATGTGCCGGGCACGGTGAGCGTTGAGCGACACGAAACAGCCGGCGTACACGACCGCGCCGACGCCGGTCACCACGGCCGTCAGACCACTGGCCAAGCCCCGCGACCCACTGGCCAAGCCCCGCGACCCACAGGCCAAGCCCCGCGACGCGTTCTTCGACAACGCCAAGTACCTGGCCATCGTGCTGGTGGCGATGGGCCACGCATGGGAGCCACTGCGCTCCGAGAGCCGTACCGTCACCGCGCTGTACATGCTCGTCTACGCGTTCCACATGCCGGCCTTCATCGTGATCTCGGGGTACTTCTCGCGCGGCTTCGACGCGGCCCCCGGCAGGCTGAAGCGCCTGGTCGCCGGTGTGGTGGTCCCGTACATCGTCTTCGAGACCGCGTACACCCTGTTCACCAGGTGGAGCGACGGCGTTCCGGACCGGCCCGTCAGCCTGCTGGACCCGCTCTACCTGACCTGGTTCCTGGCGGCCCTGTTCATCTGGCGGCTGACGACGCCCCTGTGGCGGAGCGTGCGCCGGCCACTGCCCCTCGCGCTGGCCGTCGCCGCCCTGGCGACCCTCTCACCGGCCATCGGCAAGGACCTGGACCTGCAACGCACCTTGCAGTTCCTGCCGTACTTCGTGCTGGGCCTGTGCCTGAAGCCGGAGCACTTCCGGCTGGTGCGCCGGTGGCGGGTACGCGCCCTGGCCGTACCGGTGTTCGCGGGAGCGCTGCTCTTCGCCCACTGGGCCGTGCCGCGTATGGACTACGCCTGGTTCTTCCACCACTCCGCCGCCGAGGACCTGGGGGCGCCGTCCTGGTACGGGCCCTTGATGACCCTGGCCCTCTTCGGCTGCTCCACGATCCTGGTGGCCTGCTTCCTCGCCTGGGTTCCGGGACGGCGCACCTGGTTCACGGCACTGGGCGCGGGCACGCTCTACGGCTATCTGCTGCACGGCTTTTTCATCCAGGCCGCCAACCACTGGCACTGGTCCCGCCACGACTGGTTCCACCGGCCGCTCGGCGCGGTCACCGTCTCCCTGGTCGCGGGGGTGGTGGTGACCGCGCTGTGCACCGCGCCCGTGCGGCGGCTCTTCCGGTGTGTGGTGGAGCCGAGGATGGAGTGGGCCTTCCGGCGCTGAACACTCCCGTGACGCAGCGCTGTCCTCGGGCTCAGCGGGCGGCGGTGTCGAGCAGCAGTTTCGCGGCCGTGGCCGCTCCGTCCGCGCGGACCTCCCCGGCCACCGCGGCAGCGCGGTCACGGGTCCCGGCGGCCAGGGCAGTCCTGAGCGAAGCCGACAGGGACTCCGCCGTCGGGACCGGGCCGTCGTGCGCCGCTCCGATGCCCAGCTCGGCCGCCCGGCCCGCCCAGTACGGCTGATCCGCGACCTGCGGCACCAGCACCTGCGGCGCACCGGCCCGGGCCGCCGTCGTGGTGGTACCCGCGCCGCCGTGATGCACAACGGCGGCCACCCGGTGGAACAACGCCTGCTGGTTCACCTCTCCGACGACGAAACAGTCGTCCAGGTCGTCGATCAGGGCCAGTTCGGCCCAACCGCTCCCCAACAGGACACGGCGGCCCTGTGCCCGCACGGCCTCCACCACGGCGCGCGAGACGTCCTCCGGGCTCGCGCCCCGCATCGGCATACTGCCGAAGCCCACGTACACCGGCTCCTCGCCCGCAGCAAGGAACGCCTCCAGCTCTGCCGGCAGCGGCCGTGTGTCCGGCCGGATCCACGCGCCGGTCTGCGTCACGTCGAGGTCGGGCGTCTTCTCCCAGGGGCCCAGGACCGGGTCCGCGGCCAGCAGCGGACGGCCGGTGAAACCGTGCGCGCGGACGTCGGCCACCGGCGGCAGGCCCACCGAGGCGCGGTGCGCGTTGATCGTCTCGCCGAACAGCCCGTGCAGATGCCTGGCGTGCAGGTCCCACAGCACCCGGTTGTCGGTCACGTCCTCGGGGACCGTCTGGCCCGGCCAGACACCCGGCCGGTGCTGGGCCGACGGTAGGTAGCAGGGGGAGAAGGTCGCGAACACAAAGGGCACGCCCAGCTGCTCCGCCGCGGCCCGCGCGCCCGACACGGCGGGCAGCGAGCCGGTGGCCACTACGACGGCACAGTCCTCGCCCGCGGTGACGACGGCCTCGTAGGCGGCGGCGGTCAGGTCCGCCGCGATGTCGGGAAGAGTGAGCCGCGCCTTGCCCTGGCCCGCGCCCTTCGCCAGCGCGCGGATCGGCCGGCCGAGCGGAGTGTGGGGTACGTCGATACCGTCCAGCAGCTCCGCGAAGTCCGGTGGTGCGCACATCCGTACGTCCCCGCCGAGCGCCCGCAGTTGTACCGCGAGCCCCGTCATCGGTTCGACATCCCCGCGTGACCCATACGTCGACAACAGCACACGCATTTCGCGAAACTCCCAAATCCCCAGGTTCTGGCCTCGGTCGACCATCCTGAGGCATCACCGGGGCCTTGCCGCAAGCCCCCCGGTGCGCTATAGGTTGATAGTGGCGGGGAGTTCGGACTCCCGGCCTTTTTCATTGCCGGGCGGGCTGTTGGGACGAAGGGTCGCCCGAGAGGGGGCCCGAGAGGGGGCCTGTGCGCGGTCAGAGGGCGGCGAGCAGGTCGTCCAGCGGGGCGGGTACGCGGTCGGGCTCGAGCGCCTCGACGAGGACATGGCCGTAGCGGATCTTGCGGCCCTTCTTCGTGCCGAGGAAGCGCCGTAGTTGCAGATGTGCGGGACGGCCCTGCTGTGCGGGCTGGCGCAGGAACGTCTGAAGGGCGCGTATGTCGCCCTCCACTCGGACGAGTTCCTGCACGCGTTTCACACCCAGTGCGCGGATCAGTTCGTCCTCCAGGTCCGCCGAGCAGACGAAGAACTCCCGCCCGGCCGCACCGGCCCGCTCCAGGCCGCGGGTGTAGAAGCCACGCTCCGCCTCGTCGCACAGGCCGGTGAGACGCAGGCCCAGGCCGGGCGGGCCGAGGAGTTGTGCGAAACGGGCCACGCTCATGGCCCCACCCATCGAGACGACGCAGACCCCCTCGGCCTCCAGGTCGCGTCCGCGGCGCGCGGCCAGCGTGTTGACCGCGGCGGCGTCGCTCGGCCCCTCAAGGAGCACGGCCGTCCGGACGGACAGCCGTGTGGCCAGCTCACGCGCGGGGTCGCCGGGGTCACCGGCCGCCCACGCGGTGACCGCTTCCCGGAACGACCCCATGTCAGCCATGGGACGAGTCTCCGTCCTTTCCACCTGCGGCGGTAGGGAATTTTGGTCGGCCGGGATCGGTGCGCACGCGCGGAAGCCGCGGAACACATGCTCCGGGTACCTGTGCCCCCCGGGGTTCAGTGCTCCACGGGCGCCGTGAGTGCCGGATCCTGTCCCGACCTGCTCAGTGCCCGGGCGACGAAACCGGACGCCGTCAGCTCCGCCACCGTCTCGCTCAGGAACCGCACGGTCTCCGGTCGCCGCTGCCTCGTCGTCCCGACGGCCTGCCGGATGGTCATGAACGCGGGCTCGATCAGCCGGAGTTCGGGCCGCTGCGCGACATGCGTGGTCAGTGGCTGCCGGATGCCCGCGGCGACCTCCAGCCGTTCGGCATGGAAGACGTCCACGCCTTCGGTGCCGCGTACCACCGTGGCGTGGCGCAGGGTGCGCGTCAGGTAGAGGTCGTACGCCGAGCCCTGCTTCACCCCGATACGGATGCCCGCGCGGTCCACGTCGTCCGGCGTGCGCAGCGCGGACTCGGCCGGGACGGCGTACACGCCTTCGATGTGCACGTACGGCACGGTGAACGCGATCTCCGCCTCGCGGGACGGTTCCACGGCGAGAAAGCACAGGTCGGCCTCGCCGGTGGCCATGGCCTCGTAGGACTTGCGAGCCGCGTCGAAGCACACGAACTCCACTGGCAGGCCAAGGCGTTGGGCGATCTCGACGGCGATGTCGACGGTCACACCGCCGGGTGCCTCCGGTGTGCCGTGGGCGAGGACCGGGTTACCGAGATTGACGGAGGCGCGGAGCACTCCGGTGGGGGAGAGGTCGCGGGCGATGTCGGTGATCTCCATGAGGGCGAGTGTAGGAAGGGCGCCCTGACGGCCGTGCGGCCCGATCGCGCGGCTCAGTGGCCTGGGAGCAGTGCCCCGGCGAGGGTCGGTGTCGTGTGGTCAGTCCGCTGTGGGTGTCCGGACGGCGGGTTCCGCGATCCCGCCACCGGGCCGGACCCCGTCCGCCCCCGGCTTCCGCCCGCCGGGTTCACCAACCGGCGTCCCGCGCGTGAACCACGTCGTGGCGAAGGCGATCGCCGACAGCGCGGCGGCACCGATCACCACACCGTGGAGACCACTGCTGAAGGCCTCCTCGACGGCGGCGCGGACCGGGGCGGGTAGTTCGGTGAGGAGGGCGGGGGTGAGTTCGCCGCCGGTCAGGCGTGCCGCGGTGTCGGGACCGAGGCGCTCGGCCAGTACGTCGCCCATACGGCCGCTCTGTACGGCTCCGAGGACGGCGACACCCAGGGAGCCGCCGATCGTGCGCACCAGCGTGACCGTTCCGGTGGCGGCGCCCATGTCGCGTGGGGCCGCGTTGTTGATGGTCGTGAGCATCGTCATCTGCATGACGGTCCCCATGCCGAGGCCGATGGCCAGGGTGAGCGCCGACGCCGCGAGGAGCGGGGTGCCGATGCCGAGCAGAAGCAGCAGCAGCGACCCGGCCACCATGACGGCACCTCCGGTGACCGCCACGGCACGTTCCCGGCCGCCCTCGTCCATGAGCCGCCCGGTGAGCAGTTGGGCCGCGAGCATGCCCAGCATCAGGGGCAGGACCAGCATGCCGCTGGCCGTGGACGAGGCCCCGTGCACGAACTGCATGTACTGCGGGAGGTAGTTGACCACCGAGATGAGTACGGCGCCCACCAGGAAACTCAGCACCTGCGCGACGGTGAAGTCTCGGCTGCGGAAGAGCCGCGGCGGTGTGATCGGCTCCGGCGCCCGCAGTTCCACCCGGACGAACCACAGCAGGCATCCGACGACCACCGTCCCGAGCCCCACGATCTGCGGCGACATCCAGGCGTAGGTGCCACCGGCCCAGCCGGCGAGGAGGGTGAGGGCCAGGATGCCGGTGGTCAGCAGGACCGCGCCGAGGTAGTCGATCCGCGCCTTCACACGATCGGTGTGCAGTCGGACGCCCTTGGCGACCGCCAGCAGGGCGAGCGCGCCGATGGGCACGTTCACGTAGAACGTCCAACGCCAGTGCGCGTAGTCGGTGATGAACCCGCCGAGCAGCGGACCGCCGACGAACGCGACCGGCATCATCACTCCGACCATGGACTGGATGCGGCCCCGCTCGTGCGGCTGCACCAGCACACCGATCACCGACAGCGCCCCGACCATGAGCCCGCCCGCGCCGAGTCCCTGGACGGCCCGGAAGACGATCAGCTGTGCCATGTCCTGCGCCAGTCCGCACAGCACCGACCCGGCCAGGAACAGCACCACGGACGACATGTACGCGCCCTTGCGGCCGTACAGGTCGCCCAGCTTGCCCCACAAGGGAGTGGACGCGGCCATGGTCAGCAGATACGCCGTCACCGACCACGAGACCTGCTCCAGGCCCCCGAGGTCGCCCACGACGGTGGGCAGCGCGGTGCTGACGATCTGCCCGTCGAGCGCCGCCAGGAAGATGCCGAGCATCAGCCCGAAGACACCCAGGCGGGGCAGGGCCGGTCCGGAGGGTGGGGATATGCCGGCCGTGTCGTTGTTCATGAGGGCTCCTGGTCGAAGCTGAGAGGGTGTCAGACGGCGTACGGGCGGGCCTCTTTGCCCGCGCGCAGCGTCTGCCCCCACCAGGTGAGCTGGTCGAGCATGCTCTTGGCGGCGACGTCGCAGCCAGGGTCGGAGGGTGTGCCGTCCGCGTCGAAGACCTGGCCGTAGTTGTGGAAGCTGACCGTGTTGCGGATCGTCACCGCGTGCAGTTCCGCGAGGACGACACGGAGTTGCTCGACCGCGCGCAGGCCACCGGAGAGGCCGCCGTAGGAGACGAAGGCGACCGGCTTGGCGTGCCACTGCTCGTTGTGCCAGTCGATGGCGTTCTTCAGCGGCGCCGGGAAGCTGTGGTTGTACTCCGGCGTGACGACGACAAAGGCCTCGGCGGCCGCGAGCCGTGGTGTCACCGCGCCCAGCAGTTCAACGACCTCGGCGGAGGGTGTCTGGCCGAAGGCCGGGAACACCGTCGGCACCGGTGTCTCGACGAGGTCGACGAGATCCGCCGTCATGTCCTCGCGCTGCTCGACGTGGTGGAGCAGCCAGTCCGCCACGACAGGGCCGAACCGGCCGTCCCGGGTGCTTCCGATGATCACCGCGGTCCGCAAGGGGCTGTTGTGCTGGTCTCCCACGGGAAACACCTCCGTTGTGTACGTCGTATCTCTGGCGTACAACGTACACATCGATGTGTACGACGTCCACTGCCGATACGATGTACACAGATGCCCGGCGGAAGGAGCCCGACAGATGGCCGCCCAGGAGAGAACGGAACAGAACGAGGACGGGGAGCGCGTCTCCTTGTGGGAGCGCCTCGCACACCCGGCGCCCGCACCCCGGGCGACCCTCACCCCCGGCCGGATCGCCCGTACGGCCGTCGGGATCGCCGACGCCGAGGGGCTCGACGCGGTCACCATGCGCCGACTCGCCACCGAGCTGGGCGTCGCCCCCATGGCGGCGTACCGCTATGTCTCCGGCAAGGACGAACTCCTGGAGCTGATGGTCGACTTCGTGTACGGCGAGCTGGAACTCCCCAAGGAGTCGGCCGACTGGCGCGAGACCATGCGTACGCTCGCCCTGCGCAGCCGGGAGATGATGCTGAAGCACTCCTGGGTGACCCGTGCGACCTGGAGTGCACCCACCCCGAACCAACTGGCGGTCCCGGAGAGCGCGCTGGCCGCGCTGGACGGCCTCGCCCTCGACCCCGACACGGCGATGACCGTCTTCAGCACCGTCACCTCGTACGTGAACGGCGCGGTCGACTCGGAGATCGCGCTGACCCACATGCTCAAGTTGCGGGGCTGGTCGAGCCGGGAGGAGGCCCGCTCCGGGCTCGCGTCACAGATGACCTGGCTCATGAGCACGGGCCGCTACCCGAAGTACCTGCGTTACATGGCCGAGGCGGCCCGCAAGGACGACCAGCAGTGGCAGTTCGAGACCGGACTGGACTGTGTGCTGGACGGCATCGGGGCCCGCCTGGGGATCTAGCGCTCGCCGTCGTCCGTCGGACGGGCGGCGCGGACGTGCTCGCCGCCGCGGCCCTCGGTGGCGAGCGGCGCCGGGCCGCGGTCCCGGGAGCCGACGGCGGTGACGTCGCCGCGCACGGCGTTGGCGTAGCGGGTGGCGAGTTGGGTGAATGCCTCGCCGAGTTCGGGTGGGTCCAGCACCTCGATGTCGGTGTCGAAGCGGCCGACGGCGGCGGCCAGGCCGGTCCACGACCAGGAGCCGAGGGTGAGCCGGCACCGGCCGGGTCCCAGTTCCTCGACGATGCCGTCCGCGGCGAAGGGCGCCACCTCGGCGGCGGAGAGACCGAGGACGACCCGGCCCCGGCAGGGCCAGTCGGTGGTGGTTCCGTCCGCGCCGCGGAACCGGCTCAACACGAAGGTGCCTACGTCACCGCCGGGGAGTTCGCGCGGGCTGAAGCGGGGGCCGGTGGGGGTGCGTGGACGGACCCGGTCGACACGGAAGATCCGCCAGTCCGCACGGTCGAGATCCCAGGCCAGGAGGTACCAGCGGCCGTACCGGGTCACGAGGTGGTGGGGCTCGACCCGGCGGCGCTGCCACTCGGTCGCGGTGTCCTCCCTGGAGTAGTCGAAGCGCAGTTCCTCGTGGGTGTGGATGGCGGCAGTCAGGTCGCTCAGGACGCGGCCGTCGGCGTGCGGGGCGCCGGAATGTCCCTCCCGAGGCCGGACCGCCGTCACCCGCATCGTGTCCATACGGTGGCGCAGCCTGGGCGGCATGACCTGGCGGATCGTGGCGAGGGCACGGGCCGCGTCCTCGGCGAGTGCGGTGCCGTCGGCCGCGGTCTGAAGGGCGAGAGCGAGGGCGACCGCCTGGGCGTCGTCGAACAGCAGGGGCGGCATACGCGTGCCCGCGTCGAGGCGGTAGCCACCGGCGGGTCCCTTGAAAGCGGCGATCGGATAGCCCAGCTCCCGCAGCCGGTCCACGTCCCGGCGCACCGTGCGTGGAGTGACGTCGAGCCGCTCCGCGAGATCCTCGCCGGTCCAGTCGCGGCGGGTCTGGAGCAGCGAGAGCAGGGCGAGCAGTCGCGAGGACGTCGTGTGCATGTCCGTGAGTCTGCCGGTAGTAGAGGACAGAACCTGTCCGCTACTGCTGTCAGGGTGAGGCCCCAGCCACCGAGTGGTCCACCGAGTGGGCAACCAAAAGCCAGGAGCAGCCATGTCCGTCACGACCACCACCCACCTGAACTTCCGGGGCGACGCCCGCGACGCACTGGACTTCTACCAGTCCGTCTTCGGCGGACGCACCGCCGCCGTCACCTACAAGGACGCCGGCAACGTGCAGAACGACAACGAGGCCGACTGGGTGATGTGGGGCGAGGTCGTGGGGGACGGCGGCTTCCACGTCATGGCCTACGACGTACCCTCCCAACTCCCCTGGGACCAGGGGCAGAACCCGTTCTTCGTCTCCGTACGCGGCGATGACACGGACGAACTCACCGCGCTCTGGCAGAAGCTGTCGGTCGGCTCGACGGTGACGCGCCCGCTGGAAGCCGCGCAGTGGGCGCCCCTGTACGGCATGCTCACGGACCGCTTCGGCATCACCTGGGTGCTGGACGTGACCGCGCCCTACAACGGCTGACCACGCCGGCCCGGCATACGACAGAGTGGGTCCGCCGCGCCGTAGCCGACACGCGAAGGCGCTGCGGACCCGTCACACACAGTGGAAGGAAACGGGTCACCGACCACCATGACCGTCCTCGACACACGCGCCCTCAACCGCGCCGCCCTCGCCCGCCAGCACCTCCTCGACCGTACGGACCTCCCCGCCCGCGATGTCGTGGCGCACCTGTGCGGCATGCAGGCGCAGGAACCACAGGAACCGTTCATCGGCCTGTGGTCCCGGCTGCACGCCTTCAAGCCGCAGGAACTGGACGAGGCGATGACCGGACGCGACGTCGTGCGCACCCATCTGATGCGCCGGACCGTCCATCTCGTCACCGCCGAGGACGCGCTGGACTGGCGGGCCCGCCACGATGCCATGCTGCGCCAACGCACCGCGGCCACCTACCGCCAGGAGTTCGCCGGCATCGACCTCGACGAGGTGGCGGCGGCCGGGCGCGCGGTCACGGCCGACCGGCAGCCGCGCACCATGGGCGAACTCGCCGACGCGCTGGCGCACCGCTGGCCCGTGCCACCGCGCCGCGCGCTGGGCGAACTGCTCGTCTCGGCCCTCGTGCCCACGGTCCAGCTCCCACCGCGCGGCCTCTGGCGCACCAAGGCGGGAGTCCGCACGCTGCCCCTGGCCACCTGGCTCGGCCGCGAAATCACCCCGCTCTCCACCGAAGAGGGCGACCCCATGGGCCAACAGCTCGTCCGGCGCTACCTCGCCGCCTACGGCCCCGCCGCCAGTGCCGACATCCGCGCCTGGTGCGGGCTCGCCGGACTGCCGGCCGCGGTCAAGGCGATCCGGGAGGAACTGGTCACCTTCCGCGACGAACGCGGCCGTGAGCTCCTCGACCTGCCGGACGCGCCGCGACCGGACGGGGACACCCCCGCACCTGTCCGCTTCCTGCCGGCGTTCGACAACGCGATCCTCGGCTACCACGACCGCAGCCGCATCATCGACGACGCCCACCTCGGGCTGTCCGTCGCCGGTCAGCGCGCCGTGCTCGTCGACGGCCGCGTCGCCGCGACCTGGACCATGCGCCAAGGGCGACTCGACATCGCCCTGCTGCGGCCCCTCACCCACCCGGAGCGCGAATCCGTCCACGCCGAGGCCCAACTCATCGCCGGTTTCCTGGCGGAGGACGCCGACGAGGTACGTATCACCTTCGACGGCGGTTGAGGGCAGGGTGATGCCGCCGTCGTGGCGGTGGGGAACGCCATGACTCCTGCCGCGCAGGGGGTGCGTGCGGCGCCGATCACGCAACCGCACGCCCACCAAGTGCGCCTCAACTACTCTCCGTTGTGATTGGTGACGGCACGTAGCATCGCTGCTGTTGCTACTGGAGGGCAGGGTCTGGCCCCAGTGACGGAGGGTTTCCATGACAGTCAGTGGTGTGCAGTGGTTGGTGACCGCAGAGGTGCTCAACGGCCGTATCGGTGAGGGGCATTGGATCGAGGGTGATCGGAACTCCGAGGGCCGCGGTGAGTCGGCCGAGGCGCGTCGGCCGGCCGATGTGCCGGCCGCGGCCATGACCGACGTGCTGACCGTCGGCCGTGCTCACCGGCCGACGGACTCGGTGGACACGTGCTCGACGCCGCCAAGCCTGATGTGGACGCAGTTCGAGACCAACCCTTTCCCCGTCTACGCCCGCCTGCGCCGGGACTTCCCTCTCGTCCGTGACGAGTCCTTGGACGCATGGGTCGTCAGCCGCTACGCCGATGTCCGAGCCGCCCTGTGCGACCCGCGCCTCGCCCCGCCGGACAACACCCTGAGGACAGCCCGCGCGGATCACACGCCCCTCCGCACGGTGCTGTCCGCGGCCCTCCGCAACCACGCCCCTACCAACCTGCGCCGGACCGCCTTCGGGGCGGCCGAGGAACTCGCCTGGCGGGCCGCCGCGGAGATCCGCCGGTGCGGGAGCACCGACCTGGTCCCCACGTTCTGCGAAGCCCTGCCCGTTCAGGTCCTGACGGCCGCCCTGGGCCTGCCGTCTGCCGACGCCCCTCGGCTGCGGCTCTCTTGCAATGCCGCTGCCTCGAAGCCCCGCCTCGCCTGTCTGGAACCACATATCGCCGCCCGGCGATCGGAGCCCGGCGACGACCTCCTGTCGACGCTGTGCGCAGCCGAGATCGAGGGCCGCCCGTTGACCGACCAGGAGATCCAGCGCATGTGCGCTGTGCTGTTGACCGCCGGTGCCCGCACAACGGAGAAGGCCCTGGCCCTCTTCCTCACCAACCTCGTCGACCATCCCGACGCGCAAGCCGCCGTGGCGGAGAAGCCCGACCTGGTGCACGCGGCCTGGGCCGAGTCGCTGCGCCGCGACCCGCCCACGCATGTCGTCTTCCGCCGGGCCACCGAAGCCGTCGACCTGCCGAGCGGCACCATTCCCGCCGGCGCCACGGTCGCCTGTCTGCCGGCGTCCGCGAACCGCGACCCCGCACACTTCGCCGACCCCGACCACTTCGACATCCGCCGCCCCGAGCGGGACGAATTCGCGGCGTCCGCAGAGAACTTGGCCTTCGGTGCGGGCGAGCGGTCCTGCCTGGGCGCCCACCTGGCCCGTCTCCTGGGAGAGACCGTCTCGGCCCTCCTCCACCATCTGCCCCACCTGCGCTGGACGGACGGATTCACCCCCACTCCGCAGGGCCTCATCAACAGGTCGACTCCCCGGCTGAGGGTCACCGCACGGCCATGACGAGGACCGGCGTGCGCACCTGCCTCTGACGAAGTCCGGTGGACGCCAGGCGAGGGGCCGGGAGGGCAGGCAGGCAGGCAGGTGTGCGTCAGGCGTCGCAGAGGTGTTCGATCAGGGTTTGCCAGCTGGCTGCGAGGGCGGTGGTGTCGGGTGGGGTCGACGGGTCCGGGCGGGGGACGGACAGGAAGATCAGGAGGGGGCCCTCCAGGGCCGAGGTCAGCTGGACGGTGAGGCTGCCGAGGTCGGCGAAGGCGGCGGGGCGGGCGAGGCCGAGCAGCATACGGATGTGCGCGCGGGTGAAGCCGACGCCCTCGCCCGCCGGGACCGGCCGGTTGCGGTCGAGCGCGGCGCGCGCGATGACATGGTGCGCGGTGAGGAACTCGGTACGGGCGCGGCCGTACGCGATGAGTCGCTGGACGGGGTCGGCGCCGGGGCCCAGTGGCGGGGGACCGGTGAGTACCTGCTGCTGAAAGGCGTGCTCGTCGTCGTCCAGCAGTGCGAGGAAGATCCCGGCGCGGGTGCCGAAACGCCGGTACACCGTCCCTTTCCCCAGCCCCGCCCGCTCCGCGAGGCCGTCCATCGTGACCTTGTCGGCTCCCAGCTCGGCCATCATCGCGCGGGCGGTGGCCAGCAACTGCTCACGGTTGCGGGCGGCGTCGGCCCGCTCGGCGCGGGGCCGGCCCAGGGGCACCACAGGTTGGCTCATGGCCTCAAAGCTACTGCGGGAATAAGAAGCGGGGTAAAGTCCGCTTAGCTTCGTGACCGGGCGCCGACAGGGTGTCCGGGCGGGCAATGCGCAGACCGGCCGCACCGGGCGGGCCGGTGCACAGCGGATGGGACTGAGAACCGTGCATACCTTCCTTTGGGTCCTCCAGATCGTTCTGGCGCTGGGCATGCTGGCCGCAGGCGCCGGCAAGGTGGCCCAGCCCTACGAGAAGACTGCCGAGAGCATGGCCTGGGCCAGGAGCTTCAGCGCGGGCCAGGTGAAGACCATTGGCGCGCTCGAAGTGCTGGCCGCGGCCGGGCTGATCCTGCCGGCCGCCACGGGCATCGCCTCCGTACTGACACCACTGGCGGCGGTCGGCGTCGCCGTCATCATGGTCGGCGCCGTCTTCGCCCACGGGCGGCGGCAGGAGTGGCCCAACGTCGCCGTCAACGTCGTTCTGCTGGCGATCGCCGTGGTGATCGCCTGGGGCCGCTTCGGCCCGTACTCGTGGTGACCTGATCCCCGTCTGCGCCTCGCCCGCGGATTGTTCCCCTCCTCGCGACCCTGAAGGAGCCCCGCCATGTCCGAACCGACCCTCGCTTTTGGTCTCGACACGTTCGGTGACGTTCCGAACGACGACTCCGGTGTCCTGGTCTCCGACGCGCGCGCCATCCGGCAGGTCGTCGAGGAGGCCGTACTCGCCGAGCAGGCCGGTGTCGACGTCATCGCCCTCGGCGAGCACCACCGCCCCGAGTACTCGATCTCCAGCCCGGAGACCGTGCTCGCCGGCATCGCCACCCGCACGGAGCGCATCCGCCTGTCCTCCGGCGTGACCGTGCTCAGCTCCGACGACCCGGTCCGGGTCTTCCAGCGCTTCTCGACACTGGACGCCCTCTCGAACGGGAGGGCCGACATCATCCTGGGGCGCGGCTCGTTCACCGAGTCCTTCCCCCTGTTCGGCTACGACCTGGCCGACTACGACGAACTGTTCGAGGAGAAGATCGAGCTGTTCGCCGAACTGCTGAAGGAGAAGCCGGTCACCTGGAGCGGCACCCACCGGGCGTCGCTCGACAACGCCGACGTCTTCCCCAAGACCGAGTCCGGGCAGCTGAACACCTGGGTCGGCGTCGGCGGCTCCCCGCAGTCGGTGGTGCGCACCGCGCGTTACGGATTCCCGCTGATGCTCGCCATCATCGGCGGCAACCCCGAGCGGTTCGCGCCGTACATCGATCTGTACGAGCGGGCCACCGCCCAGTTCCGGACGACCGCTCACCCGGTCGGGGTGCACTCGCCCGGCTTCGTCGCCGACACCGACGAGGAGGCCCGTACGGTGCACTGGCCGCACTACAAGCTGATGCGCGACCGCATCGGCGCGACGCGCGGCTGGCCGCCGATCCGCCGCGAGGAGTACGAGCACGAGATCAAGAACGGCTCGCTGTACGTCGGTTCGCCCGAGACGGTCGCCCGCAAGATCGCCCGTACCGTCAAGGCGCTCGACCCGGGACGGTTCGACCTGATCTACACCACGGGACCGGTCCCGGTCAGCGCACGGCTTCGTGCTGTGGAGCTGTACGGCAGCAAGGTCATCCCCATGGTCCGTGACATCGTCGCGGGCTGACCGCAGCCGACGCCGTACGGAACGGCGCACGACTTCACGGCCCCGCACGGAGTGTGCGGAACGGAAAGGGAAACGGAAAGGGAGAGGTCATGAACACCGCTGAAGTGCGCACCCTCGGCACCCTCGGCATCCTGGGCGCGGGGAAGGTCGGCACGGTGCTGGCCCGGCTGGCCGTGGCGGCCGGTTACCGGGTGCTCGTCGCCGGGTCCGGCGACCCGGCACGGATCGCCCTCACCACCGAGGTGCTCACACCCGGCGCGGTCCCCGTGACCGCGACGGAGGCGGCGTCCGGGGCGGACGTGGTGATCCTGGCCCTCCCGCTGGGGAAGTACCGTGCCGTCCCGGTCGCGGAGTTGCGCGGCAAGCTGGTCATCGACGCGATGAACTACTGGTGGGAGACCGACGGCGTCCGCGACGACTTCACCGACCCGCGCACCTCGACCAGTGAGATGGTGCAGGCGTTTCTGCCGGAGTCGCGGGTGGTGAAGGCGTTCAACCACATGGGCTACCACGACCTGGAGGAGCGGGCCCTGCCCGCGGGCACACCCGGACGCAGGGCCATCGCGATCGCCGGTGACAACGCCGACGATCTCGCCGAAGTGGCCGGTCTTGTCGACGTGTTGGGCTTTGACGCCGTACCGGCCGGCCCGCTGGCCGAAGGCGTGCGTCTGCAACCCGGCAACGAGGCGTTCGGTGCCGCGGCCGACGTGGCGACCCTGCGGACCATGCTCGAACACTTTCCGGAGACCGAGCAGGGCCGCGAGGTGGCCCGCGCTCGCGCCGCCGTCGGACCACGGGACGAGCAGCAGGCCGAGCGCGCCCCGGCCGTCTGACCGAGAGCGGTGTGACCCGGCGAGGGGCGCGAGGCGCGGCGGTGCGAGGCGAGGCGGTGCGAGGCGATGGGGCACGTGCACGGGGCCGCGCTCAACGAGCGTCGTGGCCTCCGGGCCGTCAGAGCACGGCCAGCCGGTCCACCAGCAGTTCCGTCCTGCGCTCGGCCTCCCCGGGCGGCAGCCGTCCCGCCCGGGTCAGGGTGGCCAGCCCATGCAGGGCGGCCCAGAACACCTCGGTGAACAACGCCGGGTGGACGCCCTCCCCGGCGACCTCGCCGAGGCTCTCCAGCAGGGCGGCGAAGGCGTCCTTCAGGGGCTCCGGGGTGTCCTCCCGGGCGAACGCCAGGCCGCCGTCCAGCTGGAACATGGCGTCGTAGACCGCCGGGTTGTGTTCGGCGAAGTCGAGGTAGGCGCGGGCGAGGGCGGTGACCCGGGTGCGTGGGCCGTCCGCGGCGGAGGCCGCCGCCCGCACCGCCGCGGCCATCTCGGCGGCACCCTGAAGAGCGACTGCGCCGATGATCTCGCGCTTGCCGCGGAAGTGGCTGTAGAGCACGGGCTGGCTGTACTCGATGCGCTCGGCGAGCCGGCGGGTGGTGACCGCGTCCCAGCCCTGCTGCTCGGCGAGTTCACGGGCCGTCGCCACGATGAGCCGTTCGCGGTCCGCCCGCTCCCGCTCCTTGCGTTCCTGTACCGACATGACTGGATCCTAGCACCGCTAGACATTCGAGCGGCAGTAGGACTAGCGTTGCTTCAACAGCTAGCGGTGCTAGATCTCGAAGGGGTCATCATGCTCAACGCGGTACAGGTCTTCACGATCGTGGTCGTCGGTCTGATGGTGGGGGTGGAGTTCTCCGTCGCCTTTGTCATCAACCCGATCCTCAACGCCCTTCCCGGCGACAGCGGCCAGCTCGGCCGGAGCCACGGGGGCCGGATGCTCGGCGCCGTGATGCCGTTCTGGTACGTCGGCTCGCTCGTCCTCGTCGCGATCTGGGCCGTCGCCGGCCGGCACCACGGCGGCACCGGCCTCGTCGTCACCGCCGCCGCGCTGCTGGTCCTGAGTGTGGTCATGTCGGTCGCGCTGCTCGTCCCGATCAACAACCGGGGCAAGGCGTGGACCCCCGAGAACCGGCCCGAGGACTGGAAGGAGCAGGCGAACCGCTGGGACCGCTACCACTACGTCCGCGTCGCCGTCATCGTCGCCGCCTTCGCCCTCCTGGCCGCCGCCCTCGTCTGAGCCGACGGGTGGGCGCTGCCCTCGTCTGAGCCGACGGGTGGGCGCTGCCCTCGTCTGAGCCGACGGGCGGGCGGCGCCGTCGCCTGAGCCGACGGGTGGGCGTCGCGCCGGTGGCCCACAATCCCGGCTCTGTGCGGCAGTGAGGCCCCCGGACGCCCGGGTCCGTCGTAGGCTGCCGCCACACAGTCGTACGCTGCCGCCACAAGGGACAGGAGACTGCCGTGGCCGAGACGACACTGACCGGTGCGACGGTCGCCGAGCTGATGGCCGAACTGGCCGAGCTGGAGGACCCGAAAGCGCGCGAGATGAACGAGCGGCACGGTGACGACCACGGTGTGAACCTCGGCAAGCTGCGTGCGATCGCGAAGCGCCTCAGGACGCAGCAGGAACTCGCGCGCGAGCTGTGGGCGACGGACGACACCGCGGCGCGGCTGCTGGCCCTGCTGATCTGCCGCCCGAAGGCGTTCGGACGCGACGAACTGGACGTCATGCTGCGCCAGTCACGGACACCCAAGGTGCACGACTGGCTTGTGAACTACGTGGTGAAGAAGAGCCCGCACTCCGAAGAGCTGCGAGTGGCCTGGTACGCCGATCCGGATCCCGTGGTCGCGAGCGCGGGCTGGGCACTGACCACCGAGCGGGTGGCGAAGAAGCCCGACGGCCTCGATCTGACGGGCCTGCTCGACGTTGTCGAGGCGGAGATGAAGGACGCCCCGGACCGACTCCAGTGGGCGATGAACCACTGCCTGGCCCAGATCGGCATCGAGCACCCCGACCTCCGCGCCCGCGCTCTCGCCATCGGTGAGCGCCTGGAGGTACTCAAGGACTACCCGACCTCGCCGGGCTGCACCTCGCCGTTCGCCCCGGCCTGGATCAACGAGATGGTGCGCCGGCAGACCGAGAAGTAGCGCACGGGTCCCTCCGGGGGGACCGCGCGCTAGCGCTCGCCGGCCGGCTCTCCGAGCAGCGTCCCGACGGTCGCGGTCACGGCGGCGACCAGGGCCGCCCGGTGGGCGGCGAGACGGGCACCGGCGTCCTCGTCGCGCGGATTGCGGATCGTGGGAGCGGTGGTGTTCCAGCTCTGGGCAGCTGCCAGGGCGATCATCATCGCGTCCATCGCCGTCGTGAGCGGCACGCCGTAGTACGCGGCCAGGTCGCCGGCCTTCGTCAGATGCGCCTCCTGCTCCTGGTCCGAGGCTTCCGGGCGCTCCAGCATCTTCCACTGCGTGAGGCGTTGCAGTGACGGGTCGGACGTCAGCTCGTCGAAGAGCGCGGCGGTGTACCCCGGAAGGTCGGCGGGGGTGAAGGGCACCACGTCGGCCAGGACCCGCAGGCGGTCGCCGAGCACCGCGTCGAACAGCGCTTCCTTGGAGCCGAAGTAGGCATAGATCGCCTGCTTGTTCGCCGAGGCGGTGTCCGCGATACGGCCGACCCGGGCGCCCGCGAAACCGACCTGGACGAACTCGTCGTAGGCCGCGGCCAGCAGCCGGGCGCGGGTGGCGGCGGAGTCGTAGGTCATGGCCGACAGTTTAAAACAACCGGATGGTTTGACGCGTGGGAGGTCCAGGAGTACAAATAAAACATCCGGTTGGATTCATTGAGGGAGAGCATGATCATGTCCACCGACCTTTCGCTGCCCTTCACCGCCGCGTCCACCGCCGGCGAGGTGATCAAGGGTGTTGATCTCCGCGGCCGGCGGGCCGTCGTCACGGGCGGGGCCTCCGGCATCGGCCTGGTCACCGCCCGCACACTCGCCGAGGCCGGCGCGGAGGTGACCCTCGCCGTGCGAAACCCCGAGTCCGCGCGCGGTGCCGCCGACGGGATCCGGGCCGTGAGCCAGGCGCCGGTGCACGTCGCCCGGCTCGATCTCTCGGACCCCGTGAGCGTCGACGCCTTCACGTCTGCCTGGGACGGGCCGCTGCACATCCTGGTGAACAACGCCGGGATCATGGCCCTGCCCGAGCTGACCCGGACCGCACGGGGCTGGGAGAGCCAGTTCGCCACCAACCACCTGGGGCACGCGCAACTGACTCTGGGGCTGTACGACGCGCTGAAGTCCGCCGACGGGGCCCGTGTCGTCCAAGTCGCCTCCTCGGCGCACCTGATGGCCCCGGTCGACTTCGACGACATCCACTTCGAGCAGCGGCCCTACGAGGCCTGGACGGCGTACGCCCAGTCCAAGACCGCCATGGTCCTGTTCACGGTCGCGCTGGCGGAGCGCTGGAAGGCGGACGGCATCAGCGTCAACGCCCTGCACCCCGGAGGCATCATGACCAACCTCCAGCGCCATCTCGACGACGAGCAGCTCACGTTCGTCGGCGCGAAGGACGCGAGCGGCCTCACCCTGGAGGTGCCGCCCGGCTGGAAGACACCGGAGCAGGGCGCCGCCACCTCGGTACTGCTCGCCGCGTCACCGCTCGTCGAGGGCGTCACCGGCCGCTACTTCGAGGACGTCGCCCTCGCCCCCGTACAGGCGCAGGCGCAGACGTCCGCCACCGCCGGCGGAGTGGCGCCCCATGCGCTCGACACCGGTCTCGCGCGGCGGCTGGAGGACGAGACGAGGAAGCTGCTCGCGGCGCGCTGGCCCACGGCGGGTCGTTAAGGCGCAGCAGTGGGCGCGTCCGAGGCCAGGGCCACGGCGCGGAGGGTGGCGGCCACGCGCGTGACCGGCTCGGTCGGTGACTGGGGGAGCCGGGCCAGGAGCAGGCGCCGCTGTTCCTGCGGGCCGCCCCGGACCGGGAGGATCCGGACGCCCGGCGGTGCGGCGGAGGCGAGGACGGCGGGGGCGGTCGTCAAGCCGCAGCCCGCGGCCACCAGGTGCAGCTTGGCGAGCCAGTCGCGGGCGGTGTGGGCGATGTCGGGCCGCTCGTCCAGGCCCGGCCAGACGCCCATCAGCCGGTCCTCGCCCGAGGAGGACCCCGCGATCCAGCGCTGCCCGCGCAGGTCCGCCACGTCGACGAAGTCGCCCCGGGCCAGCGGATGCGTGCTGGGCACCGCCAGACACAGCGCGCGCTCGGTGAGCGTCTGAAGCGCGAGCGGCGGCGACTCCGCGTCCGGCGCCCTGAACGGCGGCGCCGACGCCAGCAGCGCCAGGTCGATGCTGCCGGCCCGCAGGGCCCGTACCAGCGTCGGGGTGCCACCCTCGCGGCCCACGACCCGCAGGCCCGGGTCCGACTGGCGCAGCGCCACCAGCGCGCGCGGCACCAGGACGGCGCCGGCGGTGGGGACCCAACCCAGACGCACCGTGCCGGCCTGCTCCGGCAGACCCGACAGCTCACGCGCGGCAGCGTCGATCTCGTCCAGCACGGTCCTCGCCCGCCGCATGACCACCCGGCCGGCCGTGGTGAGCCGCACACCGTCCCGCCGCCGCTCCAGCAGCTCCGCCCCCGCGGCCCGCTCGATCGCCGCGATCTGCCGGGAGACCGCCGACTGGGTGTAGCCCAGCGATCCGGCGGCCGCGGTGAACGTTCCCTGTTCGGCCACCGCGCGGAAGACCCGCAGCGCGGTCAGTGACACATCCGTGAAGTCCATGACGATTACGCATACTAGCCGTGCTCAAGTCTCGTTGGACTCATGGTTGTGGGGTTTCTAGCGTGGAGGGCATGAACACTCCTCGCATCGCCCTTGTGACGGGCGCCAACCAGGGACTCGGCCGGGCCCTCGCCGAAGGGCTGGCGGCCCGGCTCGCCCCGGCCGACCTGGTGCTGCTCACCGGCCGCAGCGAGCGGCGCGTGACGGACGCGGCCCGCGAGGTCTCCGGACTGGCCGCCACCCGCTCCCGCGTCGAGGGCTGGGTCCTGGACGTCACCGACACCGACGCCATGGCCCGCCTCGCGGACGAGCTGCGCACACGGTACGGCGGCGTCGACGCAGTGATCTCCAACGCGGTCGCCCGTCTGCTGCCGCACGAGTCGCAGACCGAGCGGGCCGACGAGTTCATCGACGTCTCCAACACCGCCACCCACGCGATCCTGCGCTCCTTCGGCCCCGTCCTGCGCCCCGGGGGACGGCTGCTCGTCGTGGCCAGCAGCCTGGGCACCCTCGGCCACCTCGACCCTCGGCTGCACCACCTCTTCGACGGCGCGAGCCTCGACCAGGTCGAGTACGCCGTCGAGTCCTGGCGCAACGCCGTCCACAACAGGACGGCCGCGGAGGCGGGTTGGCCGACCTGGCTGAACGTGCCCTCGAAGGTCGCCCAGGTCGCCGCCGTCCGCGCGGTGGCCGCCGAACGCCGTACACACGATCTCGCCACCGGAACCCTGGTCGCGGCCGTCTGCCCCGGCATGGTCGACACCGCCACCTCACGCCCCTGGTTCAGCGACTACAGCCGGGCCCAGTCACCCGCCCAGGCCGCCGAGGCGGTCCTCGACCTCGTCTTCGCCGAACACGTCGACCCAAGCCTCTACGGCGAGCTGGTGCGCTTCGGCAAACCGCTGCCGTGGCACGGCGGCACCCCTCCGGCGGAGCAGGAAACCCTGCTCAAGCCCTGAACGCACCACCCACTTCGGCACACAGCAAGGAGTCATCGCATGAGTGCCATCACCACCCCGTTCGGCTTCTCCAGCACCGCCGCCGAGGTGGCGGCCGGTGTCGATCTCACCGGCCGCCGCGCGGTGGTCACCGGCGCCTCCTCCGGCCTCGGCGCGGAGACCGCCCGCGTCCTGGCCGTGACGGGAGCCGAGGTCACCCTCGCCGTCCGCGACCGGGCGGCGGGGGAGCGGACCGCGAAGGACATCGCCGGGACCACCGGCAACCAGGACGTGCGGGTCGCGCACCTGGACCTGACCGACCCCGCGTCCGTCACCGAGTTCACCGCGGCATGGCGGGGACCCCTGCACGTCCTGGTGAACAACGCGGGCGTCATGGCGAGCCCCGAGCGGTACACCGAACAGGGCTGGGAGTGGCAGTTCGCCACCAACCACCTCGGGCACTTCGCGCTCGCCACCGGACTCCACCACGCACTGGCCGCCGACGGCGCCGCCCGGATCGTCGTGGTGAGTTCCAGCGGCCACCAGCGGTCGCCGGTCGTGTGGGACGACGTCAACTTCGCCTTCCGGCCCTACGACCCGTGGCTCGCCTACGGTCAGTCCAAGACCGCCAACGTCCTCTTCGCCGTGGAGGCGACCCGCCGCTGGGCCGGGGACAACATCACCGCCAACGCCCTGATGCCCGGCGCCATCCACACCAACCTCCAGCGCCACACCGGCGACCGGGGCAGCGGCAGCGTCCCGGCCGAGCTCATCAAGACCGTCGAACAGGGCGCCGCCACCTCGGTGCTCCTCGCGACCTCACCGCTCCTCGACGGAGTGGGCGGCCGCTACTTCGTCGACTGCAACGAGACCGAGGTCGTCGCCCGCCGCTCCGGCACACTGCACGGCGTCGCCCGGTACGCCGTCGACCCCGGCAACGGGCGACGCCTGTGGGATCTGTCGCAGGACCTGCTCGCACGGGCAGCCGGCTGAGGGCGCGGACAGGCCGGCCCTGCCGACGGGCCGCGCGTGGGCCACGTACGGGCCACAAGTGGACTACAGGAAGCGGCGGATGGGAATCACGGAGACCTCGCGCGCCCGCTGCCACACGGACCGCCGCTTCCAGCGCCCCTCACGGATCAGCGTGGAGGCCTTCACGTCCTCGTCGAAGTGGCCGTCCAGAGTCGCCGTGAAGCCCTCGTCGAGTACGGCGAGCATGACCTCTTCGTCGTGGTCCAGTGAGCGGCGGTTGAAGTTGGTGGAGCCGATCAGGGCGGCGACGCCGTCCACGGTGATGACCTTGGCGTGCATCATCGTCGGCTGGTACTGGTAGATCTTCACACCGCACGAGACGAGCGCCTCGTAGTGGTGCTGGCCCGCCAGTTGGCAGACCCGCTTGTCGGTGTGCGGGCCGGGCAGCAGGATCTCCACCGTGACACCCCGCCGGGCGGCGGCGCACAGCAGGTCGACGAAGTAGACGTCGGGGGAGAAGTAGGCGGTGGCCAGCCGGAAGCGGTCCTCGGCGGATTCCAGCATCACCCGGATCAGGGTCTGCATGTCCTGCCAGCCGAAGCTCGCCGATCCCCGCACCACCTGTACGATCGCGTCGCCCTGCGGCTCGTGCGGGACGAACCGGTCGCGGTCGTCGAAGAGTTCGTCGTGGCACTCGGCCCAGTTCTGCGCGAACGCGGCGGCGACACCGTCCACAGCCGGCCCCCGGACCTCGACATGGGTGTCGCGCCACTCGTGCTCGTTGCCCGCGTCGCCGCACCACTCCTCGGCGATGCCCACCCCACCCGTGAAGGCCGTCTGTTCGTCGACGACCAGCACCTTGCGGTGGCAGCGGTGGTTCTGCTTGAACGGGGAGAGCGCCACGGGCCTGCGGAACCAGGCCACATGCACCCCGGCCCGGGTCATCTCCTCCAGCAGTTCCTTCTCGATCAGCCGGCTGCCGAACCCGTCGAGCAGCAGCCGCACCCGCACACCTTCCCGGGCCCGGCCGGACAGCGCCTGCGCGAACTCACGAGCGATGTCCCCCTTCCAGTACACAAAAGTCATCATGTCGACCGTGTGCTCGGCCGACCGGATCCGGTCGAGCATCGCCGGGAAGATCTCGTCACCGTTGCGCAGCACGGTGAGCGCGTTGCCCTCGGTCGCCGCGATTCCGATCAGCCGCTCCAGCCTGCGGCGTATCCGGGTGGTGCGGTCCTGAGTCCTGCGCGCCGCCGGCGCCTCGGCGACGGCGGACACGGGCACGTGCTGGTCCTGAGTACTGGTCATGGCGTCACGTGTACCCGCCCTCGCGCCATACCGGCGGGCGCCCGCAGGAGACGGCCGTCACGTTCCCGGGCCCGATTGCCCGGGGCCGCGCGGACATGCGGGCGTCCGCAGCGGGCAGGAGAGGCTGACCCCGCGTCCCTGACCCCGCGTCCCTGACCCTGCTTCCCCACCCAAAGGCGGAACCGTGAAGTCCTTCGCGGACGCCGAGAGAGGCCCCGGCGTGACAACCGACCGTGATCCACTCCACCAGCCGGCCGCACCCGTGGTCGTCGAGCCGGTGCCGGACGTCCAGCTACAGATGCTGGTACGGCTGCTGGGACAGGATGCCCAGGCCGCCCTGCCGGTCACCCTCGTCGTCGGAGGCTGTCTGCTGCACGGAGACCTGATCTCCCACGAGCGCTGGCGGGCCGACTGGGCGCGCAGTCTGCGCGGTATCGACGGGCCCGGCGCGGACCTGCTCGAACGGTTCCCCGAGCAGGTGGACGAGGTGGTCGCCGACAAACAGGGCGCCGTCGCGCAGCGGCTGCCGCAGTGGATCCACCTGCGGGACGCCACCGCACCCGCGACGCCGGGCCGCCCCGTGGTCATGCCGCTGTGGCGCGGCCGGCTCACGGACGTGTCGGGCTGGTCCCTGGGCAGGCCCGAGTAGCGGTGCGGCGAGCGTGGAGGAAGGGGTCTGCCAGGATGAGCCGTATGACGGTGCGCAGCAGAAACCATGTGACGGTGTCCGGCCGGGCCGGCGGGCCGGTGGTGATCCTGGCGCACGGGTTCGGCTGCGACCAGAACATGTGGCGGCTGGTGGTGCCCCTTCTGGAGCGCGATTTCACCGTGGTGCTGTTCGACCACGTCGGCGCCGGACGCTCCGAGTTGTCGGCGTGGAGCGAGGAGCGCTACTCCGCGCTGGAGGGCTACTCCGAGGACGTCCTGGAGATCTGCCGTGAGCTGGCGCTCGGCCCGGTGACGTTCGTGGGGCACTCGGTGAGCGCGATGATGGGCGTACTGGCCGCGGCGCGGGAGCCGGCGGCGTTCGCCGGTCTGGTGCTGCTCGCCCCCTCGCCGAGTTTCATCGACGACCCGGTCACCGGTTATCGCGGCGGGTTCAGCGCCGAGGACATCGACGAACTCCTGGAGTCACTGGACGCGAACTATCTGGGCTGGTCGGGCGCCATGGCCCCGGTGATCATGGGCAATCCCGAGCGGCCCGAACTGGGCGAGGAGCTGACCAACAGCTTCTGCCGCACCGACCCGGACATCGCGCGTGTCTTCGCCCGCGTCACGTTCCTGTCGGACAACCGCGACGACCTCGCCCACGTCACCGTGCCCACCCTGATCGCCCAGTGTTCGAACGACGCGATCGCGCCGCCCGAGGTAGGAGCGTTTGTGCAGTCCCGGATCCCCGGCAGCCGACTGCTCACCCTGAACGCCACCGGCCACTGCCCCCAGCTCGCTGCACCGGAGGAGACGGCCGCCGCGATCACCGACTTCGTCACGGCCATCTGATGATGTCCCGGACCGGCGACGACGAAAGCAGCGAACCACCACCCGCGGGCGAACAGGCACGCCCCGGCAAACAGGCGCACCCGGGCGAACAAGTACGCCCCGAGTTCCAGCCCGCCGACCACCGCGCGGCGTTCTCCGCCCTTCTGGAGGACAGCGCCGAGGACCTCTACGAACACGCGCCGTGCGGCTACCTCTCCACCCTCCTCGACGGCACCATCGCGAAGATCAACACCACCCTGCTGGGCTGGCTCGGCTACCGCCACGGCGACCTGGTCGGCCGCAGGACGTTCTCCGAACTGCTGACCGTGGGCGGACGCCTCTACCACGAGACACACTTCGGCCCGCTGCTGCGTATGCAGGGCGAGATCAGCGGTATCGCCCTGGAACTCAGGACGGCCGACGGCAGCCGGCTGCCCGTACTGGTCACCTCCACCGTCAAGTCCGGCGCCGACGGGCAGCCCCTGCTGATCCGCACCACCGTCTTCGACGCCCGCGACCGCCGCGCCTACGAGACCGAACTGCTGCGCGCCCGCCAGCAGGCCGAACACGAACGCGAAGAACTCATCCGGCTCAACGCCACCCTCCAGCAGACCCTGCTGCCCCCCGCCCTGGTGAGCGTGCCCGGCCTGGACGTGGCCGCGCACTACCACATCGCCTCGGCGGACAAGGTCGGCGGCGACTTCTACGACCTCTTCCCCCTGGACGCCGGGACCTGGGGCCTGTTCCTGGGCGACGTGTGCGGCAAGGGCGCGTCCGCCGCGGCGATCACCTCCCTGGCCCGCTACACACTGCGGGCCGCGGCCGTCTACAACCCCGACCCGGCGGCCGTGCTGAGCAACCTCAACACCGTCCTCAACCACGAGTACAACGGCGACGACCCGCGGTTCTGCACCGTCGTCTTCGGACTGCTCACCCCGGACCCCGACCAGGGCGGCTTCCGCGTCACCCTGGCCAGCGGCGGACACCCGCCAGCCCTGCTGCTGCGCGCGGAGGCGGACACCACCTACCTGCCCACCCCCGGCGGACAGCTCATCGGCGTACTGCCCGACGCGCACATCGCCACCACCACCGTCCACCTCGAAGCGGGCGACACCCTGCTGCTCCACACGGACGGCCTCACCGAAGCGCACACCGCCTCGGATCAGGACGACGACGACCGCTACGGCGACGAGGCCCTCCTCGACTTCGCCCGGACCCTCGCGCCCACCACCGCCACCGGTGTGGTCCGCGCGATCCGCGACCTGCTCGACACGTTCGGCACCGGCGTCGACGACGACACAGCCGTCCTCGCCATCAGCGTGCCCCGACCCACCAGTGAAGAGCAGCAGTGAGCCTCCTCGCGATCCGCACCCGAACCACCGTCGCCGGTCCCGTGATGGAACTGACCGGCGAACTCGACTACGGGTCCTCCTCCCAGGTGCGTGACGCGCTGCCCCGGCTCACCCTTGAGCCGGGCCGGCAGCTCGTCGTCGACCTGAGCGGCATCACCTTCTGCGACTCCAGCGGCATCACCGCTCTCCTCGCTGCCCGCAACCACGCCCTCGCCGCCCGGGCGGACATCGTCCTGGCGACCGTGCCCGGCCACATCAGCCGCGTCTTCACGGTGGTCGGCCTGGACCAGGTCTTCACCATGCACCCCACCGCAGAGGCCGCCGAAGCGGCCTGGACACCGCCCGCGCCCGGTCCCTGAGCCGCCGGACGTCAGGCGGCGTGCTGGTAGGCGGGATACGTGAGGTAGCCCGCGTCGCCGCCCTGGTAGAACGTGGCCTCGTCCACCGGGGCGACGGGATGGCCGTTGCGGAGCCGCTCCACGAGATCGGGGTTGGCCAGGAAGCCGCGGCCGAAGCTGATCAGGTCCGCGCCGAGCCCCAGCCAGTGATCGGCCTCCGCCCGCCCGGCCGGCTTGGGGCCCATCGGGACCGACGGGTTCACGACCAGGGTGCCGGGCCAGGCGCGGCGCAGCCCGACGAGCACCTCCTCGTCCGAGGTCGCCTCCAGATGGACGTACGCGATGCCGAGCCGGGCCAGTTCGGCCAGCAACGCCGTGTTGAGGACCGCCGCGTCGTGCTCCTCGACGCCCCAGAAGCCGCCACCGGGGGAGAGGCGGATTCCCGTACGGGCCGCGCCGACCGCGTCCACCGTCGCGGCGACGGCCTCCACGGCGAACCGGATCCGGCCCGCGACGGAGCCGCCGTACCGGTCCGTGCGCCGGTTGGCGTTGGAGGAGAGGAACTGGGAGATCAGATAGCCGTTGGCGCCGTGGAGCTCGACCCCGTCGAAGCCCGCGGCGATCGCCCGGCCGGCCGCCTGTCCGTAAGCGTCGACGTGCTCGGGCACCTCGGCGGTCTCCAGCGCGCGGGGCTCGGGCGCCGGCTGGGGGCCGGTCGGGGTGAAGACCTCGCCCACCGCGGCGACGGCCGACGGGCCGACCGGCCGGTGGCCGGTGGTGTCGGGGTGGGAGACCCGGCCACCGTGCATGATCTGGGCGAAGATCCGGCCGCCGTTGCTGTGCACGGCACCCGTCACCGCCTGCCACGAGCGGACCTGCTCATCGGTGTGCAGTCCGGGCGTTCCGGGATTGGACTGCCCGATCACGCTGGGCTGCACGCCCTCGGAGACGATCAGCCCGGCCGTCGCGCGCTGGGCGTAGTACGCGGCCATGGAGGCGGTGGCAAGGCCGCCCGCCGCGGCCCTGACGCGGGTCATCGGGGCCATCACCGTCCGGTTCGGCAGGGCCAGTTCACCCAGTCGGTAGCCGCTGAACAGGGTCGTCATGTCACGCTCCTCCTACTGCCTCTCGCCCGGCACCCGGGCACGGCGCTACGCTAAAAGCTGACGCTGACGTCAGAGGCAAGTGATGTGACGCGGGTCATGAGGAGAGGACGTCGTTGTGCGGATCGGAGAGCTCGCCGCGCGGGCCGGAGTGAGTGTCCGGGCGCTGCGCTACTACGAGGAGCACGGACTGCTCACCAGCGACCGCAGCCCCAGCGGACAGCGCCATTACGGGGAGGAGAGCGTGGAGCGGGTGCGCTTCATCCAGGGCCTCTACGCGGCCGGTCTGTCCAGCAGGACCATCGTGGAGCTGCTGCCCTGCGTGGAGACGCCCAGTGAGCGCAACTCCGACGCCGCGCTGGAGCGCATGGCGCAGGAACGGGATCGTCTCTCCGCACACATCGAGGAACTCATGCGGACCCGGGACGCGTTGGACCGGCTGGTGGCGATGGCCCGGGACTACCGCGAGACGATGCGGCCCCGGGCCACCGCCGGCTGACCGGGCGCTACGGACTCGCCGGCTCAGTCATGGTCGTTGTGGCTGGACGACGTGTCCTCCGGCGCGACGGTACGGCCGCCGTCGTTGCCGCTGACCAGTACGCCGATCAGGGCGGCGATGACACCGACCACGGCGAGCCGCCCGGTCAGGCGCAGTGCCCAGGCCGCGGGCGAGCCGCCGCGGGGACCGCGGAGCTTCTCCGAGCGCCGGGCAGGCTTCAGCAGCCGCAGCAACAGAAGCGCCGCGATGGGGAGTTGGAGCAGCCAGATCGTGTTGCGGAACAGGCCGTCGTACCAGACGTTCGTGCCGTACAGCAGGGTGTGCCAGATGCTCAGGACGTAGACGGCGATCACGAAGCGGTGCAGGACGCGCCAGGTCTTGGGGCCGATGCGGTGTCTGACGTAGAAGAGCAGGCCGAGGGGGATCGCCAGGTAGAGGGCGGCCTGGCCGAGGGGGATGGCGAGCTTGCCCGTGCCGGAGTCGTAGCCGCCGGGGACGAAGGTCTCCACGAAGGCCGTGCCGATCGCGGAGTGCCAGCGCGCGGTGTCCGAGTAGACCAACTGGGCCGCGAAGAACAGGGCGTGCGCGACGATCAGCGCGATGGTGTTGAGGCTGGTGGTGCGGTGCAGCCGTTCGAGCCGGGGGCCGGACAGCCGTAACCAGGACGGGCGGGAACCGGAGAGCAGAAGCCCCAGGACCACCGTGATCCAGGCCCACAGCAGGGCCGACCAGCCGAACGCCTGGCTGAGGAAGTACATCCAGAACTCGCTGGTGTCGGTCATGAACGGCATCACGGACACCGTCGACGACGTCTCGGCGCGGATACGGACGTACAGCAGGGCGAAGACGGCGGCCGTGACGATCAGCGCGATCACGCCGTCGGGTATGGAGGCGCGCAGATCGGACCGCAGGGTGGGGCGTCGCTGCCGGGGTTCGGCGTCCGCGGCAGGACCGTCCACGAGGGGGCCGTCGGCGGCGGAGCCGTCGGCGAGGGGCTCGTCGGCCGGGTCGGAAGCTGGTTCCGCTGGAAGTGACGTCATCGGGCTGCCTTTTCAGTCGCCTTGGCGGGGTGGGGGAACGTGCGTCGCACAGGTTGGGTGACGGGTGTGGCACGGTCGCGCTCTTGGAGGTGTCGGATGCGGGCACGGAAAAGTTCCCGCGGATTTCACAGGGGCTCGCTCACAAGGGAGTCGGGGATCCTCCTGCTGCGGGCACGCCGTACGACCAACGTCAGCAGGACCGGGAGAAGCAGCGCCTGCACGGCGACCACGAGCCAGAACGTCCGCGCCGAACCCAGCGCCTCCGCTCCCGCGTACAGCTGGCCGCCGATCACTCCGCTGCCGAACGCGCCGATGCCCGCCGCCAGTCGCTGCCGGCCGAAGACCGTGGCGGGCGCCGCGCGCGAACGGGCAAGGGCCGCAAGGTCGTTCTTCAGGAACAGCACCACCTCGCCCAGGCACATCAGCGCGGCTCCCACACCGATGCCGGCATGACCGCCTCCCGCGATCACCGCCGTCCCGGCCGCCATGCTCCCGAAGCCCACCTTGACGGCCCCTTGGTAGGAGAGCGCGGCGATCCACCGGGAGAGCAGCGGCTGGGCGACGACCAGGAGGCAGGCGTAGCCGGTGAGCACCGCCGCGTAGTAGCCGGCCGAGGTGCGCGGGACGGCGTACAGCGCCAGGTAGTGCTGGAAGAACATAAAGACGTAGACACTCAGCACGGTCACGGCGAACGGCGGCGGGCCCTCGTCGCGATGGGGCGGCCGGTCCGGGTCGCCGGGGGCCGGGGGAGGCGCCGTGTGCTCCGTCGGGCGGGGCAGGAGTGCGTGGCCGGCGCCCACGAGGGCGAACAGCGCGGCGACACAGGCGAAGACCACGGTCGGCGAGCCGAGGATCAGCGGGGCCGCGGCGGGCGGGCCGAGGGCGATGCCCGCGTTGAAGGCCGAACTGCTCGCCGACAGCAGCCGGGGTCGGTCCGTCTCCTCGGCGCCGGCCACCAAGTACGCCTTGTTCGCGGGGAGATAGAGGGCCGCGCCGCAGGACACCAGGAGGAGCGCGGCGATCGCGAGCAGCGGGCTGCGCATCCCCGGCACAAACGCCCCGAACCCCACCGTACGCACGGCGAGGGCCGTGAGCATCGTGGCCCGCAACCCGACGCGCGCGGCCAGCGCGCCCGCCACCACACCGCCGGAGAACTGCACCAGCGAGGCCACGGCCAGCACCGCGCCGACCGTGCCGAGCCCCAGCCCGAGCCGCTGGTGCAGCAGCACCGACATGTACGGCAGCACGGCGAAGCTGCCCAGGGTGATGAGGAACGAGGCGGCCAGCAGGAAGGCCCGGGGGCCCGTGACCCGCCGGCCGCCGGTTCCGGCCTTACGGGCCACTGTCGGCGACGACGGCGGACACCCGGGTGGCCGCGCTCCACGCCCGGTGCTGCGCCAGCTCCGCCGTGCCGGCCTCGGCCAGCACGATGCCGGTGCAGCCGCGCTGGTCGCCCACCGGCGGCAGTGAGTCGCCCGGCGCCCTGGTCGGATACCAGCGCACGTTCCCGGGGAAGGCGGCCAGCTCCTCGATCCCGTGCCAGCCCTTGAGCACACCGGGCCGGTCCGCGTAGACGAGGACGAAGGCGTACCCGCGTCCGGAAGGAGTGAGCGGTGTGTCCATCAGGGCCGGTCTGCGGCCCAGTGCCTCCTCCATCATGGCGGTGTAGACGTTGGTGCCGAGCGCGCCGCACAGCACCTCCCCGACCAGGGCTCCGCCGATCCGGCGGTTGATCTCCACCAGTTCCGGACCCCGCCCGGTCAGGATGAACTCCACGTGTGCGAAGCCGCTGTGATGACCGGCCGTGTGCAGGACGTCGCCGACCCAGCGCTCGATGCCGTCGAAGTCGTCGGGCGGCAGTGCCACGGGGAAGGCGGCGGCCTCCTCCCGTACGGCGGGCTGCCGGGACGTCTGCCGGCTGAGGACACCGAGCAGCCGGGTGGCACCGCCCCAGCTGAGGGTCTCCGCGCTGTACAGCGGCCCGGCGAGGAACGCCTCCGCGAACAGCTCACCCATGAACCGCCGGCCGCCCGCCTCGGCGAGGGCGCCGCGCAGAGCCTCCTCGTCGTGGGCGATCCACACGTTGCGGGACGACGTGCCGGACGAGTCCTTGAGCACCGCGGGCAGGCCGACCGCCCGCACCACCGCGTCGGTGCTGTCCGGATGCGCCGCGACCCGCACGGCACCACCGCGGCTGAGCCCACTGCGGTGCAGGAGTTCGCGCACCCGGTACTTGTCCCGCAGCAGCCGTACGGCCGAAGGATCCGGGCCGTACAGCCCGAACTCGGCTGCGAGGTCGGCGGCGGGCACGCTCCACGTGTCGGTGCTGTTGACCAGACCGGCGAGCCCCGGGAGGGCGGCCAGCGCGCGGCGGGTCGCGGACGGGTCGAAGGTGTCGACGTCCACGACGGTCAGCGCGCCGTCCGGCAGGGTGGCGAGTTCGTGCCGGTAGACGGACCGGTCCGCGGTGAGCAGGCACAGCTCGTGTCCGGTCGCGGCGGCCGCGGCGGCCATGTGGCCCAGGCCGAAGGACAGGGATTCCAGGGCGGCGACGGTCATGGAGTCACCTCGACGGCGGGCAGGGGCTCGGAGCAGGTACCGGTGGCGGACGTGCACGGATCGCCCGCCCGGACGGACGCCGGATCGGGACGGCGTCCCCACTCCATCGCCGACCAGGGTGGACGTAACTCGTCCAGCGAACGGATGGGCCGGGGCCGCAGGGTGCGCATGTCCAGGGCCTCGGTGTGCCGGGCGAAGACCCGGTCCGCATAGCGGTGGCCGGTGTCGGCGCCCAGGACGAGGTGGAGCCGGTCGGGGTCGCGGGCCGCCTCCCAGGACGTCACCAGATGGGCGGCCCCGGTCGACAGCCCCGCGAAGACCGCGTGCTCCTGCAACAGGCCGATCGCACCCGCCATCGCGTGCCGGAAGTCCAGCCAGTGCATGGTGTCGTACAGCTCGTGCCGCACGTTCTCGAACGGGATGGAACTCCCGATGCCCGCGATGATCGCGTCGGGGTCACTGAAGTGCTCGCTGCCGAAGGTGACGCTCCCGAACGGCTGGATCCCGGCGAGACGCACCGCCCGCCCCGACTCCCGCAGCGCCCCGACCAGACCGCCGGTGGACGCCCCCGTACCGACCGCGCCGACGACCGTCAGGGGGGTGTCGGGCAGTGACCCGGTGACGAGGTCGGCGAACTCCCGGTACCCGGCGTAGTGGATGGAGTCGTGGTACTGCCGCATCCAGTGGAAGTCCGGCCGCTCGGCCAGCAGTTCGCGGATCCGGCGCACCCGGAGCTCCTGGTCGAGCCGGAGACTCTCGGACGGTGGCATCTGGTCGACCGTCGCGCCCAGGACCTCCAGCTGCGCCCGCATGACCGAGTCGACGGTCGTCGATGCCACGATGTGACAGCGCAGGCCGTACCGGTGGCAGGCCATGGCGAGCGCCAGGGCGTAGATACCGCTGGAGCTGTCGACGAGGGTCTGTCCCTCGACGACCCGTCCGCGGCGCAGCAGCGTACGGACGGCGCCCAGGGCCGCGTACACCTTCATCGTCTCGAACCGGGCGAGCACGACGTTTCCGCCGAGCCGGATCAGGTCCGGGGTCTTCATGGCATCGGTGATGTGGTCGTGAACGAGGTCACGGGTGAGAGCGTGTTTCCCGTCGTGCGCAGACATGGTGTGCCGATCCTCCGGGGCTGTGGGGTGCCGGGGTGGTGGGTCCGCGGACAGAGCTCCGACGCGCGGGCGGACTCCGCTGTGTGCTGCTGCGGCGCGTGGCGCTCGTCGGTGGGCCCCGCGCGGGTCCGTGTCCGGGAAGCGCCGGTGCTCCGGTCACTTCCTGCGCCCGCGGACGATCAGCCGCCGCGAGTGGTTGTCGTACGCGGAGCCGTCGAAGCCGCCGAAACACTCCACGTCCGCGAAGCCCGCCGTCACGAACAGGTCGTGCAGCTCGGCCGCGCTGTACAGGTACGACGTCAGGGACGCCGTCCGCGCCGAGTCGCCCCGCACCAGCGTCCAGTCGGTCCGCAGCCGGCGCCAGCTGTCGAGGACGACGTCCCGCTGCACCACGTAGGAACCGTCCGGGAGGTCGACGGCCTGGGGACGTCCGATCCAGCCGGCCAGCACCTCCTTGCCCATCAAGTCCACCAGCAGCTGACCGCCGGAGGCGAGGCTCTCCCAGGCGTTGCGCAGCACCCGCAGGTTGTCGTCCGGGTCGTCGAAGTAACCGAACGACGTGAACACGTTCAGTACGACGTCGAAGGCCTCGGGAGCGGTGTACGTGAGCATGTCCTCGCGCACCAACCGCACCTCGGCGTCGGCCCGTTCGCACGCCTCCCGGGCCCGCTCCAGCATCGGCGCGCTGAGGTCGACGCCGGTGACGTCGTACCCCCGGGCGGCCAGCGGCACCAGGAACAGACCCGGTCCGCAGCACAGGTCGAGCACCCGGGATCCGGGCGGGAAGTCCAGCAGCGGCGAGGTGGCCACCAGGCCGGCGACGGACTCCGCCCGCTCCGGGGAGAACATCGTGGGCGCGAAGTCGGACCACAGGGAATCGTCCTCGTACCACTGCAAGACGCTCGGCCTCCTCCTGGACCCCAAGGGCCCTTCCGGCAGCTCCTGACACTCGTGTCGTCGCAGTAGTCGGACGGCGGCGGCCGCTGGTTCCCGGGTTCTCAGGGGGAGTTGTGCGCGTGCGGCTGCGGAATGACGACGACCCCGCACACGGGGGTGTGCGCGGGGTCGTCGCGCGGCGGGGCTGAACTCGGTTCTGTGTCCTCGGAGTTATGGCATGGTCGTCACGTAGGCCCGCTCGATCGTCTGGACCAGGGTGTTGCCCGCCCGGTCCGTGAGGTGGGCGCGCAGGGAGACGGATCCTGCCTGTGCCGGGTGTTTCAGGGAGAGGTGCGTGCCGCCGACGGACTTGGTGGGCTGCCAGGTCGCTCCGTCGTCGTACGACACCTCGAACGCGAGCTTCGTGGGCCGCTGTCCGGCCGCCGCGCCCTCGATGCGGAAGGGGACGGTGAACCGCTCGCCGGCCTTGGCCGTGCTGGCCAGGCTCAGTTCGGGGGAGTAGCGGATCACCGAGAGCGGCTGTGTGACGAAGTCGCCCTCCTCGCTCGTCCGTGCCGAACGGAACGTCCACTCCGCGTGGACCCTGGTACTGACCGCGTACACCGCCGGGTCACGGGTGTTGTCGACGGTCAGCCGGTAGGCGGTGTCCGCGGCGGGGACGGTGTACTCGGTGACGCCGTCGGTGGGCGGGATACCGTAGTCGTCGGGGATCTCCCTGCCGTCCGCCTCCAGCTTCGTGGTCACCGAGGTGGTGCCGCTTGTGCCCCAGTGCCCCGCGCCGTCGCCGAACAGCGGCAGATAGGCCCGCAGAAGGTTGCCGTGCCGGGCGACCCCGGGGAAGCCCCGGCTCGGTCCAAGGTCACCGGCACCGTTGAGCGTCGGCCCGAACACACCTACGTTGAAACGCTCCTGATAGGTGCGGCCCGCCTTCCAGGTCTGCGGCATCCGCATGAGGAAGTTCTCGAAGGTGGAGTCCTCGCCCTCGCCCGACACGGACCAGCTGCGCGCCGACCACTCGATGCCGTTGTCCAGGACGTACTCGGTGCTCCGGAACGGCAGGCCGCCCCGCAAGTCGGCGAAGCTGCGCACCGGTTCACCGGAGGCGGTGTGCGCGGAGAGCTCGACCTGGACGCGCCGGCCGTCGACCGGTTCGCCCACCTCGAAGTCGATCCGCGCGAGCTGCTGCCGCCGGACATGAGCACTGAAGCCGTCGAGATTCGCGCCCCGGTCCCAGCCGAGGTGATAGGAGACCGGCCGTCCCTGCGCGTCCATACGGGTCCAGCCGCCCGCGAACAGGGCGTTGAGCCCCTCCACGGGCTCCCCGGAACCGAGCCGACCGAACCGCGAGCCGGTGAAGGTCGGCATCAGGTACTGGAGGGAGGCGTCGTCGAGTCCCTCACCTCGCGCGAAGCCGACGGCGACGACGGCATCGGTGTTCCGGGCCGCAGTGTCCGGCACCTTGACGTCCATCGGTGCGGCCCGGCGGCCGTCGACGGTGACGGTGGTGTCCTTGTCGAGCCGCAGCCTGGGCTGCACCAGGACGGCGTGCGTGGCGGACTCGATGCCCGGGTGGATCACCCCGCTGAGCGTGTAGTCGTCCTTCGGCAGCCGTACCGTCAGTTCGCCGTCCTGCTCGTCGGCGTAACTGTCGTAGAAGTCACCGACGAGGCTGGACACACCGGTGGCGGCGTCTCCGGTCGGCTCGCCGTTCTCGTCGATGTGCTTCAGCGTCAGGCTGTACGACTCCACCTCGCGCTCCACGCCGACAGCGGTCCGCACGTGGACCCCGCCGTCCGCGGACACGGCGGAGACGGATCCGCCGAAGCTGCCGTCGGCGGTACCCGCGCTGGTGTCGGCCGTGACGTCGGCACTCGCCTCGCCGCCCGCCGGGACGGTGAGCCGGCGCGGCGACACGGCGAACATGCCCTCGGCGGCGGGCCTGCCGTCCACCGCGAACGCGTCGACGGACAGGTCCAGGGTGACCGGCCCGGTACCGAGGTTGCGGTAGGTGACCTGCTTGGTGACGGGCTCGTCGTCGCCGTGCGGCCACTGCTGCCTGCCGAAGCCGATCGACTGCTGCTCGGAGACCACACCCTGGTCCAGCGCCCGCACCAGGTCGGTCCGCCCGGTGCCCTGCTGGTACGCGCTGTACGGGCCCGGCTTCGCGGACGCGGTCAGCACCGACTTGATGCGCTCACCCGTCCACTCCGGGTGCTGCTGGGCGAGCAGAGCGGCGGCTCCCGCGACATGCGGGGTCGCCATCGACGTACCGTCGAGGGTGACATAGCCGGGGGCTTCGGAGGGGAACTCGGCCTCAAGAAGGCTGCCGGCCGCCGCCGCGGCGGAGATGGCCACGCCGGGCGCGGTCAGGTCCGGCTTGACCCCGCCGTCGCCGACGCGCGGACCACGGCTGGAGAACTCGGCGAGCCGGTCGGACTTGTCGACCGCGCCCACGGTGAGCGCGGCGTCCGCGGTGCCGGGTGAACCGACGGTCCGCTCGCCGAACTCGCCTTCGTTGCCGGCCGCGATGACGAAGAGGGCGTCGCTCTCGGCGGAGAGCCGGTTGACGGCCTCCTCCATCGGGTCGGTGCCGGGTGTGTCCGCGCCGCCGAGGCTGAGGTTGACGACATCGGCGCCCTGAGCGACCGCCCACTCCATGCCCGCGATGACTCCGGAGTCCGCGCCGGAGCCGAAGTCGTCGAGGACCTTGGCGTTGAGGATCTTCGCGCCCGGGGCGACGCCCTTGAACCTGCCGTGCGACCTGGCGCCCGTCCCGGCCGTGATCGACGCGACGTGTGTGCCGTGACCGTACTTGTCGGCGGTGCTGCCGGAGTCGGTGAAGTCCCGTGCGCCGATGACCTGCTCGGCCAGATCGGGGTGGCCGGTGTCGACTCCGGTGTCCAGGACGGCGACCTTGACGCCGGTGCCGTCGAAGCCGGCGGCCCAGGCGGTCGGGGCACCGATCTGCGGGACGCTCCTGTCCAGGCTCGCCCTGCGCCTGCCGTCCAGCCAGACCTTCTCCACCGCGGTGGCTTCACTGAGTTCCGCGGTGCCGTCGGCGGAGTCGGTCACGGCGTTCCAGAAGTCGTCGGCGCGCTTCTTCACGGGCCGCATCGACGTGCCGTTCACGACGCGCAGCTCGCGGCCCACCCGGGCCCCGGCCGCGGTGAACGGGCTCATCGACGGAGCCTTCTTGCCCTTGAACGTGACGATCAGCGGTACGTCGGACCGGCCCGCGTCGTCGTAGCCGTCCGCCAGGAGCTGGGTCACGTCGAAGAGGCGTGGGTCCAACCTGTCCTGCGCGAGCAGCAGTTCGGCGTCACCGGGGACGACCCGGGTGTGCCCGGCGACCTTCCGCACCGAGAACGGGACGTCCTCGCGGCCTGCCGCGCGCTGGACGCCGGTGACCTGGCCGTCGGCGTCCACAAGCACCCGGTCGCCGGTGAGGAGGGTGACGGTCCGCACGGGCTTCGTCGACGGGTGGGTGACACTGCCGTCGACGCCGGTGGGCAGGGTTGTCGCGCCGGCCGGTAGGCCGCCGAGGACGAGAGTCAGGGACGCGGCCACGGCGGCTGCCAGGGCACGTCTGCGTCGTGTGGGTAACTGCATCTGAACTCCTGCTGATTCGGATGGGGTTGCGGACAGGGGTGGGATGGATGGGGATGGGTGGGACGGGGGAGGGGGCGCTGGGGGAGGGGGCGTCGACCGACTACGGCGCTGCCGGACCGGTGATGAGACGTCCCTCGAAGTCGTACGGCCAGACATTGGGGACGCAGCCGTGCATGCCCTTGATCTGCTGCATCATCGCGGGGGCCGGTTCGCCCTCACCCGGGCACGTGACGTGACCGTGGCCGAGGAAGTGACCCACCTCGTGGTTGATGACAAGCGCCCGGTACGCGGTGACGTCCTTCGCGTAGACGGGGGTCGCCCGTACCCAGCGTTCGAGGTTGACCATCACGTTCTGAGCCACGCTGCAATTGAGGTCGCCGCCGGTGTCGAGGCCGTACTGCCCGCAGATCTCGTCGACCGTCCCCGGAGTGGCGACCTTCACCACGAAGTCGGTGGGGCCGCTCGCGACGCGCTGGAAGGCGGAGTGACCGTCGGCCGTCCAGCCGCGCGGGTCACCGAGGATGCGCTCGACCTGCTCGGCGGTCTCCGAGGGGGAGAGGTTGATGCCGTCCTCGACGTCGACCCGGTAGCGCAGGGCCGTTCCCTCGCCGGCCTTCGCGCTGCCACCGGAGGCGGTGGTGAAGGTGCCGGGGCCGTTCTGGGGGAGGTCCTGCGGGGAGGGCGACCCGGTGGGGCTCGAAGAGGGGGACGGAGAGGGGGAGTTGGACGGTCGTGTGTCGACCGGCCGGGGTTCCGTCGGGGCGCTGCGTTCGGCGCGGGCGCCTGGATCGGCCTCCGTCAGCGAGTCCTCCAGGTCGGCGGGCAGCCCCGCCACCACCGCGCAGCCGACGCCCGTGAGAGCGGCCGAAACGGCCAGGCCGCTCACCAGGAACCCCCGCTTGCCGTTCCGTGGGGTGGCGTGAGCGGATCCCTTGCGGCGGCGATGGGTTCGAGACGTCGGCTTTCCGGTCTGAGCAGTCACGATCAATCACGGTGTTATCGCAATGTGATCAGAATGGGCTCGAAAGATAACGGATGGATAACGCGGTGTGGGTGGCGGGTGGCGTTTGGTGAATGGTGGCCGGGTGGCCGGGTGGCCGGCCATGACCGAACCCGTCCATATGATCGTCCGGTAACAGTTTCCCGATCCGGCTTACGGCTTCCCCACACGGCACTCGGATACTGAGCCATGCCACGTGTACTGCTGATCGAAGACGACCGCGCCGTCCGGGAAGGTGTCGCCCTGGCCCTGCGCCGGCAGAGCCATGACGTCGTCGCCACCGAGACGGGCGAGGAGGGGCTGGACCGGCTGCGGTCCTTCCGGCCGGACATCGTGGTCCTCGATCTGATGCTCCCCGGCATGACCGGGCTGGACGTCTGCCGCGGCATCCGCAACGTCGACCAGACCCTGCCGATCATCATGGCGACCGCGCGGGGCGACGAAGTGGACATCGTTGTCGGTCTGGAGGCGGGAGCGGACGACTACGTCGTCAAGCCCGTCACCGCCCGTGTGCTCGACGCCCGTATCCGGGCCGTACTGCGCCGGGCGGGCGGGACGCCGGCCGGGGCGGGACTGCCGAAGATCGACACCTACGGTGAACTCGCCGTCGACCGGGCGGGCCTGACCGTCTCCCTGAACGGCACGGCGGTCGCCCTCGCCCCGTCCGAGATGCGGCTGCTGCTCACCCTCTCCGCGTCGCCGGGCCAGGTCTTCAGCCGTCAGCAGCTGCTGGAGGCGGTGTGGGAGCACGACTACCACGGGGACGCCCGCCTGGTGGACGCCTGTGTGAAACGGCTGCGCACGAAGATGGACGAGCCGCCCCGGGCACCTCGCTACATCCACACCGTCCGCGGGTTCGGCTACCGGTTCGCGGCACAGTGAAGAGGCGCAGGGCGGTCGGCCGTCCCGACGCGGTGGAGACGCGCAAGGCGGTCGGCCGTCCCGACGCGGTGGAGACGCGCAAGGCCCGCGGTCGTGCGCGGTTGCCCCGGCTGGGAGGTCTGCGGGCCCGACTGGTCGTGGCGTTCGGGCTCGTCGCCGCCGTCGCGGCCGCCACCACCGGCGCCCTCACCTTCCGCGAGGCGCGCATCGGTGTGCTCCAGCAGAGCCAGGACGCGGTGATACGGCAGCTGCGGTTCCAGGTCGCCGAGCGCGCCCCCGATCTCGCGTACCCGCCGGACGAGGAGGCGTTGCGGCGCTTCGCCGGGGCCGTGGCGGACACCGAGGGAGGCGGCGGCTGGCGGGTGCTGGCCGTGTACGAGGACCTGAGCGGCGCCTCCACTCCCGAGTACCCCTTTCCGGAGCTGACGCCCGCCGTCCGCGAGGCCGTCGGATCCAGCCGGGCCACCGTGTTCCAGCGGGTGCGCAGTGGCGATCACAGCTCGCTCGTCGTCGGTATGACGGTCACCTTCACCGCGCCGGAGATGCCGGACGTCCCCACCGGGGTGCAGGTCTTCCTCGTCGTACCGCAGACCACGGAGCAGGCCTACGTCGACGCCCTGATCACCGCCGTCCAGCGGGCCATGGTGCCGGCGCTGGTCCTCGCCGTGGTGCTCGCGCTGCTCGCCGCCCGCACGGTGCTGCTGCCGGTACGGGCCCTGCGCCGCGCCACCCGCAGTATCGCGGAGGGCCGGCTGGACACCCGGCTCGCGGTCGACGGCTCCGACGAACTCGCCGACCTGTCCCACACGTTCAACGAGACCGCCGCCGCGCTGGAGTCGTCCGTGGCCGAGCTGCGGGAGATGGAGTCCCGGGCCCGCCGGTTCGCCGCGGACGTCTCGCACGAACTGCGCACTCCACTCGCCGCGATGTCGGCGGTGACGGACGTCCTGGACGAGGACGCCGCCGGACTGGATCCGGACACGGCCACCGCGGTACGGCTCATCAGTGCGGAGACCGTCAAACTCGCCGCCCTCGTCGACGACTTGATGGAGATGTCCCGCTTCGACGCGGGCATGGTGGTCCTGCATCTGGACGAGATCGACCTCGCCGAGTCGATCCGGCGCACGCTCGCCTCGCGCGGCTGGTCGGACACGGTGGAGACCCGTCTGCCGCCGCCCGACGTGCTGCGTGGACGTGTCGACCCGCGCCGGCTCGACGTGGTGGTCGCCAACCTCGTCGGCAACGCCCTCAGACACGGCGCCCGTCCGGTACAGGTGTCCCTGGCCGTGTCGGGCGCCGACCCCGCGCGAGCGGAGGCGGTCGTCGAGGTGCGGGACCACGGCCCCGGCATCCCCGCCGAGGTACTGCCACACGTCTTCGAGCGGTTCTACAAGTCGGACACCGCCAGGACGCGCTCCGAGGGCAGCGGGCTGGGCCTCGCGATCACCGCCGAGAACGTCCGGCTGCACGGCGGTACCGTCCACGCGGCGAACCATCCCGGTGGCGGCGCCGTCTTCACCGTTGTCCTCCCGCTACGACGGGACGAGTCGTCGCAGGAGAACGGATCATGAAGGCCAGGCACCTCGTCACGCTCCCCCTGACGGCGGTCGCGCTGTCCACGCTCGCCTCCTGCGGTATCCCGCCCACCGGAGTGGTGGAGGCCGGGGGACCCGCGAGCGGGATCGTCCCGGTCACGCCGGTCTACTTCGTCCGCGGCGACACGCTCGTGGCGGTGCCCCGTCCCACCGGCAGCCCCGGGGACGTGGCCGCGGCCGTGGACCTGCTGCTGCTCGGCCCCACCCCCAACGAGCGGAGCGACAGCCTCACCTCGGCCTTCTTCGCGGCACCGACCTTTGCGCCGCCGCCCCCGACACCGCCCGCGACCGACGCGCCGACCCCCGACGCGCCGACCACCGACGCGGCGCCGGAAGCCGCGTCGGACCGGCCGATCGTGCAGGTGGAGCTGAACACGATCACGATCGAAATGCCGTATCCGGTAGGCAAGTTGGGCGAGCCGGCAAGATGGCAGCTGATCTGCACGGCGGCAGCGGCACACCGGATCGGCTCATGGCACGCGGACGAGGTGACGGTCCGGCTGATCGACGGCATCGGCCCGCAGATCACGGAAACGGACAGTGGCTGTCCCGACTGGTGAAGAACGCGGACCGGTCGGGAGGTGGGCTCTGCCGTCCCCACCGGTGGGGCTGGGGATCCGGGCTGTCGGTGGGCTCTCGTATGCTGCGGGAACAATGAGCGAAGGTGAGCCCGGCAGACGGGTGATTGACGGCCGGTTCGAGCTTCAGGCGCGGCTCGGCGGCGGTGGCATGGGCACGGTGTGGCGGGCGCAGGACCTCGTCCTGGACCGGGCCGTGGCCCTGAAGGAAGTGCGCCCACCGGACCCGGGACTCGCCGAGTACGATCCCGAGGCCGCGAAGCTGCTGCGCGCCCGCGTGCTGCGCGAGGCCCGCGCCCTGGCCCGCGTCGACCATCCGAACGTCGTGACCATCCACCACGTGGTGGACGGCGGTGAGCACACCTACCCCTGGCTGGTCATGGAACTGGTCACCGGTGGATCGCTCGCCGACCGGCTGGCCCGCGGCACGATGGAGCCGCGGGAAGCCGCGCGCCTGGGCCGGGAGCTGCTCGCCGCGCTGCGGGTCGCCCACGCGGCGGGGATCCAGCACCGGGACGTGAAGCCCGCGAACGTCCTGCTGCGTCCCGACGGACGTCCCGTGCTGACCGACTTCGGAATCGCCGCGATCCGCGAGTCGACCGTGCTGACCATGACGGGGTCCGTGATCGGAACGCCCGACTACATGGCCCCGGAGCGGATCTCCGGCGCCCAGGGCGGCCCCGAGTCGGACTTCTGGTCGCTCGCGATGATGCTGTACGTCGCCGTCGAGGGCAACCACCCCCTCCAGCGGGGCAGCACGCTCGCGACGCTGGCGGCCGTCCTGAGTGAACCGCTGCCGCCGCCCCGCCAGGCAGGCGTGCTGACTCCCGTGCTCGATGCCGTGCTGGTGAAGGACGCGGCCCTGCGGCCCGGTGCGGACGCCATCGAGGCGATGCTGCTCCAGGCCGAGACCCAGCCGGACACCGCGCCCGGGGCCGCCCACGCGCCTGCCCCGGGCACCCTGCCGCCCCGGCCCACGGACATCGGGGCGACCTCGTACAACCTCGCGCCTCCGCAGCCGGGGACCGCCGGTCCGGAGGCGGCCCCCGCCGACGCGGTACCGGATGCCGGCCCGCCGTCGGGCTTCGGTCCCCCCTCGGTCAACGACGCCCCGCCGTCGGGCTTCGGACCTCCCTCGGTCAACGACGCCCCGCCGGCCGGGAGTCCGTACGGTCCGCCTCCGCAGGGCGGGACCGGTACACCACCGCGGCCGGGCGCCCGCGACGAGCGGGCCCGGAAGCGGATTCGCCGGATGGCGGTCGGGTCCTCCGTCGTGTCGACCGTGCTCGTCGGTGTAGTCGCGTGGAGTTTCCTGCCGGACGGCGGCGACGGGTCCGACAACAACGGTGCGAAGTCACCGGAGTCGGTGTCCAGCAAGTCCGGCACACCCAACACACCCGACCCGACGAAGACGGCCGAAGTCCCCGCGGGATCCGGCGACTCGGAGGAGTCCGAGGAGCCCGGCGGGGAGGAGACGGCGGAGCACGACCTGCTGAACCCGGAGGGGATCCGGACCGCGGTGGCGGCGATCAAGAAGGCGTCGGGCACGAACCGCATGGCCAACCTGAGTGTCTACCAGGAGTACGTCCTGGCCAACGTGATGGTCGACGGCAGTGACTCCCGGTGGACCACATGGTCCTACTGGCCGGACCGGGGGGCGACGAACGACGACATGAACGGTTCCGTGACCCCCCTACAGAGTGTCTTCGTCGTCGACGACTTCAACTGGGATGCCGTCCCCGGCCTGTTCAAGCGGGCGGAGAAGGAACTCAACGTGAAGGACGAGACCTCGCGCTACATCAACGTGGAAGGCGCCAACCCGATCTCCGGCGATCCGATGGGCATGACGTTCTACATCGCCAACGACTTCCGGCAGAGTGGTCACCTGGTGGCCGACAACACCGGCAAGGTGCTCAGGGCCTACCCCAACGAGGGCGACTGACGCCCCTCGGCGTTCAGCCCTCGGGGTGCAGCAACCCCCGCTCGTACGCCTTCGCCAGCCGCTGCGGCACCAGGTGGGCGACGCCGTCGATGGTGACCGGCACCAGCTGTGGTGTGGTCGCCTTCCACTGGGCGCGACGGTGACGGGTGTTGCTGCGGGACATCTTCCGCTTGGGCACGGCCATGGGGTCCTCCGGTGCGAGCCGATGGGAACGGTGGGCTGCGCGGAACGCTACATGAAAATGGATCCCATTACGAACAGTGCCGGATTCCGGCTTCGGCGATGACAGATCGCCCCGCCCGCCCTGATCCCGCCGATTGTGGGTACCCGCAGGCCCTACAGACGTGTGGCCGGCCGGCACAGGCATCGCGCCGGCCCGCGAACGCGACAGACGGAGGTGAGCGCGATGACCCACACATCACCTGGCCACGTCGGTGCCGCCGGCGACACGCACGGCTCCGCCTCGGCGCCCGTCGGCGAGCTGGTGTCCCTGGCCTCTCAGCAGCTGACGGAGCTGGTGCGGGGGGAGTTGAAGCTGGCGCAGGCCGAGATGGTCGAGAAGGGCAGGCACTACGGCAGGGGTGGCGGCCTCTTCGGCGGCGCCGCCCTGGTCGGCGTACTGGCCCTCCAGGCGCTGGTGGTGACCGCGATCGCCGCCCTGGCCGTGCCGTTGCCGGTGTGGGCCTCGGCGCTGATCGTGACCGCGGTGCTGGGTGTGATCGCCGCGGTGCTTGCCGTGCGGGGCAAGAAGCAGGTCACCCGTGCCGCGCCGCCCGCACCCGAGCAGACCATCGACAGCGTGAAGGCCGATGTGGCCGAGATCAAGGAGAGTGCGAAGCGATGACCGAGCCCCATGACAAGCAGGCCCCGGCCACTCCCGAGGAGTTGCGTCGGCACGTCGAGGAGACCCGCCGGGAACTGGGCCAGACGATCGGGGACCTGTCGGACAAGGTCGACGTCAAGGCCCGCGCCCAGGAGAAGGCCCACGATGTCAGGCAGCAGGCCGCCGCCAAGGCCGAGGCGCTGAAGACCAAGGCGGCCGTGGTCGCGCACCAGGTACAGGACGCCGCGCACCAGGTGCAGGACAAGGTGCCCGACTCCGTGAAGGGCAAGGCCGCCCAGGCCACGGGACAGGCGAAGTCCGGAGCCGCCCGCGCCACGGACCTGATCCACGAGAAGACGCCGGACGAGATGCGGGAGAAGGCGGCCATGGGGGCGCAGGTGGCGCGGAACAACCGCACCCTGCTGCTGGCGGCGGCAGTGGGCGGCTTTGTCCTGTGGCGGGCACTCCGCCGGACCAGGAAGTAGCTGTCCCGAACCGCGGTCGGCCGGGCCGAACCCGGCGGACCGGCCCGGACGTTCGCCCCGCTGGAGTGGCTCCAGCGGGGCGATTCGGCGTCGGCGGCCGGTACGCCCGGGCCGCTCGCCAAGCGTCAGAACTTGCTGGTGCCGACCGCGAAGTTGGAGAAGTACGCGTGGACGTCCTTCTTCGGGCCCCAGCTGGTGTCGTGACCGCCGAAGAAGGTGGAGAAGAACACCCCCTTGAACGGGATGCCGCTGATGCCGGGCGCCGCGTTCTGCTGGAGCACCTGGCGGCCGTCGTACCAGACCGTTATCTGGCCGGTCGAGCGGTTCACCGACTGCTGGATGGTGTGTGTCTTGTTGTCGGGGGAGAAGCTCCAGGAGCCGAGGCCGATGTCCTTGCCGTAGCCGTCACCGGCCGGGGTGTAGACGTACACCTCGCCCTTGCTGCCGTTGCGGAACATGAACCGCGTCGACCAGGCCTGGCCGTGGTTGCCGCCGCTCGCCTCGCCCGGATTTCCGCCGTAGAGGCCGGGCAGTTTGCCGCCCAGGCCGAAGTCGAAGCCGGTGGGGAAGCGGATGTCGTACTTCAGGTAGAGCGTGGTGGCGTTGCGCAGGGCGCCGTTGCCGTTCTTGTCCAGGTTCTGGTAGAACTGCCCGCCGCCCGAGGTGGGGCAGTTGGTGCAGGACGGGGCCGAGGAGCCCTTGCCGTAGAAGGCGTCGAGCGTGGCGCCGCTCGCCTTCAGCGTGCTGCCCATTCCCCACTCTCCGCTGCCGTCGACGCCCCAGGCGCTGCGCCAGGATGAGGACGGGAAGCCGGAGAACGTACCGGACCAGGAGGCGGCGGGGGCGGCCGGTGCCGCGCCGGCCTCGATCGCGGAGACCGAGAGCAGCAGGCCGCCGGTGGCCGCGAGGGCGAGCAGCGTCCTGCGCGACCGTGACGTCATTTTGGACATGCGTGGTCCTTCCCTGGAGTGGGGGGTTGCCGTGGGGGCAGAGCGATCGAAATTGGTCCGGACCAGTCACCTGGGGTGCGCTCACCGTAGGGGCAGCTCAGTCGCCATTCAAGACCCCAAATGAAATTTCTGTATGTGAACGCGAGGTTACGGAGAAAGCGCCCGCCATGGACGTCCATGACGGGCGCTCGGTGATCAGGCAACCGTGCTCTGTGTACTGATCAGGTCGGCCACCGCGTCGAGCCCGCCCTCGGCGAACGCGGCGCGCTGCCGGTCGGCGCCGGTTCCGTTCTGGATGAGCCGGTGGACCAGGGCCGTCACCTGCCGGGTGTCGTCGGAGGCGTTGAGCGCCGGCGTGATGTGCGTCAGCAGCCCGCGTACCACCTCGGCGGCGGGGCGTTGGGTGCCGTCGGGGTCTAGCAGGGTGCCGCCGAGACCGTGCCGGGCGGCATGCCACATCGCGGCCTGGAGCAGCTCCGGAGCGTGCTCGGGCAGGGGCGCCCCGTCGGCGGTCTCCGCCAGTGCCGTCTCCACGAGCGCACGGATGATCCCGGCGAACATCACCGCGTCGTCCGCGTCCAACTGCACGTCCAGGCAGCGGATTTCGACCGTGGGATGACGCGGGGAGAGCCGGATCTGCCAGTACACCTGACCGGTGTCGCTGATCAGCTCGGCGTCGACGAGTTGCCGCACCCGCCGGTCGTGGTCGGCGACATCACGGAAGGCCGGCGGTATACCGCTGACCGGCCAGCGGCCGAACACCACCGTGCGCCAGCTCGCGAAGCCGGTGTCGTGGCCGTCCCACAGCGGGGAGTTGGCGCCCATCGCGGTCAGGACCGGCAGCCAGGCCCGGAGCCGGTTCAGTACCTGCACGCCTTCCTCGCGGCCGGGCACGGCGACGTGGACGTGCATCCCGTTCACCAGCTGCTCCGCCACGAGCTGGGGCGCCTGGGTGAGCATGGCCTGGTAGCGGTCGTTCTCCGTGACCGCCTCGGGGCGGCTGTGCCGCAGCGGCGCCGTCCCGCAGGCGGCGATCCGGAAGCCGTACTCCTCCGCGGCCGCACCGAGGGCGTGCCGCAGCCGCAGCAGATGCCCTCCGACCTCGTCGAGGGCGCCGCACACCGGCGTGGCCACCTCGATCTGCGCCTGGAGGAGTTCGTACTGCACCTCGTCCTCGTCCAGCATGTCCCCCAGCCCGGCGGCGACACGTACCGTGCTCGCCTGCGGCACCGGCAGCCCGGCCACCGGATCGAGCAGCAGGTATTCCTCTTCCACCCCGAGTGTCGTCATGACCGCCCTCTGTGTGACCGGCCTGTGCCCGCCCGACTGCGGGACCGCGCGCGGTCGTGCACCGGCGAGTACCCGCAACCGCGGTCCCGACGCGTACGGTCACCGAGGGCCGGTCAGGACGCCGGTCGGCCTCCGGGCCGCAGGACGTGCTCCATCAGGAGTTCGTACGACCGCAGACGGTCCGCGAGCTCGTAGACCGGGGTCACCACCATCAGTTCGTCCGCCCGCGTCGCGTCCACCAGACCCGCCAGCCGTTCGGCGACGGTCTTCGGTGCGCCGTAGGCCTGGGCGGCGTTGAAGGCGGCCAGCGCCTCGGCGTCCTGTGCGGAGAACCGGTGTGCCGCCGCCTCCTCACGGGTGGGGAACGGGAAGTCGCCGCGCCCCTTGAGGAGGGCGGCCTTGACGACGTTCATCGGACCCGTGAGCCGGACCGCCTCCTCGTCCGTGTCCGCACACACCGTCTCCACGCACACCAGGACACGCGGGCGCTCGCACCAGCGGGACGGCGTGAAGTGCTCGCGGTAGTGGGCGAGGGCGGCGAGGGTGTTGTCGGGGCGGAAGTGGTGGGCGAAGGCGATCGGCAGGCCCAGTTCCGCGGCGAGCGTGGCACCGGCCGTGCTGGAGGACAGCAGCCAGGGCTCGGGCAGCGGGCCGAGGGCGACCTCGTCCACCAGGAAACGCAGCGTCGCGGTCACGTCGGCGCGGTACTCGTCGTCCGTCGTCGGGTCGGCCCCGCGGCGCAGGGCACGGGCGGTCGGCTCGTCGAGGGTGCCCGGCCCGCGTCCGATACCGAGGTCGATCCGGCCGCCGTGCAGCGCGGCCAGCGTGCCGAACTGCTCCGCCAGCGTGATCGGAGCGTGGTTGGGGGCGAGAACGCCCCCCGAGCCCAGGCGGAGCGACGACGTCAGCGCGGCCGCGTGCGCGGCGAGGATCACCGGCGGGAACGCGCCGATGGCCGGGGAGTGGTGGTGCTCGGCGTACCAGAGGCGCGTGTAACCGAGGGCTTCGACGCGTCGGGCGAACGCGGTGGTGTCCAGCAGGGTGTCGACGGCTCGGGCACCGCTCTGGACCATCGCCACTTCGAGTGCCCCGACAGGAATGTTGATCATCGGGTCAGTATAGGAACGGGCGGGTGGCCGCCACGGGTGCTTTTCGCATGGGTGCTGTTCGACGGAGGCGGCCCAAGTCGGCCGGTCCGCCGCTGATACGATCTTCGGCCATGGTGGCAAGGGAACCGACCATCGTCGCGACCTCCGGCGGACATCGGGTCGGAGGGCGTACCAGGGTGGAGTTCGACGCCCTGGTGCACCACGCGGTCGACCTCTCCGGAGTGCACGGCCGACGCCCGCGCATCATGTACGTCGGCACCGCCATCGGCGACGCGGAGCACTTCACGACCCGGATGACCGAGGCCGCACGGACCGCGGGATTCGACCTCACACCCCTGCACCTGTTCCCCATGCCCAACGTGGACGACGTCGAGGGCGCGGTCCTCGACCACGACGTCGTGTGGGTCATGGGCGGCTCCGTGGTCAATCTGCTCGCGGTGTGGCGGGCCCACGGCCTCGACGGCATCATGCACCGGGCCTGGCGGTCCGGCGTGGTGCTCAGTGGGGTCAGCGCCGGCTCGATCTGCTGGTTCGAGGGCGGCGCGACCGACTCCTTCGGGCCGGAACTGCGCCCCGTGACCAACGCCCTCGGATTCCTGCCGTACGGCAACGGCGTGCACTACGACTCGGACGCGGGACGGCGCCCACTGATCCACCGGCTCGTGGCCGACGGCACCCTGCCGACGGCCCACTGCACGGACGACGGGGTGGGACTGGTGTACCGCGGCACGGAGTTGGTGGAGGCCGTCGCCGAGGTGGCCGGCCGCGGCGCGTACGTCGTCGAACGCGACGGCGACCGAGCGGTGGAAGAGCGCGTCGAGCCGCGCAGACTGCCCACGCCCGGACGCTGAGCGAGCTGCCGGACGGCACGATGTGAGGTCTCTCCACGAGCGGACGGGCGTATGTGGCAGTGCTCACTCCGGTACGAGGAGACGTTCTCCCGCCGCTCCGCGGGGCACCCGGCGTTGCACACGAGCGCTCGGAAGCGACGAGTATGGAGACGGGCATGCACGGCGGCCCACCGGTGAGGAGGCGGGCACATGCTGGGTCCGAAGAACACGGAGTCGGCGCGGACCGGGTCGGCACGGGCGGTTCCGTCGGCACCGGCGGTCTCTCCTGAGGTGACCAGCGCCTTGGAGGCCATCGGGACGGGCGCCTACGTCGTCGACGAGCAGGGCCGCATCCTTGCCGTGAACCACCGCGCCGAGCAGCTGCTGGACCGGAAGGCCGGGGACCTCCTCGGTCAGGACGCGCACCACCTGCTGCACCGCGGACCGCACGGCCGCCCGTTGCCCCGCACCCAGTGCGGGATGCGCCAGGTCCTGCACACCGGGCTCACGGCCCAGGCCGACGAGGACTACTTCGCCCGCGGCGACGACACCGTGCTCCGGATCTCCTGGCTGGTCACACCGTACGTACTCGGCGGGGAGAACGGCACACTGGTCGTCTTCCACGCCCCCGAAGCCCGGGCGAGGGCCGACTCACCGCCCGCGACGGCGGGACAGCCGCTCCCGGAACTCGAACGGCTGGCCCTGCTCGCCGAGACGACGTCCCGGCTGACCTCCACCCTCGACGTCGACGAGGCACTGCGCCGACTGGTGTCCCTGGTGGTGCCGCGACTCGCGGACTGGGTCGTCGTCGACCTGATCACCGAGCGGGACGAGGTGTGGCGCAAGGTGGTGGCGCACGGCGACGGCGCGACCACGGTGTACCGCGACGACCTCCAGGGCGCGATGCCCCCGATTCCGGAGGAGTCACCGATGCCGCTGTCCAGAGCCCTGCGCGGCGTCGCCTCCACACTGACCGGCCCGCAGGCCTACGCGCAGGAACCGGACTCCGGCATCGCCGTGGAGCAGCGCCACCTCTTCGGCGCCACCCGTATGCACTCGGCGGCCATCGCGCCCCTGCACAGCACCCGCGAGGTCATGGGCGCACTCACCCTCGGCCGCACGGAGAATCCGGTGCCCTTCGGGCACACCGACCTCTCGCTGCTGGAGGACATCGCGCGCCGGGCCGGTTTCGCCCTCGACAACGCCCGCCTCTACCAGCGTCAGCGCAAGGTCGCCGAGACCATGCAGAAGCATCTGCTGCCTCAGATGCCCCACGTGCCCCACCTGAAGACGGCGGTCCGCTACGTGGCCGCTCCCGACGCGTCCCAGGTGGGCGGCGACTGGTACGACGCCTTCCCGCTGTCCGACGGCTCGACCGCCCTCGCCATCGGCGATGTCGCGGGTCATGACCTGGAGGCCGCCGCCGGCATGGCACAGGTGCGCAACATGCTGCGCGCCTACGCGTGGTTCGAGCAAGAACCGCCCAGCCGGATCGTGGAGCGGCTCGACGAGGCGATCCAGCACATCACGGACGTCACCATGGCCACCATGATCTTCGCGCGGATCGAGCCCGGCGAGGACGGCCGCTGGCAGCTGTCGTGGACCAACGCGGGCCACCCGCCGCCCCTGCTGGTCAGCCATGACGGCCTGGCGCACTACCTCACCGACGGCCACGGCATCCTCCTCGGCGCCAACAGCGACGCTCCCCGCCCGGACGCGCACGCCACCCTGCCGCCCGGATCGACCCTGGTCCTCTACACCGACGGCCTCATCGAGGTGCCGGGCCACCACCTCGACACCGGCCTGAACCGTCTGCGCAAACACGCCGCCGCCCTCGCCCACCGCCCCCTCGCGGCCTTCACCGACGAACTGCTGCGCCGGGTGCGGTCCACAGACAACGACGACGACGTGGCCATGCTGGTGCTGCGCACACCCGGCTAGGGGCACGGCCGGCCCGGCTGGAGGGAAGCCCGGCCTCCCCGCCGTGGCCGGTGGACGCGTGGCGGCCTGTGCGACCCAAGGGGTTCTCTGGTCAGCCGTCCCTCAACACCCTTAGGATTCCGGGGTCTTCCGTGTTCGGAGTTCCTCGGCCGTCGGCCACCGGACACACGACGACGGCACCGCGTACGGCTCAACAACCGCATACGTGCGTGACCGGGGGAAGCCGGTGGGAATCCGGCGCTGACCTGCAACCGTGAGCGGCCGCAAGGCCGCGAGTCGGGCAACCCGGCGCGTGCGGAGAACCGCTTCCCACTGTCATGGTCTACAGCGTGGAGCCGCCGCCGGACGCGGGTCGTCCCGGGCTGCGCGCTGTGGGTCGCCCTGAGCAGAAAGGCTCAGCCGTGAACCGCACCGAAACCCACCGCACTCAGTCCCGCCGCACGGAAACCCACCGCCCCCAGACCCGCGGCACTCACGCCCGCCGCACCCTCGTCGCCGCCACCGCCCTGGGACTCGCCCTCGCCTCCGCGCCGGCCGTCGCGCAGCCGCAGGGCGTCACCGACACCAACGCCCCCGTCAAGGTCGGCCTCACCGTGCAGGGCCCCGACGGGCTCCTCTTCAACGGGAAGATCAGGACGAAGGGGCACGACGTCACCACGGCGACCGGCGGCACCCACAGATGCGACGGCACCAACGGCGGGGCGCACCCCACCGCCGTACCCACACCGACGGCGGCCCTCGACGACGCAGCCCGCAAGCGGGGCTTCACCTGGGACGGCACCTGGTACGCGTCGTTCGACGACTTCTCGGTGGACACCATCAAGAGCGTCAGCGGCGGGGGCGTCGCCTACTGGAACATCTCGGTCAACGGCACGTCCACGCCGGTCGGCGGCTGCCAGTTCGAGCTGAACGCCGGTGACCAGGTGGCGTTCACCTGGACGGCCTTCTGATCCGTCAGCGCCGGGGCACGTCCGGGAACGGGCGTGCCTCGTCCGGCGTCACCGCCTCGCCGGGCCGGACGCCGTGAAGGACACCGGCCAGCACCTCGGCCCCGCGCACGACACGGGGCCCGGGGCGGTTGAAGTACGCCGGGCCGTCGAGCACCCAGACCTGCCCGGACCGCACCGCGGGCAGGTCCGACCAGCCCGGCAGACGTGTGAGGAGATCGGCCTCCCGCAGGGTCCGCTCGGGCGGGAACCCGCACGGCAGCACCAGCACCACGTCCGCCTCCGCCGCCCGGACCTTCTCCCAGGTCATCGGCTTGGTGTGCTCGCCCGGTCCGGCCAGCAGCGGGGTGCCGCCCGCCGCCGCGATCTGCTCGGGCACCCAGTGCCCGGCGGGCCACAGCGGGTCGAGCCACTCCACGGCCACCACCCGCGGCCTGTCCCGTCCGGCGACCGCCGTACGGACCGTGTCCAGCCGGGCCCGCAGCGAAGCCCGCCGCTGCTCGGCGCGCTCCCGCACACCGAGCAGCTCACCCACGGTGACAAGACAGTCCAGTACGTCGTCGAGGGTGCGCGGCTCCAGACTCAGCACACGGGTGTCCGCGTCGAGCAGCCGTACCGCGTCGCTGACCTTCTCGTACGACACGGCGCACACGTCACACAGGTCCTGGGTGAGGATCACGTCCGGACGCAGGGCGGCCAGCATCGCGGTGTCGAGCGTGTAGAGCGACGACCCCGAATGCGCCGAACCGCCGACCGCGTCCGAGATCTCCCTGCTGCTCAGGGCGTCCTGGTCCAGGTGCGCCCCGGTCACCACCGGCACCGACGCCACGTCCCGCGGTGGCCAGTCGCACTCGTGGGTGCGGCCGACCAACTGCGCGGCGAGGCCGAGTTCGGCGACGATGTCGGTGGCTGCGGGCAGCAGGGAGACGATACGCATGTCCCGACACTAGAGGGCGGGCACAAACGGCATCACTCGTCACGCAGCCCAGCGCACGGCGATCGTGTCACCCACGGACACCACGGTGCCCCGGGCGGCGGTCGTGAACGCCGAGCCGTCGAGGCTCACCTTCCAGGTGTTCGAGCCGCTGTTGGCCTTGCCGTTGACCGACGTGATCGTGCCCGTGCCGGAGGCCGGGGCGACCGAGGTCACACAGCCCGCCGGGGTGGCCGCGCTCGTCGCCGCGTCGAGAACCGCGCCCAGCGTGGTCGTCGTACCGGTCGGTGTGACGGCGACCGAGCAGACCTTGAGACCACCGGCACCGTCGTCCACGGTCAGCGCCAGCCTCGTCGCCGTACCGGAGGTGAACGCGCCCTGGCCCACCCACTGCGGCGCGCCCGCCGTGACCGGGACGGGCGGCGTCGACGTGAAGCCGCCGCCGGCGACCGCGCGCAGGCCGTCGATCGACGCGTACGCCGACGGACTGGTGTCGCTCGGCAGGTACTTGAAGCCGCCGCCCGGGTTGAACTGCTGCGCGATGAGGAAGTCCACCGGCGTCTTGCCCATCGTGGTGAGGAAGTCACCGGTCTGCGGGTTGATGCCGCAGGCGTTCAGACCCGACACCGCCCAGCCGTTGGAGTCGGTGTTGACACCGAACATGGCGTTGAACGCACCGCTGTTCGCGATCAGCTTGCTCTTCAGGAACGCCTTGGCCTGGGTGATGTCGGTGTCCGTGTTCGGCACGCCCGACACACACAGGGCGGCCATCGCCGCGCCGGTCATGTCGATGTCGCTGGTCTTGCCCAGCTCGGTCGGACTGCCCTCGGCCTTGCTGAAGTTCCAGCCGCCGTCGTTGTGCTGGTTGGCGCGGATCCGCGTGATGATCGCGTCGCGCAGCGCTTGTGGGATCCGGACCTGCCCCGACTGGGTCTTCGCGCCGTTCAGGGCGAGGGCCGCGAAGACCGTGCCGTTGAAGTTGGCCGACGGGCCGAAGTAGCCGGGCTCGGCGGTCTGCCAGTAGCCGTACATGTCGGCGAACAGGTTGCGGGAGGCGGAGACCCGGGCCGGATCGATGCCGGCGGCATAGGAGTTGAGCGCCGCGCGCTCGTAGTCCGTCACGACGGGGGAGGCGGACGGCCAGCCGCTCGTGGACAGCAGACCGCGGTAGACGGTTCTCGCGTTCTTGGTCGCGTCACCGCCGGGCGTGACATCGACGGCGGCGGTGCCCGCGGCGGCGAACGCGCTGAACGCCCACTCGTTGGACAACCCCGCACCGGCGTACGAACCGTCCGCCGCCTGAAGGGACTTGAGGTAGGCGACGCCGTTGGTCTTCGACGTGGCGATCTGCGCCGGCGTGGCGGTCGCCGCGGCGGGCAGCGCGGTCAGGGCGAACGCCCCGAACGCGGCCACGGCGGTGACGGCGGAACGGCGGACGGACGGGGTCGTGGTACGGCGGACGGACAGGGCTGCGGTACGGGACATGGCCTGCTCCTGGGATGAGGGACGCCGGCCTGACCCGGGCCGGACCGCGTGGAGCGTGGCGGGAGCAGCGGGCATGGCCGCCGTCCGAAACGCGTGGACCGGCTACCGGGAATGCTTCACCGTGCGGGCATTCGGGCTCGGTCCGGCCCTCTGCCGTCCCATACCGCTGCGCGTCAGCCCCGGACTCCCACCGGGTTCCCCCACTCGGCAGTGCGGGACGGTACCCGAGCCGTCGCGGCCTCGCCAGAGGCGCTCCGGTCATTGTCCGCACCGCCCGGACCGCTCCTTGACGGTCCCTGTGAACCGTGTTCAAATCCGGTCGATACGCAATGAGTTCCAGGGGAAGCCGGTCGAATTCCGGCGCTGACCCGCAACCGTAGGCCCGGCCGAGCGCCGGGTGAGCCGGAATGCCTGGAGCGTGATCCACAGCAACAGACGCCGTCGCGGACTACGGCGTGGTGCGACCGGCTTCCGTGTGCCAGGGGACTCCCCTCCGCCGCTGGAGCGCTCAGCCACGTGTGCCCGCGCCGGTTCAGGCGAAGGGGGCAGCGGTGGGGACCGTGGAGCGAAGAGGCGGACGTACGGGTGGCGGACCCGGGCCACTCGCGGGACTGGCGTCGGCGCTGCTCCTCCTGGTAGCCGCCTGCGTGACATTGTTCACGACGACCTCGGCCGCCGCCGACCCGATCGCCGACTGCACCGCCACCGAGGGCGCGATCGTCGCCGTCGACTTCGGCCCGTTCGGCGGACCCGTCCGGCGCGGCTGCGACACCACCCCGACCACCGGCTACGAACTGCTCCACGAAGGCGGGTTCACCACCGCGGGCACCGAGCACGACGGCCCCGCCTTCGTCTGCCGCATCGGCCACGGCGAGGTCGGCTCCGGCACGCAGTACCCGACCCCGGACAAGGAGGCCTGCGTCCTCACCCCGCCCGCCACCGCCTACTGGTCGTACTGGATCGCCTCGCCCGGCCAGGACGACTGGACCTACAGCCAGTACGGCGCGATGGACCGCAGACCCAAGGACGGCGACGTCGACGCCTGGGTCTACGGCGGTACGGACGTCGGCGGCAGCACCGGCAGACCGGAGTTCAGCCCCGACGACGTCCGCGCGGGCGGCGGCAGCAGCCCCGACCCGACGGGCGGGCCCACCGGCGCGCCCGGTGACATCGACGTACCCGCCGCCGCGGCCTGGCTCAAGAGCCGCCTGACCGACGGCGAACGCATCGTCGACGACGGCGGCGAGAGCACCAACCACCTGCTCACGTCCGAGGTCGCGTACGCCGTCGCCGCGGCGGACGGCAAGGGCGCGGCCCTCGACAGGATCGCCGGCTACCTGACCGCCCACGCGGGGGACTACGCGTACCCGAACGGCCCCGACCAGGCGCCCGACGCCTCCGCCGCCGCCCGTCTGGCCCTTCTCGCCGAGATCACCGAGGCCGATCCGGGCCCCGTCGGTGGCCACGATCTCGTCGGGGATCTCGCGAGGAACGTGTGCGCGGCCGGACCCGAGTCCGGTGAGCCGACACCCGGCTGCACCGCCAAGGGCGACTTCCGCAACGCCGGTTACACCGACGGTCAGGCCCTGTCCGTGCTCGCCCTGCTCCGGGCCGGGCGCACACCTCCGGCCGACGCCGTCGACCGGCTCACCCAGGTGCAGTGCCGGGACGGCGGTATCACCAGCATCCTCATCCGCGAGGGCGAGTTCTGCGACGGGGACCCGGCGACGACCGGCCTCGTCGCCCTGGTGCTCGACGCGGCGGGCGGCCACGACGAGGCGGTCACCAAGGCCCGTTCGTATCTGACCGGCGCCCAGCGCGCGGACGGCGCATTCCCCGGATACACCGGCGCGACGACCGGCGGTGTGTACGCCACCGCGTACGCCGCCCAGGCACTGCGGGCCCTCGGCGACACCGGGCGCGCGGACGCGGCCGTCGGCTGGCTGTCCCGGCAGCAACTCGACGGCGGCGGCTTCGGGTTCGAGGAGGGCGCCACCGATCCGGCGCTCTACTCGACCCCGGCGGCGGTCCTCGCGGGCGCGGGCACCAGCCTGGTCACGCTGAGAGCCAAGGCGGCCGAGCCCACCGACCCGCCCACCACCGACCCACCGACGACCGACCCCCCGACCACCGATCCGGGCACCCCGCCCCCGGGCGAAGGCCCCGACCTCAAGAAGGGCGTCGCCTACCTCACCGACGGCGACAACCTCCAGCAGGGCCAGTACTACACCGCCGGACCCGGCACCGCACGCGCCGACTTCGGCCTCACCGTCGACGGCGCCTACGCCCTCGCGGCCACCGGCCTCGACAACGCCACACTGCGCGGCATCGTCGACTTCCTCGACCACGGCGGCAAGGACGGCGAGGGCCGTACCGTGCAGGACTGGACGGGCATCGGCTCCGCGTACGTGCTCGGTGGCTCCCTGGGCAAGACCGCGCTGCTTGCCGAGGCCGTCGGCCGCGACCCCCGCGACTTCGGCGGCGAGGACCTGATCGCCGCCCTCGCCAAGGCGGTCTGCACGGCACCGAGCACCGCACCCGACCGCTCCTGCGCGGCCAAGGGCGCCTACACCTACGCCCCTTCCGTCTTCTCCCAGTCCCTCGCCGTGATGGCGCAGGTACGGGCGGGTGAGGAGACGGCGGCCGCGGAACCGATCGCCTACCTGGCAAGCCTCCAGCACACCGGCGGAGCCTGGCCCAGCCTGATCCCGTCCACCAACGACTCCGACGTCGACTCCACCGCCATCGCCGCCATGGCCATGGACCTGGCCGGCGGGGACGACGCCGAGCAGGCCGTCGACAAGGCGCTGGCCTGGATCGCCTCCAAGCAGCTGCCGGACGGCGGCTTCCCGGGCGCGGCCGGCAACTCGGTGAACTCCGCCGCGCTCGCCGTGCAGGGCATGTCGCTGGACGCGGCCACCTACGCCGACCAGATCGCGGCCGCCCGTAAGTTCCTCGCCGGCCAGCAGAACCCCGACGGCGGCTTCAACGTCGCCAAGGAGGGCCAGCGCGGCTCCGACCTGCGCGCCTCCACCCAGGCGGTGAGCGGCGCCACCGGCATCTCCTTCGGCGCACTGGAACGCGACCTGAGCGGCACGTCCCCGCAGCCGACACCGAGCCCGAACGGCAGCACCCCGGCGATCGTCACCCCGGGCGACGGAGACACCGGCGGACTCGCGACCGACGGGGGCGGGGGCGGCGCCCTGGCCTCCACCGGCGTACAGATCGGCGCCCTCGCGGCGATCGCAGCCCTGTTCGTGTGGGCCGGCCGGCGCGTCACGGTCGTGGCCAGGCGCCGCGTGGCCACGGGGAGCCGACGATGAACCGGACCCGCCCGCCAAGAAGGCTCGTCTCACCGCGAGGACGGCACCCACGCCTCCGTCCACGCCTCGCCGGATCCGTCGCCGCGCTCGGTCTGACCGTCACCGCCCTCGTGGCGACCGCGCCCCCGGCAGCCGCCGCACCGCAGCCGATGGGCCGGTGCACCACCAGCTCAGGCGCCGTGCTCGCCGTCGACTTCAGCGACTGGGGCGGCCCGATCCTGCGGTCCTGCGGCACCACCCCCACCACGGGCTACGAGCTGCTGAACCAGGGTGGCTGGCGCACCACCGGCACCGGACACGACGGCCCCGCGTTCATCTGCCGCATCGGCTACAGCGGCTTCAAGAACGGCAGACAGTTCCCGACCGCCGCCGAGGACGACTGCGTCCTGACCCCACCGGCGTCGGCCTACTGGTCGTACTGGCACGCCGACCCGGGCAAGAACGACTGGGAGTACAGCCAGTTGGGCGCGATGCTCTACAAGCCGAAGCCCGGCAGCGTCGACCTCTGGATCTTCGGCGGCACCAACGTCGAGGGCACGGAGGGCCGGCCCACCGTCCGCCCCGACCAGCTCCGCGCCCGCAACGCCAACCCGACGGGCGACGCGGCGAAGCCGCCCTCCGAACAGAAGGCACCGCCCCTTCCCCCGGACGTCGACACCGGACCACGCCCCGACCGGCCGGAGACCAAGGCACCCGGGCACACGACGACAGAGCCGGACGAGCCGAAGAGGTCCCCGTCCAAGAAGCCCAAACCGAGGGACAGCCCGGAGGCGAGCCCCAGCACCTCCGCGCCTCAGTCGGCCGCCGCCACGCCCTCGCCCGGCAGCGCCGAGGTCGTCGACGCCGCGCCGGCCGCCGACGCCCCGCACGACACGGGCTCGGTCGCACCCGTGGTGGCCGGTGCCGCGCTGGTCGTCCTCATCGGCGGTACGGCGGCCTTCGTGGCCCGCCGTCGCCGCCGTATCGAGTGACCCGGGTGGCCCGTACGGCGGCCGAGGCGCCCGCCGTGCCGTCCGGACCCGCTCCGGACCGGGGCGGCCGGCGTCTGCCCCGCACCCTCCATCCGCTCGCCTGGTGGGTGTGGGCGCTCGCGCTCGCCACCGCCGTCAGCCGCACCAACAACCCCCTGCTGCTTTTCCTCGTCCTGGTCGTCCTCGGCTACGTCGTCACGGCCCGCCGCACGGAGGCGCCCTGGGCACGCGGCTTCAAGTACTACCTGTACCTCGCGCTCACCGTCGTGGCGATCCGTGTCGTCTTCCGGGCCGTCTTCGCCACCGGCATCACCCCTCACGACCACTTCCTGTTCGCCCTGCCGCACATCCCCACCCCGGACTGGTACGCGGGAATCCGGATCGGCGGCCCCGTCTCCCTGGAGGCCGTCCTGTCGGCGGCCACCGACGGGCTGCGGCTGGCCTGCATGCTGTGCTGCATCGGCGCCGCCAACACCCTCGCCAACCCCAAACGCGCCCTGCGGGTCCTGCCCGGCGCCCTCTACGAGCTCGGCGTCGCCGTCACCGTCGCCATCAGCGTGGCACCACAACTCGTGCAGAGTGTGCAACGCGTCGCCCGCGCACGGAAGTTGCGCGCCGGCCGCACCAAGGGCTTCAAGGCACTGCGCGGCATCGCCGTCCCCGTCCTGGAGGACGCCCTCGAACGATCCCTGCGACTGGCCGCCGCCATGGACTCCCGCGGCTACGGCAGGGCCGGCACCGCCACCCGCGCCTCCCGCCGCATCACGGGTGCCCTGATGCTGCTCGGCATGTGCGGACTGTGCGCCGGGGCGTACGGCCTGCTCGACGCGACCGCACCCGCCTTCTTCGGCCTGCCCGCCATGCTCCTCGGGGCCGCGCTGTGCGTGGGCGGGCTGCGCCTGGGCGGCCGTCGCGTCACCCGCACCAACTACCGCCCCGACCCCTGTCGCCTGCCGGAGTGGGCGGTGGCCGGCAGCGGCGTCGTCGCCGCCGTACTGCTCTTCACCAACCTCGGCTACGACCCCGCCCAGCTCAACCCCACCTTCTACCCACTGACCTGGCCCGACCTGCCCCTGGTGCCGACCGCCGCGATCCTGCTGGCCGGAGCCGCCGGGTTCCTCGCCCCGCCACCCCAGGTCGGCCCGCCGCCGGGCCCCGCCAAGAGAGCCGCCACCCCGTGATCACCTTCGACCAGGTCACCATCGAGTACGACACCGCGCCCGAACCCGCCCTGCGCGATCTCGACCTCACGGTGGAGGAGGGTGAACTCTGCCTCGTCGTGGGCCACACCGGCGTCGGCAAGTCCACCCTCCTCGGCGCCGTCAACGGACTCGTGCCGCACTTCACCGGAGGCACCCTCTACGGCCGGGTCGTCGTCGACGGCCGCGACACCGCCCACCATCCGCCCCGCGAACTCGCCGATGTCGTCGGCGTGGTCGGCCAGGACCCGATCGACGGGTTCGTCACCGACACCGTCGAGGAGGAACTCGCCTACGCCATGGAGCAGTTGGCGATCCCTCCGGCCACCATGCGCAAACGCGTCGAGGAGACCCTCGACCTCCTCGGCCTCGCCGACCTGCGCCATCGCGCGCTGTACGAACTCTCCGGCGGCCAGCAGCAACGGGTCGCCATCGGATCCGTCCTCACCGCCCATCCCCGGGTCCTCGTCCTCGACGAACCGACCTCGGCACTGGACCCCACAGCGGCCGAGGAGGTCCTGGCCGCGGTCACCCGCCTTGTGCACGACCTGGGCGTCACCGTCCTCATGGCGGAACACCGCCTCGAACGCGTCGTCCAGTACGCCGACCGTGTCATCCACCTCCCCGGCGACGGCCGTGCCCTGATCGGCCCACCTGCCGACATCCTCCGTACGGCGTCGATCGCCCCGCCGATCGTGGAGCTGGGGCGCGCGGCGGGCTGGTCCCCGCTGCCGCTGTCCATCCGCGACGCCCGGCGCGCCGCCGCACCCCTTCGCGCCCGGCTGGCGGAGCGGGCACCGGCGCCGGTGCGGCGAACCGAAGCGGGGGACCGGCACAGGCTGCTGACCGCGCGCGGCGTCACGGTCGCCTACCGCGGGGTGCCCGCCGTGCGGGAGGTGGACCTCGATCTGCACACCGGTGAGGTGACGGCGTTGATGGGCCGCAACGGCTCCGGGAAGTCGTCGCTGCTGTGGGCCATCCAGGGCTCGGGTCCGCGCCGCGCGGGGACCGTCAAGGTGAGCGACTCCGCGGGTGCGAAGGTGGGCGACTCCGTGCGCGGGAGTGCGAAGGCGACCGGTTCCGGAGGGGGCACCGATCCGCACGCCGTGCCCGCCGCACAGGCCCGCCGGCTCGTCGGACTGGTTCCCCAGACCCCCGCGGACCTGCTCTACCTGGAGAGCGTCAAGGCGGAACTCGACCAGGCGGACACCGAGTCGGGGTCCGCCGTGACCGCACGGGACGTCCTTGACCGGCTCGCGCCCGGCATCGACGACGCCACCCACCCGCGCGACCTCTCCGAGGGGCAGAAACTCGCCCTGGTCCTCGCCATCCAGGTCTCCGCCGCGCCCCGGATCGTGCTGCTCGACGAACCGACCCGCGGACTGGACTACCGCGCGAAGACCGAACTCATCGGTGTGGTGGACGCGTTGGCGGCCGAGGGCCGGGCGGTCGTCATCTCCACCCACGACGTCGAGTTCGCCGCCCGCGCGGCCGACCGGGTCGTGGTGATGGCCGAGGGCGACATCGTCGCCGACGGCCCGACCACGGAGGTCATCGTCTCCTCACCGGTCTTCGCCCCGCAGACCGCGAAGATCCTGGCCCCGCTGCCCTACCTGACGGTCGGCCAGGTCGAAACGGCACTCGCGGCCGAGGACCGGAAGGAGGGTGACCGTGACCAGACGTGAAGCGGCGGCGATCCGGCTCGGCCCGCGCGTGGGGATCGTCATGACCCTGGCCGCATTCCTCGGGCTTGTGGCCTTCTTCTGGCCCTTCGTCGTGGCCCCGGGGAAGCTCGGCTCCAACTACGCGCCCCCGCTGATCTTCGGGGTTCTCCTGCTCCTGGTGCTGTGCGTGGTGCTCTCGGAGATCGCCGAGGGCGGCATCGACTCCAAGGCGCTCGCGATGCTCGGTGTGCTCTCCGCCGTCAACGCGGCCCTGCGCCCCCTGGGTGCCGGAACCGCCGGCATCGAGACCGTGTTCTTCGTCCTCGTCCTCGCCGGCCGGGTCTACGGCCCAGGCTTCGGGTTCGTGCTCGGCTGCACCTCGCTGTTCGCCTCCGCGCTCATCACGGGCGGAGTCGGGCCCTGGATGCCGTACCAGATGTTCGGCTGTGCCTTCGTCGGGATGCTCGCCGGCTTCCTGCCCCGGGCCACCGGCCGCCGTGAGGTGCTGATGCTGGCGGTGTACGGATCCCTCTCCGGGTATCTGTTCGGCTTTCTGCTCAACCTGTCCTTCTGGCCGTTCTCCCTGGACCCGAACAGCTCCATCGCCTATCTGCCGGGACTGCCGTTCACCGAGCAGTGGCAGCGCTACATCGCCTTCGACATCGCCACGTCCCTCGGCTGGGACACCGGCCGGGCGGTCACCAACTTCGTCTGTGTACTGCTCGCCGGTCCCGCGGTGCTGACCACCTTCCGACGGGCCGCGCGCCGCGCCCGCTTCCGCGCCCCGGTGCGGTTCGCCGAGCCACGGACGGCCGCGCCGGAAAAGCCCTGACCCGGCACAACACGGCACCGGGCTCGCCCGGGGTGGATTTACTAGGACGTCCAACTATATAGTCGCGGCAGAAGGCCCGCGGTGCAGGGAAGCCGGTGTGATTCCGGCGCGGTCCCGCCACTGTGACCGGGGAGTACGCCGTCGAGCAGGACGCCACTGACGAGCACGAAGTCGGGAAGGCGGACGGCGCGCGCTGATCCGGGAGTCAGGATACCGGCCGCGGGATGTTCCGTGTTGTCCACGAGGATGGAGCTGACACGCATGGCACCGGTGTGCACCCACGACCCCGGCGGACTTGGCGGGCGGGCTCCACGGCCCCACCCGCGTCCGGCCGTCACAGCCTGACGGTCCCCTCGCCATACGCGATCTCGCGCCGCCCCCGCACCCGTACGCCACCGCGTCCGGACGCGGCGGTCCCGCGCGCCGTCCCGGATCACCTGACGAGAGCAGGCCATACATGATCCGCGCACAAGACCGCGCCTCCGCGCGCGAGTTGACGCACTTCATCGGCGGCAAGCACACCCCGGGAACCTCGGGGTCCTACGCCGACGTGTACGACCCCAACACCGGCGAGGTACAGGCCTGCGTGCCCCTCGCCAGCCGCGCCGAGACCGAGGCGGCGATCGCCGACGCCGCGCAGGCCCAGCACGAGTGGGGCGAGTGGAATCCGCAGCGCCGGGCCCGAGTCCTGCTGCGCTTCCTCCAACTGGCCGAGCAGGAGAAGGACTCCCTGGCCCGGCTGCTCTCCGCCGAGCACGGCAAGACCGTCGCCGACGCGCACGGCGACCTCCAACGCGGCCTGGAGGTGGTGGAGTTCGCCGCCGGGATCCCGCATCTGCTCAAGGGCGAGTTCACCGACAACGCCGGCACCGGCATCGACGTCCACTCGCTGCGCGCGCCCCTGGGCGTCGTCGCGGGCATCACCCCGTTCAACTTCCCCGCCATGATCCCCCTCTGGAAGGCCGCCCCCGCCCTGGCCTGCGGCAACGCCTTCCTTCTCAAGCCCTCCGAGCGCGACCCCTCCGTACCGCTGCGGCTCGCCGAACTCTTCCTGGAGGCGGGCCTGCCGCCAGGTGTCCTCAACGTCGTCAACGGCGACCGCGAAGCCGTCACCACCCTCCTCGAAGACCCCCGCGTCGCCGCCCTCGGCTTCGTCGGCTCGACCCCCGTCGCCGCGCACATCTACGCCACCGCCGCCGCCCACGGCAAACGCGCCCAGTGCTTCGGCGGCGCCAAGAACCACATGATCGTGATGCCGGACGCCGACCTCGACCAGGCCGTGGACGCCCTGATCGGCGCCGGTTACGGCTCGGCGGGCGAACGCTGCATGGCCATCTCGGTCGCCGTGCCCGTCGGCGAACAGACCGCCGACGCACTGGTCGCCCGCCTCAAGGAGCGCATCGCCGGGCTCCGCATCGGCCGCAGCGACGACCCCGAGGCGGACTTCGGCCCGCTGGTCGGCCCCGACGCCCTCGACCGGGTCCGCTCCTACGTCGACCTCGGTGTCGAGGAGGGCGCCGAACTCGTCGTCGACGGGCGCGACTTCAGCCTCCCCGGCCACGAGAACGGCTTCTTCGCCGGAGCCTCCCTCTTCGACCGCGTCACCCCCGCCATGCGCATCTACCAGGAGGAGATCTTCGGCCCGGTCCTCTCCGTGGTCCGCGCCACCGACTACGAGGAGGCCCTGCGCCTGCCCAGCGAGCACGCCTACGGCAACGGCGTGGCGATCTTCACCCGCGACGGCGACACCGCCCGCGACTTCACCCGCCGGGTCAACACCGGAATGATCGGCGTCAACGTGCCCATCCCGGTACCCGTCGCCTACCACACCTTCGGCGGCTGGAAGCGCTCCGGCTTCGGCGACCTCAACCAGCACGGCCCGGACGCCATCCGCTTCTACACCCGTACGAAGACCGTCACCTCGCGCTGGCCCGCCGGCCTCAGGGAAGGCGCGAGCTTCACGATCCCGACGATGGGGTGAGCGCGATGACCCTGCTCACCGAGGACCAGCAGGCCCTCGTCGAGACGACCCTCGACTTCGCCCAGGACCACCTCGCCCCGCACGCCCTCGACTGGGACCGCGACAAGCACTTCCCGGTCGACGTCCTGCGCAAGGCCGCCGGAATCGGCCTCGGCGGTGTCTACGTCCGCGAGGAGTCCGGCGGCTCCGGCCTCACCCGGACCGACGGCGTCCTCGTCTTCGAGACCCTCGCCTCCGGCTGCCCCTCCATCGCCGGCTACCTCTCCATCCACAACATGGTCGCCTGGATGGTCGACCACTACGGCGACCCCGCCCAGCGTGAACGCCGGCTGCCCCGTCTGTGCGCGATGGACGACCTCGCCGCGTACTGCCTGACCGAACCCGGCAGCGGCTCCGACGCCGCCGCCCTCACCACCCGCGCGGTCCGCGACGGCGACCACTGGATCCTCACCGGAGTCAAGCAGTTCATCTCCGGCGCGGGCGCCGCCCGGCTGTACGTCGTCATGGCCCGCACCGGCGGTACCGGGGCCGGCGGGGTGTCCGCGTTCCTCGTCGAAGGTGACGACCCCGGACTGTCCTTCGGCGCCAACGAACACAAGATGGGCTGGAACGCCCAGCCCACCCGCCAGGTCATCCTCGACGAGGTCCGCATCCCCGGCGACCGGCTCCTCGGCCGCGAGGGCGAGGGCTTCCGCATCGCCATGAACGGTCTCAACGGCGGCCGCCTCGGGATCGCCGCCTGCTCACTCGGCGGCGCCCGCAGCGCCCTCGACCGCAGCCTCGCCCACCTCGCCGACCGGGAGGCCTTCGGCCGCCGCCTCCTGGACGCCGACGCGCTGCGCTTCCGGCTCGCCGACATGGCGACCGAACTCGCCGCAGCCCGAGCCCTGGTCCAGCAGGCCGCCGCCGCCCTCGACCGGGGCGACGCCCGGGCGCCGTACCTGTGCGCCATGGCCAAGCGGTTCGCCACCGACACGGGCTACTCCGTCGCGGACCGGGCGCTCCAGCTGCACGGCGGCTACGGCTACCTCCACGAGTACGGTATCGAGAAGATCGTCCGTGACCTGCGGGTCCACCGGATCCTGGAAGGAACCAACGAGATCATGCGTGTCATCGTGGCCCGCGGTATGACGGAGGCGTTCGCATGACCGGCACCGACGAGGTCGGGGCAACCGGCGCGAGCGACGCCACGGAATCCGTCCTGCTGCACACCGAGGGACGGGCCGCCCACATCACCCTCAACCGGCCGAGGGCCCTCAACGCCCTCACCCACGCCATGGTCCGGCGTATCGACGCGGCGCTCACCGCCTGGGAGCACGACCCGGCCGTACGGACCGTCGTCATCAGTGGCGCGGGGGACCGGGGCCTGTGCGCGGGCGGCGACATCCGTGCCATCCACGCGGATGCCCGCTCCGGCGGCGGCACGGCCTCCGCCGCGTTCTGGCGCGACGAGTACCACCTCAACGCCCGTATCGCCCGCTACCCCAAGCCCTACGTCGCCGTCATGGACGGCATCGTCATGGGCGGTGGCGTCGGAGTCTCCGCGCACGGCAGCGTCCGTATCGTCACCGAGCGGTCCAGGATCGCCATGCCCGAGACCGGCATCGGCTTTGTGCCCGACGTCGGCGGCACCTACCTGCTGGCGCTCGCACCCGGCGAACTGGGCACCCATCTCGCCCTGACCGGCGCGCAGATCGGCGCGGGCGACGCCCTCCTGTGCGGACTCGCCGACCACACGATGCCGTCCGCCGCGCTGCCCGCCTTCGTCGCCGACCTCGCCGGCCTGCCCGTGCGCGAGGCGCTCGCCACGCACGTACAGCCGCCCCCGGTGGGGGAGTTGACGGGGCACCGGGAGTGGATCGACAGCTGCTACGAGGCCAACACCGTCGAGGAGATCGTCCAGAGCCTCCTGGCACACGGCGACCCCGCCGCCAAGGAGGCCGCGGAGACCCTGCTCGCCAAGTCACCCACCGCGCTGAAGGTCACCCTGGCGTCCCTGCGCCGCGCCCGTCGGCTCGCCTCGCTGGAGCAGGTGCTGGAGCAGGAGTACCGCGTCTCCTGCGCGGCCCTCGCCATGCCCGACCTTGTGGAGGGCATCCGCGCCCAGGTCATCGACAAGGACCGTGACCCGCACTGGTCGCCGGCCACCTTCGCCGAGGTCACGGACGCCGACGTAGCGCGCTTCTTCCAGCCCCTCGGTGCGCGCGAACTCCGGCTTGCCGGGCCCCACACCACCACGGAGGTGGCCTGGTGAGCACCGTCGCGTTCATCGGACTCGGACACATGGGCGGCCCCATGGCCGCCAACCTCGTCAAGGCCGGCCACCGGGTCCTCGGCCACGACCTCGTCCCCGCCGCACTGGGCAGCGCCGTCGCTGCCGGGGTCGAGCCCGCGGCGACCGCCGTATCCGCCGTCAACGAGGCGGACCTGGTCGTTTCCATGCTGCCCGCAGGGCGCCACGTCCTCGGTCTCTACGACGACGTCCTCCCCGCCGCTCGCCCCGGCACCCTCTTCGTCGACTGCTCCACCATCGACGTCACCGACGCCCGCACCGCCCACACACGGGCCGAGGCGGCGGGTATGCGCGCCCTGGACGCACCCGTGTCCGGCGGAGTCGTCGGCGCGGAGGCCGCCACACTGACCTTCATGGCGGGCGGCGGCGAGGACGAGTTCGCCGAGGCGCGTCCCCTGCTGGACGCCATGGGCAAGAAGGCCGTCCACTGCGGCGGCGCGGGCGCCGGACAGGCCGCCAAGATCTGCAACAACATGATTCTCGGCGTCTCGATGATCGCCGTCAGTGAGGCCTTTGTGCTCGCCGAGAGCCTCGGCCTCTCCCACCAGGCGCTCTACGACGTGGCCTCCACGGCATCGGGACAGTGCTGGGCGCTCAGCGTCAACTGCCCCGTACCCGGCCCGGTGCCGACCAGCCCCGCCAACCGCGACTACCGGCCCGGCTTCGCCGCCTCCCTCATGGCCAAGGACCTGGGGCTCGCCGCCAACGCCGTCCGCGCGGGCGGCGTTCACGCCGAACTCGGTCTGCGCGCGGCCGAGTTGTACGCGGCCCATGCCGAACGGGTCGGCGACACGGAGGACTTCTCCGGGATCGTACGCGCAGTGAGGGACCAGAGCGGAGAGCCGGCATGACCACCGAACCCACCGAACCCACCGAACCCACCGAACCCACCGAATCCATCAAGGCCGCCGAGCCCTTGGGCGCTTACGAAACGATCCTCGTCGAACGCAAGGGCCGCACCGCGCTCGTCACCCTCAACCGGCCACGCGCCCTCAACGCCCTCAACCTCCAGGTGATGAACGAGGTCGTCGCCGCCACCGAGGCCCTGGACCGGGACCCCGACGTCGGCTGCATCGTGCTCACCGGCTCGGCGAAGGCGTTCGCCGCCGGCGCCGACATCAAGGAGATGCGGCCGCGGGGGTACATGGACATGTATCTGAGCGACTGGTTCGCCGCCTGGGACCGGCTCGGGCAGCTGCGCACACCGACCGTCGCCGCCGTCTCCGGATACGCCCTCGGCGGCGGCTGCGAACTCGCCATGCTGTGTGACATCCTGCTCGCCGCCGACACCGCGGTCTTCGGCCAGCCGGAGATCAAGCTCGGGGTGATCCCCGGGATCGGCGGCTCCCAGCGGCTGACCCGGGCGGTCGGCAAGGCCAAGGCCATGGAGATGTGTCTGACCGGGCGCACCATGGACGCGGCCGAGGCCGAACGTGCCGGACTCGTCTCCAGGGTGGTGCCCGCCGGCGAACTGCTCGGCGAGGCGCTCGCCGTCGCCGAGACCGTCGGAAACATGTCGCTGCCGGTGGCGATGATGGCGAAGGAGGCCGTCGGCCGGGCCTTCGAGACGACCCTCGCCGAGGGCGTCCGCTTCGAACGGCGGCTGTTCCACGCGGTGTTCGCGACGGAGGACCAGAAGGAGGGCATGGGAGCCTTCGCCGACAAACGGCAGCCGGCGTTCCGCCACGGGTAAGTGTTCGGTGAGAGCCGCTCCGCAGGGGTCGACCGGCATTGGCCATGACCCCGACAAGCAGTAGCGTCACCGCGTAGCGACGACGGCGACAGGAAGCCGGTGGGAATCCGGCACGGTCGCGCCACTGTGAGCGGTGCGCCCCCGGCAGCGGGGCGCACCGCGAGTCAGACCCGTGGCCGTCGTCCCGAGCACCACCGAGACGGGACGCGAACTCCCGGAGGAGGCCCTACCCATGGCGCAGCACATCGCCCAGCCGTCAGCCACCAGCCCCGCCGTCCCGGCCAAGGTGCCGCTGAGGGACATCGCCCCGTGGGCCGTCTTCTTCGGCGTCCTGATGCTGGTCCTGCTGTACTTCGTCGGCGCCGAACAGGGCGCCACGTCCGTCGTGTCCGGCGAGGAAGTCCACGAGTGGGTGCACGACGCCCGCCACCTCCTCGGCTTCCCCTGCCACTGACCAGAGGGACGCCGCACCCCATGAACTCCGCGACCGTACGCAACCTGCTCGTCCGCGGCATGCTCGCCGGCCTCGGCGCCGGTGTGCTCGCCCTGGTCGTCGCCTACTTCCTCGGTGAGCCGAGCGTCGACAGCGCGATCGGCTTCGAGGAGGCGCACGCCCCCGCGCACGAGCACGAGGTCGAACTCGTCTCCCGCAGCCTCCAGTCCACCGCGGGCCTCGCCACCGGTGTCCTGGTCTACGGCGTCGCCTTCGGTGGTATCGCCGCGCTCGCCTTCTGCTTCGCCCTCGGCCGTGTCGGCCGCTTCACCCCGCGCGCCACGGCACTCCTGCTCTCGGGAACCGCACTCCTCGCCGTCTACGTCGTGCCGTTCCTGAAGTACCCCGCCAACCCGCCCGCGGTCGGCGACCCGGACACCATCGCCCGGCGCACCACCCTGTACTTCCTGATGATGGTGTTGAGTGTGCTCCTCGCCGTCGCCGCGGTCATCGCGGGCAGACGGCTCGCACCCCGGCTGGGCAACTGGTACGCCACGGTCGCCGCCGTCCTCGGCTTCGCCGTCGCCATCGGGCTGGCCTACGCGTTCCTGCCCGTGATCAACGAGGTCCCGGACGACTTCCCGGCCGCGCTGCTCTGGCGGTTCCGGATCTCCGCCCTGGCGATGCAGGTCACGCTGTGGGGAGGGTTCGGCCTGCTCTTCGGCGAGCTGGCCGAGCGCCTGCTGCACCCGAAGCCGGCCCCCGCGCCCACCGCCGCTCCGGTGGCCGCCCCGCGGTGACGCGACGCGGGTGGCGCGTACGTCCGCTCAGTGACCGGTATCGGCCTCGTACGGTCCGAGCGGTGTGCCTAGCCGCAGGTTCCACCGCCCGGCCCGTCCGCTGACCTCGGTCGCCGTCAGGGGCGGAACGTCCAGGCGCCAGAAGGCGGCCTCGGCGGCCCCCACCACATGCACCACCGCCGCCCGTACGACGTCCGGTTCCACCACGGCCAGCACACGACCGTCGACGCGCAGCGCCGCGTCGAGCCAGCCCGCGACCCGTGCACACACGTCCCGGACCGACTCACCGCCGTGCGGAGCGGCCCCCGGGTCGGCCAGCCAGCGCGCCACCCCCTCCGGCTCCGCCGCGGCGACCTCGTCGAGCGTCAGGCCGCGCCACCGCCCCATGTCCCCACCGGCCGGCGCCTGTTCCCCGGACGCGTCGAGACCCAGTGCCACCGCCGTCTGACGGCACCGCACGCTCGGCGACACCAGAACTCGGCCGCCCTGCCGCAGTGAACCGGCCGCCGCGCGCGCCCGCGCCGCCCCGCCCTCGTCGATCGGGTCGCCGTCGTCGAACCGGGCCCGGCGCATCGACGGACTCATTGCGGGGGTGATGAAGGTGACGCGGCTGGTCACGTGGTGACTCCTCCTGGTACGGCGGTGACGACGGCCCTCATTCTCCGCCGTGAGCCGCCGTGAGCCGCCGTGAGCCGCCGCCGACCGCCGGGGAGAAGGTCATGACTGTCCGCCGCCGCCCCACCCCGGGTCCCGGGGGTCGAGCACACGCCGAACAACCGTCTCCGCGCGTCTACAGGGACTGGGGGGTCAGGTGCCGGGCGGGGTGGCGGGGGCCGAGGAAGACGACGATGCCGTTGCCGCCGGGGGAGGGGTGGGTGGCCTGCCGCCAGCCCTGACGCCGGTAGAAGGACATGGCCCGCTCCGACTGGAGGGAGGTGAGCAGCCAGGAGCGGTCCTCGGGGGCGTCCGCGGTGACCGCCTCCAGCAACTCGCCCGCGAGCCCCTTGCCCCGGGCTTCCGCGCCCAGCGCGAGTTCGTCGATCTCGCGGGCCCCGCACAGCCATTCCTCCGTGCGGTCGGGGCCGAGTCCCGCGGCGACCTGCGGATAGCAGCGGTCGGTGGGGAAGGGGGCGAGGGTCGTCCAGGCGGTGGCGAAGCCGACGACCGTGTCGCCCGTGAAGGCGAGGGCGGCGGTGAAGCCGGGCCGGCGTACGTTCACCGCGAGGCGGTCCACAAACGCGTCGGCATCGGCCGTGGACGCGTTCCACGGCGGAGCGCAGAACGCGTCCACGTAGACGGAACGCAGGGCGGCGCTGTACGCGAGCAGGGTGTCGTCCCTGAAGACGCGGACGTCCATCAGGCGGCCACCGCCCCGGCGGCCACCGGTTGCAGGGCCGCGTACTCCAGCGGTGCCGACGGGTCGACCGACACGTCCAGCGGGGCCGGCCGGGCCCCGGCGCGCACCAGGAGGTCGCCGACGGCGGCGATCATCGCGCCGTTGTCCGTGCACAGCCGTGGCGGCGGCACCCGCAGCACGATCCCGGCGGCCCGGCAGCGCTCCTCGGCCAGCGACCGCACCCGCGAGTTCGCGGCCACTCCGCCGACCACGACCAGCGTGCCCACACCGTGCTCCGCGCAGGCGTCGACCGCCTTGCGCGTCAGGACGTCGGCCACGGCCTCCTGGAGCGAGGCCGCCCCGTCGGCCACCGGCAGCTCACCGTCGGCGTGACGCTCCGCCCAGCGGGCGGCGGCCGTCTTCAGCCCCGAGAAGGAGAAGTCGTACGAGCCCGGCAGCGGGCGGGGAAAGCGGGCAGCGCGCGGATCCCCCACGCGCGCTGCCCGGTCGATGGCCGGACCGCCCGGGTAGGGCAGCCCGAAGACCCGCGCGACCTTGTCGAAGCACTCCCCGGCCGCGTCGTCCAGCGTGTCTCCGAGGTGGACGATCGGATCGCGGACCAGATCACGGACGAGGAGGAGCGAGGTGTGGCCGCCGGAGACGATCAGCACCATGCAGGGGTCGGGCAGCGGGCCGTGCTCCAGGGTGTCGGCGGCGACATGGCCCGCGAGGTGATGGACGCCGTACAGCGGAACACCGAGTGCGTACGCGATGCCCTTGGCCCCGGCCAGTCCCACCTGGAGCGCGCCCGACAGTCCGGGTCCCGTGGTCACGGCCACCGCGCCCACGTCGGACAGGCGCAGGCCCGCCTCGTCGAGGGCCCGGCGCACGACCGGCCGCAGCGCGTGCAGATGCGCGCGGGAGGCGATCTCGGGGACGACCCCGCCGTAGCGGGCGTGTTCGTCCATGCTCGACGCCAGCGCGTGGCCCAGCAGACGTCCGTCCCGGACGAGTCCCGCGCCGGTCTCGTCGCACGACGACTCGATGCCGAGCACGATCGGAGAACTCACACCCGTCCCTTTCCGCACGGAGAACGCTATTGCGCATAGTGTGCAATAAGAAGCGGAGGATGGGTAGCGGGGGGCCGGGTCGTCGTCGCGACACTGCGAAAGTCCTAGGTCCAATGCCTGATCGGCAGGGCGCGACTCCTGCTGTTAGCGTGCACTTGCATAATATTCGCAAGAAGAACGTCGGAGGACGTCGGACATGGCGATTTACACGCTCCCTGAACTTCCGTACGACTACGCCGCGCTTGAGCCGGTCATCAATCCGCAGATCATCGAGCTGCATCACGACAAGCACCACGCGGCCTATGTGAAGGGTGCGAACGACACCCTGGAGCAGCTCGCGGAGGCGCGGGACAAGGAG